>JAVBNW010000073.1:0-13090 GCA_031551255.1 Eubacteriales bacterium | reverse complement strand
GGGCTTTCTGTTCTCACCCGCGGTGGGGGCCCGCGCGGTGGCTGGGGGGTTTATCCCCTTCACATGCGCGGGGGGCCGGCGGTCGGCGGCCCGACGGAAGAATCTATAGTGTTGGAAAATCGTGCAGTCTGTTTTAGTCCTGCATAATGGCGGTCTTGCTGGGGCTTGAGCGGCCTTCGAGATCCGGCTGGCGGCGCTCGATGGCGGCAAGGCCGATCTCGATATCCTCGGCGGCCTCGGCGGACGTCATGCAGCCCACGGTCACCATATCCTTCTCGCGCAGCGTCGCAAACGAGAACGTGATGCCGACAAACGGCGAGCAGCGCCCCGCGGCCATGGGCTTGATGGACATCACGGGCTTTTTCGCGTTCCAGATCACCTTATTAATATATTCGATCTCCACCTGCATTAAAAAGCCCATGCAGTTGTAGATCTGGATGTACGACTCTACATCGTAGCCCTGCTCGTCGGAAAACACGATCAGCTCGGGCATGTGCGCGGATAGGCCGGGAATCATGCCGTTTTCCCTCACCATGGAAAGGTAGTCGGGCAAACGGTCCATGGTGTGCTTATTTTTGTTGACCAACTGCTCGGCCGACGAGTGATGCGGGAAGCAGAACGTGCAGCCCGCCTTGCGCGAACCCTCGATGACCTTGCGCGCCTCGTCGCGGGCGGCCTGGTTGTCGTCCACGTTAAGGATCGGCGTATCGATCATGATCACCTTTTTGCCGGTGCGGTCCTCGGCGAGCTTGACGCCGTCCTGCAGAACCGGGTTGGCAAATATCGGAGCCATCACCGCGTCGATATCAAAGGCGAGGAAGGTTTCTAGAATATCGGCGATCGCCTCGCGGTTGCGGTTGATCTGGTTGATATAGTTGTCAGCGGCGACGCTCGTGTGGCTATAGCCCAGAAGCCAGTTGGAACCGATGAGCATGCGCGGCAGAGAAACGCCGCCAACCGTAGTGCGCGGAAATTTGGGCATGAGCATTTCCTCCTTGGGAAAGGGACCTTCCCCTATCTTTCCTAAGAATCATTATAGACTATGAGAGCGTGAAAGTCCACCGCCTCTCGGCCTCTGTTCATGGCTATAACATTTACCCATCAGAAAAAATGTTAAGCAAGAAGTCCGACCTGAATGAGGCGATGACCCTGAGGCGTTTGCAGCTTTTCCTTGACGTTGTATACTTTTTAAGCAAACTCATAACAATTTTTCTCATGACGCTCAGGCTTTTGGGGGAATGGTTAGCTTTCGCGCGACAATACGGTGAAAGCCCCGAAAACAACTAAAAAAGCTGAGCAAAAATTGTCAACCGGCCAATGCAGTAAATATCTCTTACTAGGAAGCCGGCAAAAGTTTTAAATTATTGGTGAAAGTTAAAAAAGTAAAAACGGCTTCAATTTTCATTCCATTCGCTTCCTAAAATGCTATAAAAATATTCATCTTTCCAAATTGATTGATCGCCTGGAAGTTTTGGTATATAAAAGCTTTCAGAAAACTGATCATCACGATGCATTTTCAACCGTTCCAATAATCTCCAGGAGGAGGTGTTTTCAACGTGAGTGCTTGCGATAACCCGATGCGCGTTTAACTCCGCAAATCCATGCTCGATAATCCTCCGGCAGGCTTCGGTTGCATAGCCTCTTCCAGCATACCGCGGACTAAAAACGTAACCTATTTCGTAAATGCGATCTTCGGGATCATACTCTTGGCGAATATCGACGTGGCCTATCATTTTCCCCGTCTCTTTAAGGCATACAGCCCAAATAGTATCGTCTTCCGATCGTTTTATTGAAATCGATTTACATTCATCTTCAGTACATTTCCATTTTGGAAGAAATTTCAACACTTCGTCAAGAGATAAATAATCATATAAATCTTGCCAATCATCGTGAGTGAACGTTCTTAAAATCAACCTGTCCGTTTCGAAAGTAAACATATTGTGTCATCAACCTTTTTGTTTTGCTAAACCTATAGAAAAACATACTATGGACAAAACGACATCCATTCAAGATGCGAAATTCTGATATCGGCAAACAAAACATAGGCACATCCGCTCATCTCGCGCGCGCATGTCGACCGCCTATACGTTCTTCAACCTCTATTGTCTGTGCACAATGAGCATAACCTGCGCGCAGCCCGCACTCGAAATCCGGCATTCTGCGCGGGGTTGAATGACGATCGAACGACTCCCTTTTCCTCAACGCGCCAACCTAGCGCAGGCCGTAGCCCTGGGAAGACAAGACTCACCCCAGGTTGAGCGGTTACCTAGAACCCTGCCTGGGTGACGTTAGCAGCGCGGACAGCGCAAAGGGAACCAACGCGATGCCCAGCGGCAGAAATTTGCCCAGCATCTGATAGAAGGGAAAGAACAGCGCCACGCAAAAGAAGACAAACGCAAAGGCGAAGCCCGCCGCACTTATCAACGCCATCACCCTGCACGCCGTTCCATTCCCTGCGGCGATCCCCGCGGCGATGGAGGTCAATCCGCAGCCGATGCAGGCCAAGAGCCCCAGCTGCACGGGCAGAACCCCTGAGAAAAGAACGGGGACGGCATCGAGGCGCATGATCACGAAGACATTGCGAAACACGACCGCCGCGATGAACAGGCACAGGCCCAGCAAGCCAAGGGCTATGGCAGAGACGATGCCCCCGATCGCCTGCAGCCCCTCCTTGCCCTTCAAGTAGCTGCAAAGGCCCGATGCGGCGGATAAGGCCATGGACGCCCCCGCCAGCACCAGCAGCATCGGGCCCGACAGTATCCCCCGCAGCCCCTGGGGAACATAGCGGAACCACACGGGCAGCATCACGAAGATCAGCAGCAAAAAACTGAGCACGGCCAAAAGGGAGCCCAATAGGCCGATAACGCCGAGCACAGGCGCAAGTTTAGAGCGCATAGGCGTTGCCGGCGAGGTTTCCATACGCCATCCTCCTGTCTCTTCCATACGCATACGCATTGGGACTGCTTTACCCCTTTTACCCCTGCATGATCGCGGTCTTGCTGGGGCTTGCGCGGCCTTCCAGGTCCGGCGGACGGCGCTCGATGGCGGCAAGGCCGATTTCGATGTCTTCGGCGGCCTCGGCAGGCGTCATGCAGCCTACGCACACCATGTCCTTCTCGCGCAGCGTCGCGAACGAGAACGTGATGCCCACAAAAGGCGAGCACCGCCCCGCGGCCATAGGCTTGATGGACATCACGGGCTTTTTCGCGTTCCAGATCACCTTGTGGATGTATTCGATCTCCACCTGCATTAAAAAGCCCATGCAGTTGTACAGTTGGATATACGTCTCCACGTCGTAGCCCTGCTCGTCAGAGTACACGATCACCTCCGGCATGTGTGCGGACAGGCCGGGGATCATGCCCTGCTGCCTGATCATGGAAAGATAGTCGGGCAGGCGGTCCATCGTGTGCTTGTTTTTGTTGACCAATTGCTCGACCGCCATGTGGTGCGGTAGGCAGAACGTAGCCCCCGCCTTTTTCGACTCGAGCACGGCCTCCTCAGCTTCGCGGCGCGCCTGGGGATTGTCGTCGACGTTGGGCATGATAGTGTCGATGACAATCAACTTTTTGCCGGTGCGATCCTGAGCCAGTTTCACGCCGTCCTGCGCGATGGGGTTGCGCGAAACGCCCAAAATGGCCGCGTCGATGCCGTTGTTAAGAAACACTTCCAGGATATCGGCGATGGCCTCGCGGTTGTAGTTGATCCGGCGGATGTACGCGTCCGCCGCCGGGGACGTGTGGCTGTAGCCGAAGATCCAGTTCGAACCCGCGAGCATGCGGGGCAAAGACAGGCCGCCGACCGTCGTGCGTGGAAATCCGGGCATGATGCCGCCTCCTTCAAAACGTAGCGCGTGCGTGAACAACCCTTTATATTATAGTATAGAATCTTTCGATACCGCTGTCTATACAAGCAGCCCCCGGAATGATATGATAAATGCCAATCAATTTCATTTTATATATATGGAGGTAGAAAAATGCAATACCGCGAATTTGGCAAGACCGGCAAAAAGATCTCGGCGCTGGGCTTTGGGGCGATGCGCCTGCCCAAGCGCGAAGACGGCTCGTTCGATCACGACGAAGGCGTGCGCATCATCCGCCGCGCGTTTGAACTGGGCGTCAATTACATCGACACCGCGCCCTATTACTGCGAAAAAGAATCCGAGGTGATCGTCGGCAAGGCGATCAAGGGCTGGCGGGATAAAATCATGCTATCCACAAAAAATCCGGTCGAGAACGACTCCGCCTCGGATTTTCGCAAGCGACTGGAGAGCTCGCTAAAAAACCTGGATACCGACTGCATCGATTTTTACCACCTGTGGGGCATCTCGTGGAAATCGTTTGAAGAGACGATCTCCAAAGGGCCGCTCGCCGAAGCCTACAAGCTCAGAGACGAGGGCCTGATCAAGAACCTTTCCTTTTCGTTCCACGACGAACCGGAGAACATGCAAAAGATCATCGACGCGGGGGACTTCGCGTCGGTGCTGTGCCAGTACAACCTGCTGGACCGCCGCAACGAGGACGCGATTTCCTACGCCCACGAAAAGGGCCTGGGGGTTGTGATCATGGGGCCTGTGGGCGGCGGACGCCTGGGCTTCCCGTCCGAGGCAATTTCGGGCCTTTTGCCCGGCAAGGTATCCTCAAGCCCCGAAATAGCGCTGCGCTTTGTGTTGGCGCATCCGGGCGTGAGCTGCGCGCTGTCGGGCATGAGCAATATGAAGCAGGTGGAGCAGAATGCCGAAATCCTCTCCAATGCCGCGCCGCTAAGCGATGACGAGCTTGCGCGGGTGGCTGCCGCGATGCAAGAAAACAAAAAGCGCGCCGAGCTTTACTGCACCGGCTGCAACTACTGCATGCCCTGCCCACAGGGCGTGGGCATCCCGCAGATTTTTGAGATGATGAACTATCACCGCGTATACGGGCTCACCGACTACGCGAAGGGCCAGTACGCAAACATCGGCAAGTCGGACTGGCAGAAGTATGAAAACGCATCCGCCTGCATCGATTGCGGCCAGTGCGAGGAAAAGTGCCCGCAGAAGATCGCGATCCGCGAGCAGCTGCACGAAACGGAGAAGGTGCTGGCGTAAAGTAAAGGTATTTGCTTACACCACGAAGAGCGGCGGCGTCCACAGGGGCGCCGCTTTTTATTGCAAACCGCTCCTCCCGAGACGAAGGGCAATCCCTTCTTGTTTGCCCTAAGCCGCCATGCTATACTATTTTTAACAAAACCGACCGCACTTAACCGCCTGTAAAGGCCACATAAGGGAGGTATGCATATGGTAGACGCATGGCTGAAAAAAGTCGACGAAGTCAACGTGCAAGGGCCTTTTAAACCTACCTGGGAATCGCTGCGGGGCTATAAAACGCCTTCATGGCTCATGGACGACAAGTTTGGCATCTTCATCCACTGGGGACTCTACTCGGTGCCGGCGTTCGGCAACGAATGGTACTCGCGCAACATGTACCAGCAGGGCTCGAGGGAATTTCAGCACCACGTGGATACCTACGGCCCGCACACAAAATTCGGCTACAAAGACTTTATCCCCATGTTCACCGCGCCGGATTTTTCCGCTGCACGCTGGGCGGATCTTTTTCAGGAGGCGGGCGCGCGCTACGTGGTGCCGGTGGCGGAGCACCACGACGGCTTTCAGATGTACAAGAGCAAGCTTTGCCGCTTCAACGCTTACGAAATGGGCCCCAAGCGCGACGTGCTGGGCGAGCTGCATGCACAGTTCGAAAAGCGGGGCCTCGTCAAGGGTCTTTCCTCGCACAGAATCGAGCACTGGTGGTTCATGAACGGCGGCAGGGAGTTCCCTTCCGACGTGCTTAA
This sequence comes from Eubacteriales bacterium, assembly GCA_031551255.1. Lineage (GTDB taxonomy): Bacteria > Bacillota > Clostridia > Christensenellales > UBA1750 > JAVBNW01. Next base: position 7,264 of record JAVBNW010000073.1, on the reverse strand, counting down.
CCCTGAGTATGCCGATTTTTACGGCCCCATGGGGCCAAACCCCGAGGATAACGAAAATAAAATCTACACGGGCGGTATCACGCAGGCATTTATGGACGACTGGCTCGCGCGCTGCGCCGAGTTGGTGGACAACTACCGCCCCAAGATTTGGTATTTCGATTGGTGGATCAAGATTAACCCCATGCGCGAACACTTAAAACGCTTTGTCGCATTCTATTACAACCGCGCGGCCCAGTGGGGCGAAGAGGTCGCGCTCATCTACAAAGTGCAGGGCCTCGAGCCCAGCATGGCGGTGTTCGACGTGGAGCGGGGGCAGCTCGCCGATACGCGCTACCCCTTCTGGCAGAGCGATACCGCGCTCGCGCGCAACTCGTGGGGCTATACCGAAGACCAGGCGTGGAAAGAGCCGAACGAAATCATCGGCGACCTGTGCGATATCGTTTCGAAAAACGGCGCGCTGCTGATGAACGTAGGCCCCAAGGCCGACGGAACCATTCACGAAGAGGACGAGAGGCTGCTCCGCGCGATGGGCGCGTGGCTTAGGGTTAACGGCGAGGCGATCTATGGCACCCGGCCGTTCGCGGTGTATGGCGAAGGCCCCACCAAGGTGCGCGAGGGCGGCTTTACCGATAACGAAAAGCGCGGCTATACCGGGCGCGACATCCGCTTCACGACCAAGGGCGGCGCGCTGTACGCAATCGCGCTGGATGCTCCGCAGGGCGGCGTAACCGTGATAGAGACGCTCGCCAAGGGAGCGTTTCACGCGTTCGACGTAAAAAAGGTTTCGCTGCTTACCGGCGAATCGCTTCCCTTTGTACAGGATGGCGACGCGCTGCGCGTAACGGTCAAGGCCAACGGCCCGTTCGCGGTGAAGATCGAGTAGACTCGGTCCTTTAAATGATTCCATGAGCCGCTGCGGACGATGCTTCGGGATCGTCAGCGGCGGCTTACATTCGCAGGAGGAAATGCAATGACAAAGCGAGCGTTGGGCGCCGTGTTTTTCTTGACTTGTCTTGTATGCGCAGCCTGCCAAATGCGTCCACCGGCAGCCGAGACAACCGGCGGCAGCGCCTCGGGCGCCGTCAACTCCGCCGCGACGCTAAGCCCCGCCAAGAGCAGCCCTTCGCCGACGCCGGAAAGGTATGCTTTTCACGATCCCTCCGTACAAAAAGCCCTCGCGACCCATTTTGAGAAAGCGCCGGAGGATATATCGGCGCAGGATCTGGCGCAGTGCTCTGACTGGCTCTTCCTGGTCGTAGACGATTTCATCGAAACATTGCGCGATATTCCCGCCCTTTTCCCCAGGCTTCGATACCTGTGTATCCGGTACGATCAACCCGTTCCGCAGGAGGATGTCGATATTTTAGCGAATATGAGCGAACTGAGGGCCTTGAAGATCCATTCGGATATATGCCCCTCGTTTGATTTCGCAAAGAGGCTCTCCTATTTCGAAATAACGTACAGCGAAGACGCTTTTGTTTCCGATGGCAACAATCTTTCCAGCGCATCCATGCTGGGCAAAAGCTTCATCGAAAATCGGTTTGAGGGCAAGATCAAGCAATATGTAAAAATTGTTAAAGACGGTCGGATTTTCGAGCTTGTGGAAAGCGACAAGGTGATGAACCCAGAAACGCAACTTTCGCACGAAGAATGCTTTGAAACAAAAGTCTTGATCTTGGAGAGAGCGGGCGGCGAGTATGCATCTAAGCAAGTTGTCGAAGTGACCGGCAGAACCGGAACCGCGACCGGCGGCTTGATTCTGGCCGACGTAAATTTTGATGGGGAAACCGATATCCTGGTCAAGCAGGGGCATTTCGGTGCGCAGGGCCTCGTAACATATTCGTGTTATTTGGCTGCGGACAGCGACTATCAAACCTGTGAAAGTTTTTCAGAAATTCCCAATCCCGCGATTGACTTCCAAAACGAAAAAATACTCGGTTGTTGGAGAAATTGGGCGGCATCTCATAGTTGGGCCATGTATCAATCCGCAGGCGACAGCTTTGTCATGACCGATCTGCTTACCGAGGAACCCCTGGAGGAACCTTATCCGGACAATATCGTCTGGACTTGGCGCGTAGAGCAGCGAAAGAGCGGTGGCATGCGCGAAACCGCCTTTTATTCTCAGGCTGAGCAAGACCCCGAAGAGCTGGAAACGATCATCTATGGCGAGGACGGCTATTGGGCGTTGTCGTCGGAAAAATGGAGAACCCTGAACAATCTGGGTTCCTACGTTGGCTACGGCATCTACGGCGGCGATTCGATCAACTACGCGATCGACCGGATCATCAACCAATAGTTTGAAGCCGCCGTATCGATCATCTTCATGTCGGTTTTGAAATTGAAATCCATCGCCGCAACAACAGGTGCCGGAAGGGAAAAGCCTAACTGTTCGCATTGGCACTGTTTTGATTATGCGGGATTGCGGCATGTTCCAGACATATCGTCGACCAAACCCACAATGCAGAGCATGCGAGCGCATCATTTTCGGCATGGCTGCGCCTGATTTCAGTCGGCGTAGCTGCCGGCATGAAAAGCCCAAGGCGTATCCCGAAGGGCAGCCACCTTTCGCCTCCTTGCCCTGCGAAAATATTCCTCTCTCGTCCGCACCTCCTTTGGGGTTGGGATACGATAGGCTTTTCATAAATATAGCGGACGGTTATCATGACCTCGGCGAGGAGGGATTCAGGATGTTAAAGCGCAAGAACCTGCCGATCATACTGTATCCCATTGCGGCCTACGCGCTGTCGATGGCCGCGCAGGATTTTCTGTACTTCGCCTTTGCGCGGCGGCTCATCGCCGAACCCGGCATCGCGCCGTGGTTTCAGGCGGCGCAAATGCTCGGGGCCCTCGCGCTCGGCGGCATCGCGATCACCCGGGCCGACTGTATAAAGCCGCGCCCGCAAAAGCGGCTGCTGTTGCTGTTGGGCATCCTCGCCGCGCTGCTCAGCGGGACGATGCTGGCGCTGGCCCTGGTCGGTAACCGGTTCCGCGACGCGGAGCTCGCAACGGCCTGGTATCTCTTCGCGCTGCTGGGCTCGGCGCTGACCTTGCAGCCGCGGCGCAAGGTTGAGCCGTACCCGATCGCGACGCTGTCGGCGGGGTTTCTGGCGCTTTGGGCGACGGGTCTTTTGCTGAGCACGGTGTATAGGATGCGCTTCGGCGGCCCCGTGCCGCAGCCGCCGCATCGCCTGTTCCTCGTATTGCACATCGGCGCGCTCATCGCGCTGGGCGCGGCGCTGGGCGCGCTCGCGCACCGCCCGGTCCAAACGGGCAGGGTGGCCATCTTTATCTTTTCACTTGTCGTAACGTTCACGGGCGGTTTCTACGTATTGCGGCTGTTGCTTTCGCTTTTCCCAGGCGGCATAAGGATCGGCGGGGAGTGGCTCAACCGGCTGGAAGCGCACCATGTAGGCTTCCGGCAAGGCGTGCTCTTCCTTGCGGGCTGGCACGCGTCGCTATTGTGGTCTCTGCGCCCTCGCGGCGAGGTAGCCAAGGCAGGCGCAGAATAAGCAGAAAAGCCGACGAACGCCTTTATACTGGAATTCTCAAGGCGGAGATTCCAAAGGGCATCATGCCCTTTGGTCGCCGAAGGCCTTCGTCTTTTCACCTCGCCACAAGCCCGCTCATGCTGTGAAGCCGCGCGTAGATTCCCCCGGCGGCGAGCAGCTGCGCGTGGTTGCCCTGCTCGGCCAGGCGCCCGCGCCGAAGAACGAAAATGTTGTCGCAATCCCTGATGGTGGAGAGCCTGTGGGCGATGATGATGGTGGTGCGATCCTGGGCGATGCTGGCGATGGAGGTTTGAATCAGCCGCTCGGTTTCGGTGTCGATGTTGGCGGTGGCCTCGTCGAGAACAAACACGGAAGGATTGTGCGCAATCGCCCGCGCAAACGATAAAAGCTGCCTTTGCCCGGAAGAAAACGTAGCGCCGCGCTCGGTCACCGGCTCGTCCATGCCGGCGGGCAGGTTGCCGATAAAGTCGTCCGCGCCGGCCATGGAGAGCGCGCGGTCCACCATGTCGTCGTCAATCTCCCGGTCGCCCAGGCGCACATTGTCTGCGATGGAGCCGGAAAACAAAAACACATCCTGCAAAACTACCGAAACCTGCCGCCGAAGATCCTCCAACCGGAACGCGCGGATATCCGTGCCGTCGAGCAAGATACGGCCGCGTTGCACGTCGTAAAAACGGGTGAGCAGGTTGATGATAGTGGTCTTCCCTGCCCCTGTAGAGCCCACAAACGCAACGTTTTGCCCGGCCTCGATCGCAAAGCTCACATCCTTAAGAACCCATTCCTCGCCTTTATAGGCGAACCACACGTTTTCAAACTCTACGCGCCCGTGCGTGCGCTCGAGCGCGCGGCCCATTTCCAGAGATTCCACGCCGTCCTCATCGTCCAGCAACTCAAATACCCTATCGCAGGATACCGCGGCGGATTGCACGGTATTATACTTTTCCGCTAAATCGTTAATCGGCGCGAAAAACTGCTTGATGTAGTTCGTAAATGCATACAATACGCCGATTTCCAGCGCGCCTTCGGCGACGCCTCCCATGCCGTAGAAGATTAGAAGGGCGATGCCGATGGCGCTGATGATGTCCATCATCGGCTGCATAAAGCTGTTAAGGCGCACCTGCGTCTGCGTCGCCTTTTTGTAAGCTTCGTTAAGCTCCGAAAATTCCTGCTGCTTTTCCTGCTCGCGCCGAAAGATTTGCACGAGCCGCATGCCGGAGATGTTCTCGGCAAAAAAGCCATTGATGCGCGCCACCAGTGCCTTGACTCTGACGAAATTGCGCCGAAGCTTGCCCCTGATAATCAGCGTGCCCAGCGCGATGAGCGGCACGGTGGCAAACGCCACCAGCGCGAGGCGCCAGTTGATAAAAAGCATCATACCCGCGATGCCCACGAGCAGCAGCCCGTCCTGGATGACGTTCACCAGCACGTCCACGAACAGCTCATTTAGGCCCTCCACATCGTTCGTCGCGCGGGTGATGAGCCTGCCCGAGGTAAACCTGTCCAGCGTGCGCATCGGCAGACGCTGGATGTGGCGGAAAACATCCCTGCGGATGCGCATGAGCGTATCTTGCCCCATGGTGTTCACCAGCATCGCCTGCACGACGTTCAGCGTCGCCGACGCCGCCACGCATAGCAGATACCCTATGCCCAGCGCAAAGATCGAATGAAGCCCCTCGTCCGCGCGGCTCGCCACGAGGAAATCGTCGATCACCACTTTGAGGATCAGCGGCTTTAAGAGCTCTGCGGCGTTGATCACCACCGCGAGCAGCACCCCGCCCACGAGCAGGGGCATACGCTTTTTCAGGTATGGCCACAGCCGCGCCATGCTGCGCTTTTTTTCGGTCCGGGCAGGTACGTTCATCGCATCGGTCATGCCCCCACCTCCTCGTCCTCGGCGGCCATCTGCTCGCGGGCGATGGAGGCGTACAGCCCGCCGTGCGCCATCAGCTCGTCGTGGGAGCCCCTCTCCAAGATGCGCCCGTGATCCAGCACGATGATCTCGTCGCAGGCCGCCAGCGCGCTGATGCGGTGGGCAATCAGGATCGCGCTGCCGCCTCTATCGGTCTGCTCGCCGATGTTTTTGAGGATTTCCGCCTCGGTGCGCACATCCACGGCGCTAAGGCTGTCGTCCAGGATGAGCAGGGCGGGCTTCTTGATCAGCGCCCTGGCAATGCAGATGCGCTGCTTTTGCCCGCCGGACAGGCTCATGCCGCGCTCGCCGACCTCTGTTTCGAAGCCATTGGGGAACTCCTCGATGTTCGAGAGAACCGAAGCGGCACGGGCGGCTTCCACCACCTGCTCGCGGCCGTACTCGTCGCTGAAGAAGCGTATGTTGTCTTCGATGGAGGAGGAAAACAGAAAATTATCCTGCGGCACATAGCCTACCGGCACGCGCAGGCGGTCGAGCGAAAGCCTGTTGGCGTCGCACCCGCCTATGAATACGGCGCCGTCCGGCACGTTATAAAGCCGCACCAGCAGGTTCACAAGCGTCGTCTTGCCGCGACCGGTGCGCCCTAAAATGCCGAGCTTCTTGCCGGGTTTTAAATGAAAGCTGATGTCGTCAAGGGCGTAGCGCTCATCGCCCGGGTATTGAAACGACAGGTTGCGCACCTGAATATCGGCGTGGTTGAGCCCCTCCGGCGCGTCGTCCATGCCATCCTGAATCATCGGCGGCACTTCCAAGATGGCGTTATAGCGCCGAAGCGACGCGAAGCCGCGCGACAACACATTGATAATGCGGGCCACCGAGCGCACCGGCTGCACGATCAGCGCAAGATAGCCGTTGAAGGCCACAAAATCTCCCAGCGTAATCGCGCCGCTGCGAACGAGCGCGCTGCCGTAGATGAGGCCGATGGTAAAGCTTACGCCAAAGAGCAAATCTACCGCCGGAGACATCGACGCGCTCATGCGCACCATGGAAAGGTTCGCGTCGCGAGAGGCCGTATTGAGCTCCTCAAAGCGCTCCACCTCGGCGTCCTCCTGCACGTAAGCCTTGATCACCCGAAGGCCGGAGATATTTTCCTGCACGCGGTCGGAAATTGCGGCAAACGCCTCCTGTACCCTGCGAAAGCGCACCCTGACCTGCCTGCCCATCACCACCATCACGGCGATGATTACCGGCACCGGCGCGAGCGCAAACACCGCCAGACGCGGGTTTACGCCCGTGGCCATGTTGTTAACCGCCATAACGCCCAGCGATATGCCGTTGATCAGCATCGCCACCGCGGGACCAAACGTCTGGCGGATGGCGTTGATGTCGTTGATCGCATAGGCCATCAAATCGCCGGTTTTGCGGTACGCATAAAAGTGCACCCCCATGTGCTGAAAATGCGTAAACAGACGCTGGCGCGCATAGGCCTCGAGGTTGCGGCCGTTTCCGTTGATGAAGTAGCGCCAGATATAGCGCGTGCCAAATACGCCCAGCGCCGTGAGCATCATAAACCCCACCAGCCGGTAGATGGCGGTTTTATCGATCAGGGCCGTGCTGAGCCCGTCGATGATTTGCCCAAGCAGGCGCGGCGTGAGCATCTGCAAATAGGCGCTGATCACCAAAAAAATCACGCCCGGCACGTATTGCCAGCCGTATTTTTTGAAAAAACCGAGCAGCACCGGCTATCCCCTCCCACGCGCGCAATGGCTTTATGATAAACCTTTTTTATCAGGTTTGCAAATCGAGGCGGCATGACGCGGCAATACCGCATGCGCGCATGCGGGATTGCCGCCACCGATCCCTCATACTTTAGTATATATAACTC
>JAVBNW010000006.1:0-49885 GCA_031551255.1 Eubacteriales bacterium | reverse complement strand
AGTGCGGCAACGCGATCGAGATCGGCTATGAAACCAGCTGCGAGGAGATCTGCGACGTCGCGTTTGAGGACATCGACGTGATCCACTGCGAGCTGGAAGGCTGGCAGTCCGGCGGGGTGTTCACCATCCACAACGGAGATCGCGCGCACGTGCACGATATCCTATACCGGAACATCCGCATCGAAGAGGCCGACGAAAAGCTGATCGACATCAAAATCCTCACGTCGAAGTACTCGGTGGACAAGTGGCGCGGCAAGGTGAGCGGCATCCGCTTCGACGGAATCTACTATACCGGCGACATTCTGCCGGCTTCGATCGTACGCGGCTACGAATCCGACCTGGGCGAGCCGAATCTGATCACCGGCATCGAGATCAAAGATCTGTACCGCAACGGAGAGAAAATCGTGGATCGCCGGCACGCGCATCTGATCGCCGAGCTCTCGCTGGATATTTCGTTTGTATAGGCCGTTAGCAACGCATCTGGAGTTGATAAGGGGGGATGCCCATTGCGTGGACATCCCCTTTTACTGCAAGCATATGCATGTTTTAACGTTCCAAGCTGTCGAGCGCCGTGCGCAGGGTGTCGGCGCTGTACACAAGCTTTGCGTGCTCCTCGGCGCAAAGCGGCACGTTCATCACCCGCACAATGCCCGAGCCGCCCACCACGCACGGCAGCGAAAGGCATACGTCCGCAAGGCCGCCGTACAATCCCCGGACGTTGGAAGAAACGGTGAGGATGGACTGCTCGTCCCGCAAGATGGCCCTGACGATGCGCTGCACCGCGACAGCCACCGCATAGTATGTCGACCCCTTCCTGCGAATGATCTCGTACGCCGCCCCGCGCACTTCTTTTTCGAGGGCTTCCTGCTTCCCTTCCCCGAGCGCGCAGCCGTTGTTTGCGCAAAACTCGTCAAGCTCCATGCCGGCGATGCTCGTAAGGCTCCACGCGACAAACTCCGTATCGCCGTGCTCGCCCAGAACATAGCTGTGGATGTTGCCCGCGTCCACATCCACGACTTGGCTGAGCAGGTAGCGCAACCGGGACGTATCCAGCACCGTGCCCGAGCCGATCACCCGCTCGGGCGCAAAGCCGCTCAGCCGCTGCGTAACGTGCGTGAGAATATCCACCGGGTTTGTCACCACCAGCAAAATCGCATCCGGCGCGTTGGCGACCACCTTGGGCACGATGGACGCAAAGACCTCCTCGTTGCGCTTGAGCAAGTGAAGGCGCGTCTCCCCTTCCCTTTGGTTGACCCCCGCGGTGAGGATGACGATGTCGCTGCCGCTCAGGCACTCATAGTCTCCTACAAGGATCTCGGCCGGCGGGCACAGAGGAATGCCGTGACGCAGATCCATCGCCTCGCCCTGGGCCTTTTCAAGGTTCAGATCCACCAGGGCGAGTTCGCTTACCATACCCGAAAGCAAAAGCGTATAGGCGGTTGTGGAGCCCACAAACCCCGTTCCCACGATGCCCACTTTATAGCCGGTATTCTTTTTCATAACCGATCCCCCTTTGCCGGTATTATACCAAATGCAAGGCATTTCAGGCAAAACTACGCCGTCAGATCCCTGCGCGAAAACGCGGCGATCCCCACATACGCAAGCGCCGCTCCCATTGCCAGGATGATCCCCAGCGCGAGTGCCGACATGGGCGCGCCGGGGTATACCCACGCGAAGGGCGAGAGCATGAAGATTTCGCTGCCGATCGCCCGGATCTCCCACAAAAACTCGAGCAGCAGCAGCGCGCCGAACAGCCCCCACGAGGCCGGGGCCGCCGCCCTAGGCGCGACGCCGTACAGGAATACCGATGCGGATGCCACCACCCAGATCGCGGGAAGGCGTAACATCGCGGCTCCGGCATCCCCCGACATCAGCCCAAACAGCGCGAGCGCCACCGCGCTGCCGCCGTGCGCGACGATCAGGTGCCCTGCCATAAGGCGCGCGCGCGACACCGGGCGGGATAGCATCATCTCCGTACGGCCGAGCGATTCTTCCTCGCGCAGGCGTAGTACCGCCATGATCGCATAGGCCGTGAGCACCTGGGCCAGGATGTAGGAAAGAATTGCGAGAAAGGCCTTGCCCGCCCCGCCTACCGCCTGCGAAAGCTCGGGCAAAAACCCGGTGCCGTCGAGCATCGCGCCGATGGAGGGCGCAAGCGCCCCGATCACGAGCCCCATCAGCGCATACGCGGCGATCCATGCGAGCGCCATGCCCCTTTGCAGGCGTAGCGCAAGCGCGATAGGGCCGCAAAGGCTTATGTGCGCGGTAGATCGTCCGCCACGCCCGCGCACAAGGCCCGCGCCCACATCGCGCCGGACGCACAGTTTGCACGCCGCCGCCGCGAGAAACGCCACGGCCGCCACCGCAAAGACGAACAGCCATGGGTTTTCTCCGGCAAAGGGCCGGGCGAGCGCGCACCAGCCCAGCGGCGTGAACAGCCCGAGGGCAGCGACCCCCGTCGCGTTGGCGAGGGTCAGCATCAGCATGCCAAGCCCTACCGCGCCGAAGGACAGGCCATACGCAAGCCTCGCGTCCGAGGCGAACTGCGCCGCAAGAGCCGACAACGCAGCAAAACCGAGCCCGCACAGCGCCGTTGCGAACCCCGCCGCAAGCGAGCCGGCCGCCGGGAAACCCGCGGCCAAAAAGCCCGCCGCCATCGAAAAGCCGCCCACTAAGTTGACGCACAGCGCCGTGGCAAGCACCGCCGCGAGCGGGGCGAGCGGCCCGACCGCGCCCGCGCGCACGAGCTCCGTTCGGCCTAAATCTTCCTCCTTGCGCGTGCCGCCCACCGCCAGCGCGATGTTCAGCACCGCCAGGATAACCGCGGCGCTGACCCGCACGCGCCATACCGTCGCCGCCTCGAGCGTATCTGCGGCGATGAACCCGAGCAGCGGGTTCCCCTGATTTTCCGCAATATACGCCGCAAGCTGCCCGGGCGTGGCGAGCACCGCTTTGTTGGATGCCGCCGTGCCGTACGAAAGTAAAAACGGCAAAAGGGCAATGAGCAGCGGCAAGGCCTTGCGCGCCTTCCATCCAACCCGCATGAGCGCCCCTGTGGATGCGAACATGAGCCGCTTCACCGGCTTTCACCGCCCTTATAATAGTGCAGGAACACGTCTTCCAGCTCCGGAGGCGCGCAGTGTAGCGAGGTCACTCCGCACTGGGTTAGCTTTTGAAGCGCTTCGTTCAGACATATGGGATCTACGCCGAAGCTCAGGGTGTTCTTTTCCACAATCAACCCGTGCGCCCCCGCAATGGCGATGCCCTCCGGAATACTTTCGCATTGCGCGCGCACGATGAGCCGCGAAAACTGACGAAGCTCGCCGATGCTTCCGGATTCGACAATCGCGCCATCCTTGATGATGGCCACCCGCCCGCACAGCTTTTCGACCTCGGCCAAGATGTGGCTGGATAAGAAGACGGTCTTCCCTTGAGCGGCAAGCTCGCGGACGCAATCCTGAAACACCGACTCCATCAGCGGGTCAAGGCCGGAGGTAGGCTCATCGAGGATGTACAGCTCCGCATCCGAAGCCAGCGCGGCGATCAGCCCTACCTTCTGGCGGTTTCCCTTAGAATAGCTGCGGCACTTCTTGGAAGGATCGAATTGAAAGCGGTCGATCAGCTCCGCACGGCGCGGCGCATCCGGGCGGCCGCTCAGGCGCGCCATCAGATCGATCACTTCGCCCCCGCTCAGGTTGGGCCAGGGGTTAACGTCGCCGGGCACATAGGCAATGCGCTTGTGCAGGGAAACGCAATCGGCATAAGGATCCTTCCCCCACAACGCCGCTTCCCCGCCGTCCTTTCGAATGAGCCCGAGCAAAATCCGGATAGTGGTAGATTTTCCCGCGCCATTCATGCCGATGAACCCGTAGATTTCTCCTTGGGAAACGGTCAGGTCGATGCCGCGCAATGCTTGTGTGTTGCCGTAGGCCTTGGCAAGACCGCGGATTTCAATCGGATTCATTGCACTCCTTCCTTCCGGTAAAACTGCCTGCGGAAAAAAGCGATGTAGTGCTCAAGGTCTGCAAGGTAGCGCGGATATTCGCCGTAATAGTCCTGTGAGGATTTAGCCGGGTCCGCCTGTGCCTGCGCGTACCCTTCGATGGTATAGAGGATGACGTGGATTGCCGTATCCACATCGACATCCTCGCGGAACAGCGAACGATCGACATCATAAAAAAGGTTGGGGTAGAGCTCCGCCTCCAGCTTCTGGCGCTGGCGCAGAACGCTTTCCTTCACCTTGCCGCCGTCGGGAAACGAAGCACTTGCGATAAAGGCAAAAATCATCGGGTGCTCGCGCATCAAATCCATCTTCAAAAGCGCGATTTGCCGCCAGCGTTCTAAAATATCCCGCTGCTCAAGGTTGACCAAATCGTAAAACTCCGCAATGACAAGCCCGATCGCGTATTCGTACGCACAAAAAAACAGTTCCTTCTTGCTGCCGAAATGGTGGAACAAAAGGCCCTTGGATACCCCTGCCGCCTTCACGATTGCATCGGTGGACGCCTTGTCGTACCCACGCGAAAATTCCGCAACGGCCGCGCCCAGTATAGCAGCGCGCCTGCCTTCTTCTCCCACGCCACGATTCCCGCCGTCTCGATTCAACTTACCACCCCTGACTATATCGGTCGGTTTTATTTTATTGCAATTGACCCGTATAGTCAATATCCTTTTTCTTTTCGCGCATTTATCCTAAAATGCTCCCCATGCCGCCATATCCGGGAACATGCATGAATTTGCCTGCGTTAAGTTAATAATAGGATAGATTGGTATTTCCGCTCAATTTGGCGGGAGGTGTGGTTATGGCGCAAGATTCCATTTTGGTGCTGGATTGCGGGGGCGCGGACGCGAGGCAGATTGCTCACGCCGTGCGCGGCGCCGGGGTATATTGTGAAATCGTAGATATGCGCGCGGGGGTCGGAGATATTGCCGGCCGCAACCCGGCGGGCTTGATTGCTCTGGGGGGCACAGAGGGCGCGTGCAAGCTGCCCGGCGATCTTCTTCTGTCCGGCACGCCGGTGCTGGCGCTGGGCGAAGCGGCACAGGCCCTTCTTACGGCGGCAGGCGGCGCCACGGGCGAAGTCGCGCTGGAAAACAAAGTGCCCGATGTTTCCATAGACGGGGCATCCGCGCTGTTTCAGGGCATAGAAAGCGGCATGCGCCGCATTGAAAAGGCGTATAAGATTACCCTTCCCGAAGGTTTTTCATCGATCGCATCTTGCGAAGGCACGGTGCTCGCGTTTGCATCCGAGGAAAAAAATCTGTACGGCCTGCAATTTTTGCTCGAGCGCAACGATATCGACGGCTACCGCATTCTATCCAACTTTGTCAAGGATATTTGCGGCTGCGCGGGCGATTGGTCGCTGAAAAGCTATCTCGAGTCGGCCATCAACGGAATGCGCAACCGCGTGGGCGATGGCATAGCTATTTGCCCGATGACGGGCGGCGTGGATACCGCCGTGTGCGCCGCACTCGCGCACCGCGCGCTGGGAGAGCGCGCCAAATGCGTGTTGATCGATACGGGGCTCATGACGCTGGGAGAGGGCGAGGGCATTGAGCGCGCGTTTGTCGAACAGATGGAGGTTCCCCTCTTGCGCGTGCAGGCGTCGAAGCGCTTTTTGACGCGCCTGAGCAGCGTGACCGACCCCGACAGGAAGCGCGAAATTGTGGCGGACGAGTTCGGTTCCACCTTGGCTGATCAAGGCATAGGGCTGGAGGGCCGAGAGATCTTTCTCGTGCGCGGCACAATCTACAACGACGTACTGGATAACGCGCCCAGCGTAGCCACGGGTGGCGCGCCCGGGCATTGGACGGTGCTGGAACCGCTACGCGGCCTGTTCAAGCGCGAAGTGCGCGAACTGGGCACGATGCTGGGGGTACCCGCCCGCATCGTGGGGAGGCAGCCCTTCCCAAGCGCGGGGCTCGCGGTGCGCTGCCTTGGCGAGGTGACGCCCGGGCGCATCGAAACACTGCGCAATGCCGATGCGATTTTCAAGCGGGTGGTGGAGGAATCCGGCGCGGACAAGGGCGTCGCGCAGTATTTCGCGATGCTCGCGGGCGTTGGCGCGCTGGATAGCGAAGGGGATCGGACGGGCGAAACAGTGGTGCTGCGCGCGGTGCAGGCGCGCGAGACCGGGCGCATGCAGGCCGTAAGGCTTGCGTTCGACGTGCTGGAGACCGCCACCTATACGATTTTAAGCGAAGTGCCCGGCGTTACGCGCGTGCTGTACGACCTGACGCCCCAGCCGCCCGCTGCGGTGGAGATGGAGTAGCGTGCCCACTCGGGCCTGGCGTACAAATCCATAAAGGGAGAGTTGTTCATGACTTTTCTCGAAATGGAGAAGGGCTTTCAGTACGCGTTTTCGGCGGCGCTGCGCGCCTACCGCCGGGGAAGCACGGCGATTGGATGCGCGATTATGAACTCCGACGGCGAATGCATCTCCTTAGGCGAAAACAGCATTTATGCGAATGACGACATGGAAAAGATCAACCGGCATCACCTTGCGCACGCCGAGATCAACGCCATCCTAAAGGTCGGCAGCGGACATTACGGCGTCGACCACAAAAACAATATACTGTATACGACCATGGAGCCCTGCATCATGTGCTTCGGGGCGATCGTAATGTGTTACTATAAACATGTAAAATTTGCCGCCCCCGATCCCATCGGCGGGGCGACAAACATCAAGGAACAAAATCGCTACAACCTATCGGTAGAAGGGCCTTTTGAAGGGCTTGCGGAGCTTCAGGTGGCGCTGGCCATCTATAGGTCTTTGGCGCTCAACCTTTCGCATATACAAAGGATGATCGATCAATACGAAGGTATTTGCACAAAGGGCGTGCTGCTGGGCGAAACGCTGCATCGCGATACGGCCTTCGGCGACATGATCGATGGGCGGGCCGTGGTTGCGGACGAGAAGCTGTTCAACTACATGTTTGCGCAACTTGGTAGATAACGCCCTTTAATAAAGTGCCTTGCGCTTTGCGCAGGGCGCTTTTTGCGCACGCCGCCCGCGCTCCTTCATTGCTTTTTGCCCCGCGCTGTTGTACGATGAACCCACAGAAGAACCAGGCTCTGACATACTAAAAAACGACGGAGGTGCGTACATGACGCAAACGTACAATGGCGGCGATACGTCGCGGATAACGCGGGAATACTTCGATTCGCTGCTCTTGGAGATGCGGCACATCGACTCGGTGGAACCCTCTTTAGAACTTTCGCTCTACGGAGAAACGTTCTCGACGCCGATCATGCTGGCGGCGCTTTCTCACTTAAACAAAGTGCATCCCGAGGGCATGGTGGAGGCCGCGCGAGGGCTGAAGGCCGCGGATGGCGTGATGTGGGCGGGCATGGGCGAGGAAGCCGAGCTGGAGGCCATCGCCACAACCGGCGCGCGCACGATCAAGATCATCAAACCCTATGCCGACAACGGAGTCATCCTCCGGCGCATGGAGCACGCCGAACGCTTTGGCGCGCTCGCCGTGGGCATGGATATCGACCACGCATTCGGCAGCAAAAACAAACGAGGGTCTGTTTTAGATCTGGCCATGGCTCCGAAAACCATTCAAGAAATCGAAGGCTTTGTCAAAGCCACAAAGCTTCCGTTCATCATCAAGGGCGTGCTCAGCGAGCAAGATGCACAAAAATGCCTGGACGCGGGCGTGCGCGGCATCGTGGTATCCCACCACCACGGCATGGTGGATTACGCATTGCCCCCGCTGCAGATCCTTCCGAGAATCGCCAAACTCATCGCGGGCAGGATGCCGATTTTTGTGGACTGCGGCGTGGAGCGCGGGCTGGATGTGTTCAAGGCGCTTGCGCTGGGCGCAACGGCGGTGTCGGTTGGCCGCGCGTTGATGGGGCCGCTTGGCGAGGGCGGCGCACAGGCGATTAAAAAGGCAATCGACGAGATGAACAATGAACTGAACTGGGCGATGGCCGTCACCTGCTCGCGGGATATCCGCCACATCGATCCTACCATCGTCTGGCACAAGAACACCTTTGAAGGGAATATTCTATAGGCTTTTTTGAACGCGGGAGGTGCGCATATGCAAAAGGAATCCTTTGAAAAAGACAGGCCGATCTTACGGGAGCTTGCCACGCGCATCGCGGAAATTGCCGCGCTGCCCATACAGCAGGAAAAGAAGCGCCTGTGGCGCAAGCTCAACGGCCTTAAGCCCGAGCGGCCGATGGTTGCAATCGACCAAATCTGCTGGGGCGAGTTTCAAGGCGACGCGCTAAAGCTCCGCTGTGAAACCGACGATTGTCGGGTTTATGAGCGTTTCTTCCGGCGCACTCTGTACCAGTGGGAGCACTTTCCCGTGGATATGGTAGTGGAGCCCTTCGTGCGCGTGCCGATGGCGATCACCAACACATCCTTCGGCCTGGGTACGCAGGAGGAAACGCTGGCCGTACAGGGGATCGACGAAGTGGTCAGCCATAAGTATGCCAACCAGTTCACCACGATGGACGACCTTGAAAAGATCAAAACACCGATCGTCACCCACGACGCGACTGAAACCGACCGTCGTCTAGGTTTGGCAAGCTGGCTGTTCGGCGACATCATCGCCCCGCGCAAGGAAGGCGTGGACCCTTACCTATCCCTGTGGGATCTGATCAGCCATTGGATGGGCGTCGAAGGAGTCCTCTATGCAATGATCGACCAGCCCGAGCTCTTGCACGCTATGGCAAAGCGCGTCGCCGACGGTTACCTCGCCGCGCTGGATCAGCTGGAAAACTTAGGCGCTCTATGCTATGGGCAATCCCTCATCCACTGCACGGGCGCATATACCGATGATCTTCCCTCCCCAAGCTTCGACCCTAACAAGCCCAAAACGCAGGACATTTGGATGTTTGGGCTGGCGCAGATGTTTTCCACCATTTCGCCCGCGGCTTTCGACGAATACGAAATCGCCTATTCCATGCCTATTTTTGAGCGCTTCGGCCTAGTGTATTACGGCTGCTGTGATCCTCTGGATGCAAAAATGAATCAAGTGCGCAAAATCCCCCATCTTCGGAAGATTTCTATGAGCCCCTGGGCCAACCAGGAGCGCGGCGCCGTAGAAATCGGCCCGGATTACGTATTTTCCAGAAAGCCCAATCCGGCCTTTTTAGCGATGGGCTCGCTGGATGAAGACCTGGTTCGAAACGACCTTATTTCCACCAGGAATGTATGCCGCAAAAACGAATGCCCGGTCGAGTTTATCCTCAAGGATATCAGCACGCTGTGCGGCCGGCCCGAAAGGCTTAGTCGCTGGGCGGATATCGCGATGAAGGTCGTTAAGGAGTAAATAGGAGGCTTGTAAAATGACGGAACCCCGCCGCGTAAAGCGCGGCGGGGTTCCGTCATTTTCGGGTTCAATCATCCTGAACCGGCGTAAGGTACCGCTCAAGCGCACTTTCAAATTCGGCCCCTTCCTCAAGCAGGCACCGAAACGCGGCGGAAATTTGGCCGATTAAATAGGCGAAGACGTACAGCGTCTCTAAAAAAACCTCTCTGGTAAGACCCAGTTCGACATCCACGGCAAACACATACCGGTAGTTGATCTGGCGGTCGGAAGATATGTATACCGATCCCAGCGGAAGTTGCTGGTTGAGCGCGCTGGTCAGCAAGAGGGCATCCAGCAGCGTTTCGCTCATTTGGGCCGCGAGAGGAAAGCGGTGGTACACCTGAATGTACGCGGTTTCGTCGAAAATATCGTCGTCGACCGCCTCTTTTTCGCTTCCTTCTTCCTCGTCCGAGTCATCCATAAACATATAGATCAGCGGATGTGGCTCAGCGTCGTTTCCTCCGCCCTCCTCGTCTTCGTCAAGCTCGATCGCCAACACCGGCACGGCAATCTCGTCAGGCGGATCGAGCACCGCGCAGGAGAACTGCGTCTCCTCCGCATACGAGGCGTACAGCTCAAACTCCTCGCGCATTCTATCGATATCCAAAGCAGCCATACTCATACCTTCCCTTCACATACTCATCCTGTGCTTGCCGCCATGTGTTTGGCCAACGTTTCAAGGATGCCCTTTTTGCGGTCTTGCGTATTGAGCTCCCGAAGATCCATGGCCATCTCCGTATAGGCGCTCACGCGGTCGTAGCGCTGGTACGCGTCGATGACCCACGCTCCCCTATCTTTCTCCGCCAAGCCGGTCATATCCTCCGGCACGGGCAGCTCTACGATTTGGTTGTAAATAAACATTGCATAGCGCGCGCGATCCAGCGCCTTTTGATGAGTGCTTCGATCCCAATTGAAGATGCTGCTGCCATGCCGCATCGGGTGGGCGGCGGACTGATCCCGTCCGAGCTTTTTAGCCGTGCGGATTCCAGCCCGGGTGAAAGATGCGAGGGAGTTGAGCGCTCCTATCACTGCAGCGCCAATTTGGCCGAACTCGGGAATGAAACCCACGCCGCCCTGAATGACGCCCACGATGTTCTGCCCCAGGTCGAGCGATCGCTCTCTGATCAGCTTCGCATACAGCATCGCAAACTCGTCGTCCACCTGCCACTGCTCGAGCTTCTTGCGGGTATCGCCGGTGTCGGTGCCGGTATCGAGCCTGTTGCGCATCATGGTAGGGTCTATCTCGGTTTTCGTGGAGCGGCCCAGGCGTTTTTTCATCGTGAAGATGTTCCGGTTTTCTCTGCTCTTTAGTGCCTCCGTCGATTTTCCTTTTTGCTTGGACATCGCCTCGGCACCTTCGCGAGCCTTGTGCAGCTTCAATCCATTGCCTAAAATGCCCACCAGGTTGGACATGATGGTCTGAAAATTCCCCAGCATATTGACGGCGCCAAACATCTGCTGGGTTTGCACGCCGCTCATCTTCAGTGCGCCCCTGGTGGCGCCCAGAACCGAGGGGAGGGTTTCCTCGATCTTCATCAGCAGCTGCACGGTCGATTCCGCCGTCGTCTTACCCGCTACCTTATCTTTGATATACGAGATCAGCGCCGCGCCAAGCTTAACCGCGCTAAGGGCGGGGCTTAAAAAGCCGGTAAGCTTTGTAAGCTGAAAGCCCTGGCTGATCGCCTTCGTCGGGTCGGTAACCGTTGCGGTATCGATCGCCATACCGCTCGTCGCAACGCTGACGCCCGGCATAACCACCGGCATCACATAACCCGTTCCCACCCCTACTAACTGCGAAAATCCGGATGGCCCCTCTTTCTCCTCCGGCTTATCGACGGTGGACTTATCCTGGCCCCACCACTTCGTTATCTTATTGGCCAGCTTGCCGATGAAGCCCTCTTCATCCTGCGGGTTGGCCTGATGCGCCTCCTCGATTTTTTTGATGTGCCGAACGGTTTTAAGGAGCTCCGAATCCGCCCAGGCGTCCAAGAAGCGCTTCGCCCTGGGGGTGATGCCCTTCGTATCGCCCACCACTTGCTTACCCTTGCCCGCGCGCTTGGCATCCGAGCGGATTTCCTCGAGGCATTTTTCGCGCGCCTTCTCAAGCGCGGCCTCCTTATCGCCGCTCTTTTCATATTCCTCGGCAAAGTAATCTTGAAAGCGGGGGTGACTGTACAGCGCGCGCTGCTCATCGGCCTCGGATCGCGCAAGGCGAAGCGCCTGTGCCGCATCGACGGCATGCTTATAGGCCTTTTTTAGGTCGCTGGGGTACTTTTTCTTATAAAAGGCGTAAAAGCGATCAACCTCAGGCAATTCCTTTGCTTTTTCCTCGGCCTTGAGTTGGAACTGGATCTCCAACTGCATGGACTTTTTCATTTTTTCCTGTTCTTTTTGGGCGATCTTATTGGCCTCGCTGGGCGTCGATCCGTTCTTGATCGCATCTTCGTACACCTCTTTATAGCGGCGCTGTACGTCG
The DNA here is from genome assembly GCA_031551255.1 of Eubacteriales bacterium. GTDB lineage: Bacteria > Bacillota > Clostridia > Christensenellales > UBA1750 > JAVBNW01. Next base: position 38,079 of record JAVBNW010000006.1, on the reverse strand, counting down.
CCTGCGCCCTGCCCATCGTAATGCCGCATATCCTCCCGCTGCTGAAGCTTGTGCACCTGGCGCATGCGCTTATGGGCGTGCTTGCGTACGGTCTTCGCGTTTTTTTCCGAATACTTATCGTCGTATCCGTCCATCGCCAAATCGAAAAGCTCGTCGCCATATCGCTCACGGTGCGCCTTATCATACTGCGTCTCCTGCTCCAACTGCGCGGCGCGACGGCCTTTCTTGCGCGCCGCAAGAACGGTTTCGCCCGACGCGTCCGGGGCAAGGGTACCTACCGCCTGCCTGTAGGCGGGGTTATCCTGCATGCGCTTCATATGCTTGCGCGCCTTGCGCTGGGCCGTGGCGGTGCGGGTGGTCTTTTGCGCATTGAACGTATTGAACATCTGCTTGTAGTTGTCGTCCTTCATGTTTTGCGCGTGCCGCATAGCATCGCGGGCGATCGAGCGCTTCTGACCATCCGACTTTGTGAAGGACGCCCCATTATACGCCTTCTGATACGCCTTTTCTTCGTCGCTGGTTCCCTTCATGCGCGACTGGTGCTGCAGAACGGCCGCCTTCTTTGCCGCCTCCTTCAAAACGTCATGGCGAAAACGCGGCTCTTTCATCGCCTCTTGAAACGCCGGACCGTCTTTGCCCTTTTCCGTTTGCACCTCAAGCTTCGCCGCCGTAAAAAAGACGTGCGTATACTTTTTTACGTATTTCGCTTCCAGGTCGTCCAGGAACCTATGCCGGTGCGCGTTCACGCGCGCCGTCTTGGCGCTGTCGATATCCTTCTTGCTCTGCTCCACGCCCTTGGAGGTTGCAAGCCTTACGCGCTCCTCCGGCGTAAGCCCCTTGTTCGCCTCCGACTTCATCTCGGCTTCAAACGTTTCGGAAAGCATCGCGCGCTCGCGGGCCTTCTTGCACAGCTTCAGCCGCTCCATAATCAGCTTTTCGCGCGCCTTTACCGCATAGGCTTTGTCGTCTTTGTCTTTCCTGCCCACGCGGTCGTAGGGGATGATCTCGTTTTCAAACTGCGTTACAAGCCTGTCTTCCGCGGCGTCCATCTTCTTGTGGCGTTCTTCCGGGTCGCCTTTCTTGCTCTTGCGGGTGTCGATGGACTCGATGATATCCTTCAGCTCGCCATCCTGCGCCTTCCGCCTGTCCGCCTGCGCCTTGATCGCCGCGTCTTTCCCCGCGCGGTGCCACTTTTCCTTGCCTTCCATGTGCTCGACGATCCGGTGGTAATAAAGGCCTACCTTGCTGACCTTCAGCTCCGAATGCGGCAGATCCTTCCCCCTGCCCCCCGCGGTTTCATACGCGTCGAGGTAGCCCTCGCTGTCCTTCCAACGATCGTAATCGTCATCAAGTACCTTATAGCCCTGGGCCACGTCCTTGGCCTTTTTCAGCTTGCCCCGCGCCTCTTTATATTGCTTCGAATCCGGCGCATTCTGCCCCGCCGTGCATATCTTCTCATGCCGCCCCGTCGCTTTGAGCCGGGCGGCGGCAAAGAGATCCTCGCCGTAATTCTCTTCGGCTTCCTGTTCCTCCGCGGCGAGAATATCCGTCGGCTTTTCTTTTTGCGCCTTGAGCCCTTGCTTTTTTGCTTCCTTCAGCGCCTTGAGCGTAGTTTTGCCCTGGAACACGCTCTCGTCGAGTCCGTGTTTGAGCATATAATGCTCTTTTTTTTGCTGCAGACGCTCCCTTTCGACTTCGAGTCCTATAGCCGTCTTATTCTCCGGCGACAGCTTTTTCTCCGCGGCCTTGCGCGCGGCCTGGGCGTCGTTTAATGTCTTCGCGGCGGAAATCACCCTGGCATATTCCTCTTTGTACTCCCGATATGCGTCCGGCCGGCCCGGTATATCCGCCCATTGCATGATCATGTCGTGCTGGGCGAGCCTCGCCTTGCGCTTTGCCGCGTCTGCGGCTATGTCGTTGATGATCTTTTTACGCTTGACGGCGCGCACCCCGTCCCAGCCCTTGGCGATTACGGCATCTTTGCCGATGCCGTAATAAACGTCTTTGAGCTTAAGCTCGCGCCACTTGCAGTGCGCCCAATGCTCGCCGTAGATGTCGAACAGGCCGCCCTCCAGGTCGTCCAGCGAGGCCTTCTCAAGGCTGGAAAGCTTTTGCTGCTCGGTATCCGTCGTTCCATCGAAAATTTCCTGCCGCCGCTCCTGTATCACTTCGCTCGAGGTTCTTTGTTGCTGTTGCTGCGGCTGGTTCTGAAGGGTTTGATTGCTCATGCCGGCCCCTCCTATGCTGGTTGGTACTTTTTGCGCCGTCCTTATAAAGGCGGCGCCGGTTTATTTCATAACCACGACGCGCCCGCTCTTGGCATACTCGGCGCGCAGCGCCCGCTGTACATGCGCAAAGGCGATGGCGCTGCGCCCTTCGGCTGCCAGAAAAGCCGCGTTCATCGCGATGTTCTTGATTTCGCTGCCGGTAAGTTCGTACTGGGCCGCCAGCGCGGGTAGATCCTGCGAAGGATCGACCGGCATGGGCGGCGATAGGATCTTCTGCCACATCAAATACCGCGATTCCTCATCCGGCATCGGGAAGTCGACCGTATACTTGATGCGCCGCTTGAACGCGGGATCAAAGTTTTGCGCATAGTTCGTAGCCAGCACGACGATGCCGGTGTAGTTTTCGATGCGCTGAAGCAGGTATGCCGAATCGGCATTGGCAAAGCGGTCGTTAGAATCCTTAAGCTCTGTGCGCTTGGCAAACAGCGCGTCCGCCTCGTCGAAGAACAAAATACAGCGGCTCTTGCCCGCTTCGGTAAATACGAGCTCCAGGTTCTTCTCCATTTCGCCGATGTACTTGGAGACGACCGACGCTAAGTTTACCTGATAAAGCTCTATGCCCAACTGATTGGCGAGCACCTGCGCCGCCATGCTTGTGCCGGTACCGGGTTGGCCGGTAAACAGCACGCTCAAGCCGCTCCCATAGGGGATGCGCCGAGCGAGGCCCCAATCGCCGAACACCTTGCTGTGGTTGCGCACCTGCTCGCATATGCTAAACAGCAGCGCCTTTTTTTCCTGCGGAAGCACGAGATCATCCCATTCAAACGGCGAGGAGATCAGCGTGGCATGCGCGCCCAGGTTGTGTTCGAGCAGCTGGCGGCAGGCCGTGGTAAGAACACGGTCGCCGCTCTCTTCGCCGCGCCGCCAATCGGCGATATGGCGGGCATCGCGATACGCCCTCTCGATCTGGCCGGGCGTGAAGAGAAATTTTCCGGATAGAAGATCAAAATCCGCATCGAATTCTTCGACGCCCGGCAGGGAAAGCCAAAGTTCCTTGCGCTGCGGCGCGCTGAGCTCCGGCATGGCGAATTTTATAAAATCCCACCCATCCCTGACGAGTTGCGGCGCGTGATTCCACTTTCTTTCGGTCAATAGCCAAATCCTGTCCGTCCACCCCTCTAAGGCCTTGACAAGTTTTACGGTATGCGGCAAGAGAACGTCTTCTTCTTGCTGCTTGCCCGCCCGGAGCGCGACGACGCCACCGCACAGGCGGCATTCGAACAGAATATCGGCGATGTTCTCTTCCCACGCGGCAGGGTCATCCACAACGGCATCCAGATCTATGATCAATAACTCGCGCCCGAGGCGTTTGCACAGGTGACGCAGCAACAAGCGCTTTCCGGCCCCCTTCGCGCCCGTCAAAAGAAAGAGCATGCTGCTTAACCGGGCGGCGTCCTCCATCATCCTAAGCCCATCGAGCATAGGCTGATAAAAACGCATGGGGGGCGGCTCGTCGGCAAGAGCATAGCGACTGACGACATCGGAAGCCATATCTGCGCCCAACAAAAACCCAAACACCTTGCGCCGCAACCTCAAAGGCCGCGCTAATGGCCGCGCGCCCGGCGCGCCGGGGGCAAACAACGCATGCAAAAATACATGTTGTGAAAGGGCCTCTTGCGGGGATACGCTTTCCGTCAGCGCATATAATCGCCACGCAAGGCCCAGCGTCGGCTCGGGCGGAGCCAGGCGGGCAACCAGTATAAGCAGTTCCGTATCCGCATCGCAGGCCAGCGCAAACATCAGCAAAAACCTCTGAAAAGGCGTGGCCCCAAACGCAACGCAAAGCCTTTCAAGCGGCAGGTCTATCCGCATGCGCGCGGCGGCATCAGATTTGCGGCGGAAGGCGGCTTCGGCCCTTTTGAGCGAAGCCTCCGCCGCCGCCCGCGCGGTGGGCACGGGTTCTCCCTTCGCCCCTTGTTCACCCTGTTCGGCGGGAACGAGCAGGGCAAGGCGATGAAACATCAGCTCCAACAAGGCCTCAAGCTGCTGCGCCCCATCGCGATAATACACCGTGCCCGACATCGTCAAAGCCCTCCATCGCATGTCATATTATCTTCATTGTAACAACGCCGCCCGCGTACAAGCAAGCCCTATTCCGATACGGTGGTCCCTTCGCCCTTGCGTGCCTTAGCCGTTCGCCTGCGCGCCGACGAAAGCGCATATACGGCAAGGCAGCCGGCAAGCGCCAATGCGAGCACAAGCATGCCCGAGCGCACGCCCACGGCGAGGATAACCGAAAAGATGCCCGGCCCCACGGTTTGCCCTATATTTTCAAACAGGGAAAACGCGCTCAGGGCGCGGGAGGCGCCGGCCCTTTGGCTGGCGGGCAGCATGAGAAACTCTTCTTGCCGGGAAACCTGGCCGCCTGCGTCGGATATGCCCAACATCAGCGAGCACACAAAGGCCATGCCCATCACAGGCGCTACGGTAAAGAGCGCTATGCCCGCCAGCGCGGCCAATGATGTAAACAGCACGGCCCTGCGGCTACCCAGGCGCGAGAGCAACACGCGCGTGAGCGGAGGGCCAAGGTAGATAATGGCGATGCCGTTGAGCAGGTAGCCCCACGACGCAATCGTGGCGGAGACTCCGTTTTGATCGGAGAAAATCGGCAGAAAATGAGCTACGAAAAAGCCCATAACGGTCATCGGCACGAGCAGCAGAACCAGAAAGACGATCACCCTGCCGTTGAACAAGAAACGCGGCAGCGACACGGAGGCCTTATCACCTTCCACTTGCCCGCGCGCGCCGGGCAGGAGCCTCAGCGCGCACCACGCAGTAGCGGCAAACACTGCCGCCGCCGCGAGAAAAGCGGCAAAATAACCCAGCTGATCAGAGAGCATGGAGCCGAAGATGATGCCGCAATTCGCCCCGGCAAAGATGCCGCTGTTGAGTTGGGAGAGCAGGGCGCTGCCGCCGTCCCCTCCCTCGGGCTCGGTAGCGAAGATAAAAGCCTGCAGCGACAGGGCGATAAGCCCCGCGCCGAGCCCCGCAACGAACATCATGGCCATATACCAAAGGATGTTGGCAAAGAGCATCGCCAGCATGTAGCCCCCCGCGCATAGCGCGACTCCCAGCAGCGCGCCCGGCTTCCAACCGTTCCGGTCGATCCAGCCGGCCAGCGCCGTGGAGGAAACCGCCATCGCCAGCATGTTAAGCGTCAATGGCGCGGCCTCGGCGATTTCCAGCGTGATGAACGCAGGCGCACCCGCGTGGTAAAGCTGCGCGGCCTGGATTGGAATGAAAAACATCGGGATGTTGATGGCGGTAAACCCTAAAAAGCCCAGCCAACGCACGGCCGGCCGCCTGGCCAGGCGCCGATTCGCGGCCGGGCCCACCTCGACGGTTGCGGCCATTAAACGGTTGACTTCGATGAAGAAAAACAGGAGAACAACCAGCGTTGAAGCCGCGGACAGCACCATTTCGAGCAGAAAGGATGCATTTTCCCGCATGAAGGAATCCGCGGACACGCGCACATCCAATACGGCGGCGAGCGCACCGGCGCGGTCGTACACCGGGCACAGGCATGCCAAATACGCGCCGCTCTCATCGCGCACCTCTCCAAAGGTGATTTGTCCGTTTTTCAGCGCCGCCTCGTATGTCAGGGCGCCCTGCATATCTGTGCGCAACGGGTAGTACAGCGGCACGCTGCGCACGCTTTGCGCCAGCACGCGCACGCGACCGTCTTTTTCGACTACGAGGGAAGCCTCCGTTTCGCCCCCCATCCGTGCGGATATGTCGTGCAGAGCCGCGTCCAGTTCTTTTTGCGCCGCTTGTACGCTCAGAAAATCGCCGTCTACCAAGCCCCCATAGCCCAGCTCCACCGCGCCCAGCACCGCGCTTTGCCTAAGCCAGCTCTCGCGCGTAATCTCCGATTGCGCCCGGTAGTTGGCCACGACGTTCCAGCCGATCACGCAGGAGAATACGAGCACAAAGATCACCAATTGCACCGCCTGTCCGGTGATGGCGGCAATTTTGCGCCTGAACATGCGGCGCAGTGCAAACGCCCCTAAATAAATGCCCAGCGCCAGCAGCGTCGCCGCACACAGCAGCAGCAGGGCCTTGACGGCGAGCATCCACAGGGGGAGCGAAGCGCGCTGCCAAGCGCCGACCATGCCGCCGCCCACGCGCCAAACCAGCATATCCCCCGCGGCACTGAGCAGGCCGGCGCTATCGGCATACACGCTGTAAAAGCCGCCGTCGTCCACATCCGAAAACCCGTGGGCAACGACGTCCGTCACGGAAAATGCCGGAGAAAATCCATTCCCATCCAATTGGCCGATGCGGCAGCTGCCCAGGTTGGCTATCCACACCCTTCCGCCCGCATCGACGGAGATATCCCCGGGCACGCATGGCTCGCCCCAATCGGCTTTATCGGGGTTCATCAGTAGGGTAGGGCCCGCCTCTTCGATCCTCCAGATCTCCCCTCTGTATGTCAGCACATACGCAGGCTGCCCGACAGGCATGCTCGCGCGCCACGCGCCTCCTTCCGGCGCGGGATAGCGCGCCGCTTCTTCGCCATATAAGGGTTCGACGGCAATGTATCCGCCCGCCTCGCTGAGCACGGAAACCGTGTCTTCCCTTCCGGCGAGCGCAAACGCGCCTTCGCCCAGCGGGGTGCGCGTCTGCGCGCCCACACCGTCAAAGCGGAGCAACGCGTTTTGCTGCGCGCTTGCGCGCTCGATAACGAGCGCTTCGCCGCCGGGCCCGACCGCGGCAGCGATGAACTGCGCCCCCGCCTGTGCGCGGGCATATCCGCGCAGCACCCCTCGCTCATCCAATAAGAGTGCTCGCGTTTGAAAGTCGTCGATCAGCACGACCGTCCCCTGGTCGTTGCGGGCAATATCCCCGATATGGGAAAAATCAAGCGCCCACACCGCGGGGCTTCCCAACTCCACGCCAAACCAGGCCATCCCTCCCGCGAGTATAAGCAGTGAAAGCAGTGCTGTTAAGGTTAGAACCACCGCTCGCCTCAATCCGCACCGCCTCCCTTCGCTATCTCTCTCCTCGCGGAGAAAAAGGCCATGACCAAGTATACCGCCGTCATGCACCCCACGCCCGCGATGCAAGCGGTGAGCACTTGGCGGATCATGCCCCGGTTGCGCTCCTCGTAGGGCTGCCAGTCTCCAATAAGCTCCAGCGCGCCGACTGTCTCTCCGGCTTCATCCGTCACGCCGCAAACGGCGCATAGGCGAAAACCGTCTTCCCATAGCTCACCCTGTGCCGTCTTTGCCGCCTGTCGGTAGCGCGTTGCCGCCGCGGAAGGCCCTTGAACATCCCCGCTTTGCGCAAGCGCCGTCATGCCTTCGCCTTCGTCAAAACGGTAAAGCGCATAAGAAAATTTCGCGCCGGAATCCAGCTTGACGGCTGCAAACAGGGGCTCAAGAAAGCCCGCAAGATAATCTCGCGCTTCCCCGTCGTTTACCACAACGGCCTGTGCCGGGATCACGTCCGCCCCCATACCCGCATACTGCAAAAGCTCCGCCTTGAGCGTGCTTACGTAGCGCTGCTTAAATTGCCCGTTCATCATAGTGAGCAGCATGGCGGCGCAACTTAAGCATGCCACCGCCATAAACGCCGCCTGGAGCAGCAAGCGCGCGACGCCCCCGGAGCGCCTTTCTCTACGGGTCGCGGCATTAGGAATAGACAAACATCGCGCCCCCCTCGTCGGCATCCCCACCCTCGCGCCTGTAGATTTGATCGCAGCGGATTAAGTAAGCCGTTGCGGCAGCATCGCCCGGGTTCTGGCGCAACACGTCGATAAACGCCTTGCGCGCCTTATAGTGCTCGCCTTGCGTATAGAATGCGACGCCCGCGGTAAAATCCTCGAGGGTTTCCAGCTTGAGCGCGCGCTGCTGGAGCGTATCTCCATCGAAGCAGTCAAACAGCTCAACCCTCTCGCTACGGTCGCCTATGGCCAGTCGTCCGAGCCTGCGGCAGGCAAATCCCTGCCCGACCGCGTCGCCCAGCGTGTCGGCGACGATGATGTGGCTGCCCATGCGCCGTCCGGCGGCAAGCATATATTGCGTCATGTTCACCACTTCGGAAATCGCCATAGCGCTCATGCGGTCCTTATGGCCGAGCACGCCCAGCATGACCGGGCCACGCGCCACGGCAACCCCGATATCCACGGGGTTTTCTCCCCGAACGGCCCGAAGCTCGTTGTAATTGGCGAAGCGCTCCATAATGTCCACCGCCGCAGACATCGCATCGTACTGCCCACCGGTAAACAGCGAAATCCATCCCGCCTCGGTGTAGCGATCCACCACCCCGCCGTACCGGTTAAGTAACGGCACAAACGCCTCATAAATTTCATTGAGGAAGCGAAACAGCTCCTGCGCAGACATGGTCGTCGCCAGCGCGTCGAAATCGCGCACCTGCAGCTGCAAAACGCTCATCGGCATCACGATTTGATCGCCAAGAGCCACGTCGAGCACGTTGGATCTGCCGAGCATTTCGATCAGCTTGAGCGGCACGAAGCGGTAATAGGCGGCATTGAGCCGCATCAGCTCGTTAAGCTGCGTCTGGATGGTGCCGGACATGCCGTTGAAGATGTGGCCGATCTGCGCGACCTCGTCATGCGAGCGCACCTTGACCGTCAGCCCGTATTGACCGCGCGCCACCGCTTGCATCGTCGCCTTGAGCTTGCCCAGCGGCCTGAGAGAGTGTGTGAGCATCACGAGCACCATCGCTATAATGCCTACGGTAATCGCACACCCAATCACCGCAATGTAGAAAGACTGGCGCTGCACCGCGGCCTTCATTGCAAAGCTGGTGGTTCCTGCCTCCAGAATACCGGTGATCGCACCGGTGCCGTCGCCATTTTCAAAAATGGGGATGAGCGAAAGAATCCAATCGCCCGACGTGTCGCGGATTTCACAGTACACCGGCATCCGCTCGCTAAGCACTTGTTCGTAGTTGGCGCGGGCGGTATCCCGGTAGACGTAGTGCAGCGGTATGCCCACCTGCTTATCTTCGCAGGCCGCGGTCAGGATAACTCCCCCATCCCTGACGGCGAAGAGCCAATAATAATCGTAGGAGCGCACCGTGGATTCACCCTGCCGCGTGGAGATTTCGGCGACAAAGGGATTGGAGCTTAAATATTCAACCGTCATCTTTTGATAGGTGAAATCTTCTGTGGCTTCCTCGAGCGAAAGGTTGCCCAGCCAGGCCCCGTCGATACGCTCGGCGCGCTGCGCGCCTTTGCTATATAGCGAATCGCCAAATTGCCTCGTCATCGCATTGCCGATAGCGTAGCTTGCCAGGAAGTATAAGAGCACCGCGCCGGCGATCGTCACCGGCAGGCCGAACGCCAATTGCTTGACTACGATCGGCACAAACCTTTCCTTTTTGCGCCACACGACGATCAGCGCCCTGATAAGCAGCAAAAGGGCGAGGGCTGAAGCAAACACCGCGGCGTCGCCGACGATGAGCCAAGCAAGAGGGCGGTGCACCGATAGGATCTCTGAGGCGTCGCCGCGCATGGTCGCAACGGTGGATGCGTCGGAATATATGCCCGCCATCAGCGAAGGGTTATACATCTTCAACTCCAGCAAATCGCGGATCATCGTGCCCGCGCCGCTGAATCTGCGCCCTACATCCTGCATAAGCGTCGCCTCGCCGGTGCTCGAAATCGCATACAGCCCGCCCGCCTGAATGTCCACGGCAAACAGCTTTCCTTGGGTATCGGCTCCGATTTGGGTGATGAGCGCGCTCTTCCCCCTAGCGGGATAAATCCTTTGGAATGTCCCATCCTGTGCATAAAGAAAGATCTCGTTTTGCGTGGTAAGAAGCGCGGTGCCGTCCGCGGTATAGAGCCATTGGGAGGCAACCGCGTGCTCCGGGGGCTCGCAGGATTCCACGATCTTCGCCTCGCCGCCCAAAAGCGGCAGTTCATAGCGATCTACCGTTGCATCTCCGGAATAATAGAAGCCTACGGTATCCTCCCTCGCATAAAGCCCGCTGACTCGCTCGAAGTAATCCTGCGCCCCGATATGTTCGTACAGCGTCGTATCGATGTCTTTTCCATAGATTGCCAAGCGCTCCGACTCGATCTTGTATGTGTGGTGGTTGACGACGCTTTCGCGCACGAGCATATTGTCCCCCAGCACCACGACTTCGGGGCGCTTGAGAAACACGTCGTCCCACTGCAGCTGATCTTCGCGCAGGTACAGAACCTCGCCGCGCGCATCGGTGCGGATCAGGCGGCTTTTATCGGCGGAGTGATCCACCAGCGCAAAGCCCCCTTGCGCGTCGATGGACGCATCCACCACAAAATGGAGGCGCTGCCCAAACACCACAAAATGCGCGGCAGCCGCTGTCAGCAGCGCGACAAGGAACAGGATCGGAATACTCTTTTTCATCAGCTTCTCCTCCACGGGGCAGACTTTCGAAAAACTCGGTACGGGGGCAATGCATCCGCAGTCGTTCAGGGCACCTGGATGGTCGTCTGGCCGGGGTTGGTGATCTGAATCACGCCGGCCCACAGGCACATACACTTGCACGTCTGGTTCAGCGCGGGAAAGTTGCAAAGCAGCGCCGTAGGGCTGCCCGGCACCCAGGGGGCGACGATGTTGGGCACACAGGGCTGAGGCGTCAGCACGCCCAGCGCCGCCGCAGTAGCCGCGGCTACCGTAGGGTTGGCGATGCTCATGCACATGCCAAAGGGCGGTATGTTGGCCATGGGCTTAAAATCCATAACCGTCGCCAGGGGCGTGGCGGTCATGACTGTTGTCTGCGCATTGGCGACCAGGGTGGAAGGCGCGGCCCCGAAGGAACACATCATCATGGCGCCGGTGCATACGGCAAGCGGCATATCTTCTACCGCCCCTTCTTCTTTTTATTGCCCTTCGTTCGGGGAAGGGTATCCTCGACTTTCGCGGCGGGAGCGATATCGCCCACATCGAAGATACCGCCTACAGTAAGTACAAACTGCGTAGACTCGGCATGCTCCGGCTCGATGAGCACGGTTTGCTCCTCGTCTACGCGCAGGGCCACGCCGAAGCGACCGTCGTTGCCGGCATACGCCTGATGAACGCGCCACAGCTTAGCCGACGCCCGCGCGGCATTCACAGGCAGGGGAAAGGCTAGGCGGTAGCCCTCTTCCTCGCGGCCCAGAAGCTGAAGCGGGAACTGCCCTTCTTCCGTCTCCAGCAGGAGGCCCAGGCCGCCCAGATCCTCGCCCGCAAGCGTAAAGATTCGCAAAAGCCCATCTCCGGCCTTCGCGTCGGCCATGAGCCTAAGGCGCCTTCCTTCCCTGACGCGCACGCAGGCGCCGGGCAAAACATCGCCCCGCGCATCGAGCGCGCGCCCGATAATCAGCGCGGCCCCGTTAGGCGGCGCGTGCGGCGAAAGCCTAAGACGCAGCACCGGCTCGAGCGGCGAAAGGCTGCCGAGCATGACGCGCGCGCTGGCCGGAAAGTAGCCCGGGGCCTCGGCCACGATAAGCGCCTCGTCCCGCTCTACGTTGGAGAACACGAAAAAGCCGTCGTTCTTGCGCTCGGGGAGCTTTGCCTCGCCCACAATCATAACGCGCGCGCCCGGCACGCTCGCGCCGCTGAGCGCGTCGAGCGCGAGCACCACGGCGCTTACCTTCAGGCGAAAGCCCCCGGTCATTTGCATGTTTTGCATACTACTCCCCCTGCCCCATCTGCACCTGGACGACGCGCTGCACCGTGCGCACGCGGGTCGATTCGATCTCTATCGGCTCCACCTTATAGCAGGCCGACAGGCGGTAAGGCGAATTGGAAGATCCCCACAGGCGCATCTTGTCCTCCATACTGAGGTTTTCGATTTGGATGCGGATGCTGCGCTCGAGCGGGTTTACATCCCCAAGAGTAGAGGCGGCGTCCAGCACGGAATTGTCCGCCAAGATCTGCATCGCGCGGCCGAGGATGCGCTGCTCGTCCAGCGCGCGGAACTTGATTTCCGCGGCGGAGTATACGGTGAGCATAAAGTGCAGCTGAAGCAGCATCGGCGGCTGGCGCAGCTGCCGGTTGCCCATGGGCACCGGGTTGACCGCGCGCATCGCCTCGCACTCGTTCACCTCGTAAAGGTAAAGCCCCAGCACCGTGTCCCCCCGGTCGGCCGGAGAACACAGCGCGACGGAATCCGGGTTGCTCAGCGGTTCGGGGCACAATCCTTCCTGCAAAAGGCGTATGATTGCCTGCCCGACGTCGGCGATTGCAGTATACCTGCCCATGCTTCTCCCCCCTACCCTATCAGCGACACGAGCAGGCAATTGCCCGCCTGATCGCACAATAGTTTGATTTTCTTGCCGTCTTTTTCCACGGTATAGGTAAGCAGCGAAAGCGGCTGAGCGCCCTCTTCCTTCGCCGCGGCATCGGCGGCGGCCGCAACCTCCGCGGCGGCCGCGTTGCCGGCCTTGGCGGAAAGCTTTAAAAGTGCCAACGTGCGCTCGTCCACCTGGGTCGCCCCGGTTTCATACAGGCTTCCCAGCGCGGCGTATACCTCTTCACCCTTCATGCCTGCGGCAAAGCCGCCCGCGCCCTGTTCGCCCCATAAGTGGATCGCCAGCACCTTGGAATCGGCATACTCCGTGCCCTTTGTCATATCCATGCTCACCATCAAACCATCCTGCGGGTAGCTGACCAACACGCCATCCTCAAGCTCCAAGGCATCCCGCGCGGTAAGGAAGGCGGCATCGAGCGCCTTCATGGGCTCGCCCATGAGCGAAGCATAGTCCGGCGCATCGCCATCCATCGCGCCCACATAAATCGCCTTGCCCTTGGCATCGGTAAGGCCTTGTTCTTCTTGTTCTTCAGATACCCATGCGCCCTGCACAAATTCGCCGTCGTAGATAAGCTCTCCAGTTTTTTGATCGTAAAACTTTCCCTGCCCGTGGAATAGCCCCTGCAAGAAACCGCCTTCGTAGACCAACCTGCCGGTTTCATATTCAAATAGCTTGCCTTCGCCTTCATAAAACCCCATGCTAAAGCCGCCTTCGTAGATGGTCAGGCCGGTTTCAGGGTTCATATGCTTGCCCTGGCCATGGAAATCCCCTTTGGAAAAGCCGCCCATGTAAATCAGCTTGCCGGTCGAAGTATCGTACAGGCTGCCTTCGCCCTCATACTCGCCCGCGTACAATCCGCCGTCGTACAAAAGCGCGCCGGTTTCGGTGTAGAGCCGCCCCACGCCCTGCTTTTCGCCCGACACAAAGTCGCCCGCGTATTCCAGCGTGTCGCCGCCCGCATAGTTGAGCTTTCCCCGCCCCTCATACAGGCCCAGATGGAACCCGCCCGCATATAGCGTGTGAATCCCGTCCATCAGCGTCCCTTCGCCCTCGTACTTGCCGTCTGCAAAAGAACCCGTATATTTTATAGCGCCGTTTTGATACAGTACGCCCGAGCCGTAGTACTTTCCGCCCTTCCACTCGCCGTCGTACAGAAGCTTTTCTCCCCGGTACAGCTGCCCGCGCCCCGCATATTCGCCCGCCGAAAAGCCGCCCTTGTACAAGAGCGCCCCTCCGGTGGCGTACAGCGTGCCCTGGCCGTCGTATACGCCGCCCGTAAGCGAGCCCTCATACAGCACCTTGTCGCCATTCATCACCTTGCCGGTACCCTGGTAAACGCCTTTGGCAAAATCTCCCTCGTAGAGCAAAGCGCCGCTCTCGTTATAGAGCCTGCCAAAGCCGTCGTATAGGCCGTTTTTAAATTCGCCGTTGTAGATGAGCACGCCGCCGTCTTTATAGAGCTTTCCCTGCCCGGAGTACTGCCCCTGCTGAAAGCTTCCGCGGTAGACGATCTGCCCAAGGTCGTTCCAAAGCTCGCCCTCGCCGGCGTACTGATCCATCACAAAGCCGCCCTCGTAGCGAAGTTTTTTATCCTGCGTATACAGCTTGCCAAGGCCGGTCATATGCCCGCCGGACAGTTCGCCCGTATATAAAAGCTGGCCCTGCTCATACACGACGCGCGCCCTGCCGGAATAGACCGTCATGCGCGGTTCGTTGATGGTATACGTCGGCACGTACAGCCAGCCCCGCACCATAGGATCGATGAAGTACACATAAACGATAGGAATCGCAACCAACAATAAGACCATAAGAAACACAAGTTTTTTCGATATAAGCCATTTTTGCCACGGGTAATAATCCTCCAGCTTGGCGGGTTTTCCTGCCAACACCTCGCGGAAGAAGGTGTTGACTTTCGTAACCACCGTCTGAACGATCAGCTTGAGGTTGAAAGCCTTTTTCAGCGCACGCAAGGCCGCGTTGATCGGCCTTAATATAAAGCGCGAGAGAAATTTTGAGGTATAGTTCAAAAGGGAACTCAAGGGCAACGCTCCTTTTGCCTATTCCGCGGGCGTATCCGTGGGGGTGGGAGAGGGTATCGGAATATCGCCGACCGCCTGGATCTGCCCAGGGGCCGCCCCCGCAGGAATCGGAGGGTTCATGATGGAATACACCAGATAGCCGACCGAAGCGGCGATAAGCGCCACGGCGATCAGAGGTTTCAGCAAGCCCATCACGCGGGATACGATGCGCCAGAATTTGGCGATCATGCCCTCTTTTTTTTGTTTTTCTATCTCGACATTGTCCCTGATCACCTCATACCAGCCAAGAAAATCGGCATAGGCGCCCTTCCAGCTTTCATAACCGCCCTCCCTGAGGGATAAACAAATATCGTTAAGGGAGCGCTCGCGGGTATCCTGCCGCTTGGCGTCTTTGCCGAGGGTATGCTCAAGCACATCCGCGGCGGAGCCCATGGCGTCCTTAAGCCCTATCATGCGGTAGCGCGCTGCACCGCCGAGAAAGTAGTTAAACGTCACCGCCAACGTCGTATCGAAATTCAGGTTTTCCGGCCGCAGGCACTCCATAAGGATGGCATGGGGCAGATCCTGCATCAATATCTGCTGAAAGATGCCGTGCGCGGCCTCGAGGCGTTCTCTTAGGTGAAGCTCCATACCGTCCACCTGCTTTTTCAGCGGGGACGGCTCTCTGTATAGAAATAGCGCATAAAAGCGCGAGCCCATGCTGAAGCAATCGATAAAATCCGGCGTGGTGCCCCTTTGCCTAAGCTTCACGAAGATGGAAATCGCGTCGTAAGCCTCAGCGGGCCTATGGTAAACCAAAAGGGTGTAAAGACGCCCATCCGGACGCTCGTCGTCCCGGCAGACGAGCGTTTCCATGTCTTCAGGGGCGGGCAGGCTTCGCACGACAAACAGCGCGCGGCCCGGCAGGCGTATCACCATCGACGCAACCCTCCTTTTCGCTCAACTGCCGACGAAGGCCGGGCGTTATTCCTTATCCCTGACGACGACAAACGCCGAAGCGCTCAGAGTGGAATCCGCGAGGGATCGGGCGATCACCTCGTACACGCCCGGTTGATTCGGGGCCGTGTACTTGCCGCTGGGCTCGATCACGCCGCCCTCGGCCTCTTTAACGTCGAACGTGCAATCTGCCGACGCGAGGCCCAGAGCCACGGGCTCGAATACGATGCTCTCCCTGGCGGCGATGTAGGCGATGTCGGGCCTGAGCGCAAAGGATCTGCCTTGCACATCCAGCGCGCGCTGCGATGCATCCCTAATCGCCCACCAGCGCACGATAACTGTTTGCGCATCGGCGACGTTTTCCCTAAGCTCCACGCCGATCACAAACGTCCCCCTATCGGGGTGAGCAAGCGCCGCGGCCCGCCCCACAGAGCCTGCATATTCCGGCCTGTTTTGGAAGATGGACGCATCCCCAAAGAGCGTAGGCTGGTAGCCGTTGCCCGCGCGGCACACGCCAAGGCCTATGAAGACGTGCCCAAGGCCCAGGCCATGCATCAGCTCTTGCGAATAGTATCTCTCGCCGGCCCGTGCGTTCATCGGCAAATCGATTGTGACAAACCCTGCGCGGATATCGCCGATATCCGGGGGAGCGGACGAATGCTCCGCCCCCTTAACGCCGCCGCTGTCGAGCTTGTCCATCCTCTCCTTGAGGCGTAGAATATCCTGCCGATCGATCGATTCCAGCAGTGAGCGCAGCGGCATGCCGATCACCCATTGCCCAAAGGGCATCGTTTGGATGCGGTCGATCGCGTAGGCGACGCCCGCGCCTACGATATCGATACGCGCGAGCACCACCGGCACGCGGCTGAGCGCCGAGGCGATATCGTCCAACCCAAGCTGCGCGTACTCGCTAAGGATTCTTTCAGGCTCGTCCTCCTGGCAAAGCTCGATCTGCGCCTCCGCTCCGGCGCCAAGGTTGAGCTTGCGCTCCCCCAGCGAGCAGGCAAGGGCGCCGGCAGGCGAGGCGATGCCTGCAAAGGCATCCTTCATATCCGCTGCGCGCAGCGTATAGGAAAGCTCGTATGCATCCTTGGCAATGTGCTGCGTTTCATCGAAGGAAATCTTTAGCATATAGCCGCTCTCGTACGTTGCGCACGTGAGCGCGAGCTCCGCATCGAGCGTGAGCGGCTGCTTCTGGCGATGTTTTTCAATGAGAAGCTTTACCTCGAATTCGCCGCCCGCCCTGGCGAAGCGGGGCAGAATCAACCGCGCGCTCACGCCTAATTGATCAAGGAGCGTAAGCGTCTGGCTGCGCAGCGCATCCATGAACAATGCGGGGTCGGGCTTCTGATCGGTGAGGCTGAGCTTGTAGCCCTCGCCGATCTTGTTATGGTTGATGCCCTCGCCCTGCATGCCGGCGCCCGCCACCGAATACACCGGTTCGCGCTCCTGTTCGTCGTATTCGATGCACAGGTAGAGCGTGGCGTTATCCGGCATCTGGTCAAAACCCGGAATCATGGAAAGCTTTTTGATCATCGGCACATCCACGACGATCTCGCGCCCCAGCGCATCCAGCGCCACGCCCGGCTCGAGGGATATTACGGTGTCGTCCACCTGCACAACGTTCAGACCACACAGCACGCCTACGCCGGCTAGCAGCCGGTTTTGCAGGCGGCGCTTGTCGTTCACATAGCGCTGCTCGGCATCAAAATCCGTAACCGTCATCAGCTTGCCGAAGAAATAACGGTTGCGCTCATAGGGGAAGTACTTCAGGTTTTTCATCCGTCCTGCCACCCTTTCTCAGGTTGTTGCTCTTGCTGCTTACCCAGCAGGGCCACATAGGGGAGGGTTCCATGACCGTCCAGAGAAAGCTCGCGGGTAGAGGACAGCCAGGTGTTTTTGCCGAGGTAGGAGTGTTGATCCAAGAAGATATAGGGTCTTAGCACCGCCAGATTGGCGACCGTGTGCGCAGGACGGAACGCATCGATGATTCTTGCCAATTCCTGTGCGCTACGCTCGTTGGGAACCCCTTTTTCCGTAACGAGAACCGTGAAGCTGCGCGGATCGTCGCCATAGAGGCGGCTGAGCAGCATAGCTTCCTGCGGGCTCGCGTTCGCCGCCATGATAAGGGTGTGCGCCGTTTCTACAACATAGGGGGATTCGCCGGTATAGATGCGCACAATTTCGGCGATGGAACGAGGCGTTCCGCGAATCCTATACAGCGCCGCCGCGCTGCGCATCAACTCTCTGAGCCTTTCCTTTTCCCAAAGGGCAACGTTTTCCACCGCCAGCCAACCGCTAAGCCACCTGAGCAGCTGCTCGTCGCAAATCTCGGCATCCAGCATGCGGGCCACGCCGTCGATGCTTTCCTCCATATCGTCGATCGCCACGCCAAAGAGCGCAAGGTAGCGCGTGAGAAAGTCGTTTTCGCGATCCTGGGCCTGATAGACTTCCGGAAGGTAATCTGTAAGCGATTGCCTTGGAAAGGAGGCATCCACCGAGACGACGCTGGGAGATACGTCCTGCTGTCCGGTCATCACGATCGCCAGCCACAGGTATCGTCCCTTGACATCGTGAAGGAGAAGGTCCTTGGGGGTAATCATCCGAAGCTTTCGGTAAGGTTCGAAAGCCGTAAGCTTATCCGAGGCGGAAATGTCTCTGTCGTACAGGAAATCGTATACGTCCCGGGGCTCTCCTTTAAGTTCGATGAGACGTTGGTCGCTCGCATACACCATGATTTCGAGCCCCGCTCCATCGGGGAGCATCGCCTCGACCCGGAGGCGGTGCCATACCGTCTCCTCCTCCAAGCAATCGAGCGGCGGGCTGATCATCAATCCCTGGCAGCCCGGGCTGCGCACGCGGATATGCGCTCCGTTCCCTTGTATTTCCACGTTATCTCGCGCCGCGCCCGGCCAGTCGCCCGGCCCGCTTAGGTAAAAACGCCTTTCCTCGCCGCGCAATGCTTCCCCTCCTTTGCGCGCCGCGCATCAGCGCGCGGCTACCCTGCATATACATTCGCCCAAAACGACCAGGCCTTGCGGTGGAAGCAGAACATCTCCCGCCGCGTTGACCGTTACCCCCCTGCCCTGCGCATCGATCGCCAAGGCCCTAACCTGGCTTATGCACTCGAGCGTATCGAGCAATCCGTACAGATCCGCGTATCTGACGCTCTTACCAAAGGGCCATTCCCCGGAAAAGTATTCCTCGAGCGCGCGCAGCACGATGCTTTCCGGGTGGAGCGTACGCGCGTGCGCCCGCACATCGCAGTGCACGGTAAGCGTCACATACTCGGGCGCGATCGCATATACGGCGGTGGTCACCAGTCGGTAACGGTTTAGGTGCCTGAGCACGTTGGCCCTTTGTGCGGAGGAAAGAGAACGCCTTGGCGCATCGCCCCCCGGTTCGATAATCACCGTCACCGCATTAAGCCCTTCGATTTCCGCTTGCCCGGGCGGGGGCGACGCCAATGCGCTTACCCGCTTGATCACAAGCCCAGGCGTCTCCTTGGCGATATGCTCATAATCAGCGAGCGTCACCGCGCAGGTAGGATGCGCATGCTCGGCGCGAAAACGCGAAAGTGCTTCCACTGTACTCTCGCCATCGGAGCCGCCCAACGCGTGCCCGGGATTATAAAGGTTGGGCGCCGTTTCAGGTCTTATATCCGCTTCTCGTGCGAATGCGCAGATCTCTCCTGCCTTGACATTGCCCGCCAGCCCCAGCGTGCGCACATGCCTCACCGCATAGATGAACCCGCGCGGCGGGCGGCCGTTGCGTCCGTCGCCGAACGCCGCCTCTCCTGCGGAGGCATCCCATACAAAGTGCCTGTCTTCCGGGCCGGAGGCGTCAAAATCCGCCACAAGCTCGTAGTCGTAATACAGGCCGTTTCTGTGTCTCTCCATTAGCAGCACGTCGCGCATGAGCATCCCCTCGGCGCTAAGAGGCATGCGCTGGCGCGGCAGGCCGTCGCCGCGGCCGATCAGAAGCGCATCCATGCCGCCGCGCGAGAGAAGCACACGAAGAGGCGTATCTTTCGCGGGGACGCCTGTGCCTGCGAACGAAAGCAAGGCATGGCCTTCTTTGCGCGCAACCGTAAAGCCGCCCGCATGTTCTTCATCCCGTCGCTCCATGCGGCGAAACCCTTGTCCGTCGCCCAGTAGAACATCCACCGAGCCTGCGAGCGCCAGATGATAGGGCAGGTAATAGCTTCGGCTCTCCGCTCCCGTCGCAAGCAGATCCACGCACCGGGCGATGGTGTTGCGCTGGGAAACGGGCAGCATGTTCAACCTTAGCATCATAAGCCGCGGCGCATCGTCAAACTCGCTGTGCGCAAGGCGGCAGCGCAGCGCGTACTCCCCATCCACAATACCGCCCCGGCATGCGCCCATGGCGGCGGGCAGCGAAAACGCGATCATGCCCGATTGAAGAAAGCCGTGTGTCGCATCTTCCTGCATGTGCATAGGCTCCCAGCGCCCTCCCTCGGAAGAGTACGCATATTCAACCGTGGATAGCGGGGCAAAATCTTCGCCGATGGGGTTGCGCATTCCCCCCTTGGGGGGGGCGAGCTCCACGTCAAGGCGCATCCGCTCGCCTGCGGGCAAGGGCCCGGACAGGCATATGAACATCTCGTCGCCCGCCTGAGGATCTGCGCCGAAGGCCTCGTGCACATCGGCAACCTCCTCGCTGACGGAAACTTTCCCGCCCGCCGCCGTGACGATGCGGCTCACCTCGGCGGGCACCAGCGTTTCGGCGTAAAGCGTTTCAAAGCGAATGTCGCCTGCCATTAGAGGCGTTCCCTCGGGGACTTTTAGCAGCGCAGGGCACGCGCGAGCCCATGCGAAGGCTCTCGCATCCCGCGGCGACGCGCTCGTCCCTCCGAGCAATTTGAGGAACTTGCTAAGGTTCGCCTCCGGCACCCTGTCCATATGGAACTGCTGCATCTCCTTGAGATATGCCAGGAGCTCCAGCAGCGTGATGCCGGGGTCGTGTTCGTTTTCATCCGTCCACTGCTTAGTGAGGCGTGGTATCATGCGCCGCGCGCGCAGCACGATGTCTCCAAAGAGCTGGTCGTCCAGCGGCTTGATCGGCAGCATTCCATCCCCTCCTTACTGCACGAGAATTCTAAGGTCGTGCTCGCCGTCCATCGGCAGGCAGTAGGGCACGCGTTCGAGCCTTTCAAGGTCGACCTCGCGCCGACCGCGTGCATCTTCCACATAGGCCGTCATCGTCACGCGCCTAACCCTTGTGATGTTTGCGACGGATTTGACGGCGTTGTAGATCTGCGTAGTGTTGGGCAGCTCACCCACCTTCCAACCGTGCCCGCCAAAGTTGCCGGTGACCGGGTCGAGATACTCCCTGAGCCTTTCGCGCATCTGCTGCTGTACCGTGTAGACGTCGTCAAACCGTTCCACCACCGCCTCAATGCGGCAGCATAGTGCGATGAACTGCGGCTGAACGACGTGCAGCTTGCCCGTCGCCACAAGATCGCCGGGCGCGCGGGATCGTATATACGAGGCTACCTGCTCGCGAACCTGGTCAAAAAACGGCCTGCCCGCCAGATAATCCCTTTGCAGAATTACCAACGTCACCTCGCCCGGGGCTGCGAGGCCGCGCTCATCCCGGCCGCAATAGCATTCCGCGCGCAGGATGGCGCGAGAGGCTTCCAACGCCAAATTTTCGTAGTCCACCGCCGCGACCGCGCGCCCGCGATGCCTTAGATTGCTAACCGTGCGCAGCGCCGCTTCTTCAACCGTTTCCTGCTCGCAACCACCGTACGCCGCCAGCGGGTTGCCCACGCTTTGAATAAAACCGATTTGCCTATCCATGCCGTCGATCTCCCCGGCGGCGACGTTGCCCCTCGCCCCGCCGCCCACGCTGCACAGCACGCGCACCTCGGCCCCCGCATGCGGTATGCGGCCGTGACGGCCATCCCCAAACAAGAGCGTACCGGCGATCGGGTCAAACTCGTAGCAGCGCTCAGTCGGCGTTGAGAGCAAGATGTCCTCTACCGGTTCCCACAGCACCCAAACCTGAGAAATCGTACCGTCGGGCGCGCGCACGACATCCGCCTTGCGCTCATCTTCCATCAGTGCGATCTCCCCTCGCGATAAAACGGCCAGGGATTCTATCCTCACCTCGCAGGTAAGCAGATTCCCCTCGCTAAGCGCGAGCCGTATGCCCGCCAGCTCGGAATCGATCAAAAACACCTGCTCGGCCAGCGTATTGCGCTGCATAACCGCAACGGAATTCATATGCAGCCCGCGTATGAGCGGAAGAAGTTCGGTCGGCATCGCGTCGTAGCCCTCGTCCGCGCCGATAACGCGTATCCAGTACCCCTCCTGCCCGAACATACCCTGGAAGGCAAAATCCGGATCGCCCACAAACGTGAGCACCCCCGTTTTACGAAGGGAATCCGTGCCGTCCATACAATTGAGCGGAAGCCATTGCTCGCGCCCCGATGAAAGGGCGAGATACTCCCACCGAAGCGGCGGCACGCGCTCGCTGCCGCCCGCGCTCAGGTCGATGAGCACGCGCAGCGGCGCTCCTACCGGCGGCCGGTCAAAGCGTAAATAGGCGCAAGGCGGGCCCGCGGGCCATGCCTGAAACGGCCTAAGCGGCAGCCCTTGGTCAAACCAATGGGCATAGGGCATCGCTTCGCCGTACATATTGCCCGCGCAGGCGATCATCTCGGGCCTGACGCCCGGCGCTTGGTAACCGTATCTGACGCGGATATCCTCCACTGTGGGAGATACGTACCACCCGCGCGTACGCAGCTGATTCCTCACACGCCTGACCCGCGCGCGGATGAAGTAGCCGTTGCGCGAGCCCCATGCCGTAGGCGCGATATCCGAGGGCACGGTAAACGAAAGCTCAGCCTCGCGCGCCTCTTCACCAAGCGACGCGTCAAACAGCGCGTCGTAGCGCTCATCCGCAAACAGGCGGGCCCAGCCAAAGCCGTTCCAATATTCCCACGCCACGCTGGGGATCGTAATATCGTACTCCTCCTCGGGCTTGACATCCGAACGCTTCATCACAAGCTTCCAGTCGATGTCCTGCTCCGGCCCCATCGCATCGATGCGCACGCGCTCGTAGCCCAGATGAAACGCCATCTCCACCTGCGCGCCATGCTTGGAGAGCGCCTCGTCGCACTGGATCAGGCAATCGTCGTAGGGAGAAAACTGCTCGCCGAAGGGGAAAAACTGCGAAAGGTTCTGCTCTTGATCATTGGCAAATGCCGCATCCGCCCTTGCCGAACCGGAAACTCTGATGGACGCCTCGCTGATGGCCAGCGCGTTAAGTTGCGCGGCTGTTCCCGCTTGAGCGATGAGCCAGCGGCCCGGGGATTCCATATAATCGCACAGGGGCACGGGGCCGTCGAGCTTTACATCGAGCCTAAGGCCGCCCTCCATCGCTTCCGGGGCGGGCAGGGCGATAGGCCCATCCGGCGTGTGCACGCTCCATGCGCATGCGCAAAGCGCCTCAAGCGCCGCGCGGGATGCCGGGTCTCCCGAAGAAACCCGAAAGGAAAGCTCCACGGCGGCGCGGCTCACCCATAGCGCCTCGCCATGCGAAAGCGCAAATGCGCGATTTTGCAGATTCGGCTGCGAAAAGTCGAACATGCGAAACGGCGCGGGTTCGGCCGCATCCATCAGGCGCACGATCAGGTCGCGCCGCGGGTTCACCGCATAAATATCCATCAACTGCGCGGTGGTGACCAACACATCGCTTAAGGTCTCAAACGAAATCTCTCCGCCGTGCGCGCTGAGCTTTTCGTTGCGCCCAACCAGGGCCCCCTGGGGCGACAGCGGCGCAAGGGAAAACTGTACATAGCCCTGCGCGGGCAGCGCGGGCCTAAGCTTTCCGCCCAAAGCGCCGAGAAAATGCAAAAAGTTGTGTTCTAAAACGCCGTTGAAGCGGTCGACAGTCTCCGAAAACATCTGTGCGAAGATCAGCGCCAGCACGCTGCCCACATCCGGGTTTTCAGCGTCAAATCGCCACGCGGGCGTATAGACGCGGCTGCGCTCGGCGATCTCCCGGGCGATGGCGTCCGCGTCGCGCGCGTCGATCAGGGGAGCGCGCATGATTTCCATCGTTTCGCGCGGCACGGCTTATCCCATCCCTTCGTTAAGATAGTACGGATACACAAGGTTGTACGGGCTGTTTGTCACGCGCACGGTATAGGAAATGTGCATGAGCAGCTTGCCGGAAAAGATATCCTCGGCCTCAGCCTGTACCTGGATATCGGTGATGCGCTGCTCGTTCATGATGAGCGCCTCGCGCACATCCTCCTCGATGAGGGTAAGCGTCGTCGCGCTAAGCTCGTGGAAGGCGTAGCACCCCGCATCGCAGCCAAAGTCCGGACGCATCACGCGCTCCCCCTTTTGCGTCAGCAGGATCAGGCGCACCGCCTGGGCAATGTCCTCTTCATATTCCACCGTACGGATGCGCCCCGTTACGGCGTCGACCGCCACCGGAAAGCTCCACCCGCGCCCCAGAAAATCTTTGTAATCCAACACGCTCGCCCCCTTGCCAAAGCCCTTCATACCGCCGGCGCTTCCGCGTTAGTTGATCTTCACCATCGCCCCTTTGATGTTGGCGGGGCCGGAGGATTGTACATTGAGCACGGATTGCGCCTTGATGGTCATCTGACTCCCCTCGATGTTGGCGGTCTGCCCCTTTTGCTTGAGGCTCTGCGTCGCCTCCACGCTTACGCTGTCGCCCTTGACCGTGAGGCTGCCCCCCTGCCCGTCCATTTCGATGGAGCACTTGCCGCACTTAATCGATAGCTTCTTTTCCGCCTCCATCTGGATGGAGCCTTCCTTTTTCGAGATGAGCAGCTTGTTCTTTTTATCCTTATCCCGAATGCCGATGCTCTGCTGCTCGTCGTCAAGCTCCACCGTAAGCTCGGCTTTCGTATGTATGGTAATCTTTTCCTTGCCGTCCTCGTCGGAGAACACGACCTCGTTGCCCGCGCGGGTGGTGATGCGCTTGATGTTGTTCTTGTCGTTCGCCGTATCGGGCACCAGGGCATCCCCGCCATCCCACAGCGCCCCCAAAACCACCGGGCACCGAAGGTCGCCGCCGAGATAGCCCACGAGCACGGAATCCCCAATCTCGGGTATCCAGTACGCGCCGCGCTTGGCGCCGGCGTACGTGGTGAGCACGCGGGCCCAATCCGTCACGCCCAGCCCCTTTTCCCGCGTGGCAATGTCCACGCGCACCATGCCGGGAAACTCATCCGAATAGTTTTCGGTTACGACGCCCACAGCCAAACCCGTGCTGATATGCGGGTCCTTCCGGTTGGCGCTGCGGTAGCCGAATTCGCTCATTATGTTTTCCTCCCAACGCGGAACGAGGTGGTGAACCCTCCTCCGCCGAAGCTGTGGGAAACGGACATGACGTAGTACTTGCCGTTGAGCTCGCCCGAGAGGCGGTCAAGCTTTACAAACCTGCCCGGGCAGATCGGCGGAAAGCCGATGCACGTGCAGTTGCCACCCAGCGACTGCCGCTCGATCTTTTGAATTTCCGCTTTGGCGCGCGCATCGACGTCTTGCTGCGTCTTGGCGGAATAATCGGTAATCACGCGGCGGATCGGCTTGGCGGTGGAGGAAACTTCCTTCCCCTTCGTGCTGGATTCCACCGCGACGAACACCTGCTCGTTGCCCTGCTGCTTAAAGGAGCGCACCTCGATTTCCGCCACGAACGTGCGCATGCTCAGCTCTCGCGAAAACGAGATGATGTTCTGCCCCCACGTAAGCGTCGTCACCGGCGATGTCACCAGGTACGGCTTTCGAAAGTATACCTTGTCCTGCAGGATGAAAAACTCGAAGCCGATCTCCTCGGCCATGGAGGAAAACATCTGATAATCGCTGCACTTTTCCATCACCGGGGATTTTGTCACCCCGCCCACGCCGTCCACCGTGCCGATCTTGAGCATGGAATAGTTTTTCTTGACGTAATCGCGGATGAACTGATCGTATGTCTCCGCTTCTTTGGGCTGCTCGTTGCGCTCGTTCTCGAGCATCATGCCGCAATAGTCCATGCAGGTGATCTGCAGCGTGGGCATGGAAGAACCCCCAAAGCTTGAGGAGACGGAGTTGATATAGCCGACAAACACCAGCATCATCTCAGAGCCGTACCCGAGCGAGATTTCCACCGCTTCCCCCAGCTTGAGCGCGCCTATGATGTCGGAGCGAAACGCGCCTTTGATGGGATCATACGCGTTGATCACATCGAATGAGGCGCAGCCCGCCATGCCCTCGATTTGCAAATCCACCCGAACGTCGGTCACGAAGATGCCGCCTACGTGCACAATGTCTTCAAACTTCTTCTGGGTACCTACCTTAATGCGGCAGTTGGGCTTGAGGAAGCCCTCCAGCTTCTTGGCGGCGGAGGCGTAGTCGTAGCCCGTGCCGCTCATAAGATCGCTGCTAAAAAACGCCAAGCCACTCGCCTCCTTGCATGATGGTTGGCCGCACGCCGACGGCCCGGGCTAGAAAGGGCTCTACTCCAACGCGGGCACGGTGAGCGTGCGCCCGGCGGGCGGGCGGCGCGGGTTGTCGATGCTGTTCGCGCGGGCGATCTCGCGCCACAGGGCGGGGTCTCCGTATTCCGTCGCGGCCATCTGCCAAAGCTGGGCATTTTTAATCAGCACGCGGCGCTTGGTGCGGTCGGGCGACTCCAGCGGCGTCACGCGCTCGTCCTTGCCGCTGTCGCTGACCTGCCTCATGGAGATATCCAGCCGCGCGCGCACCGGTATGCCGCCTTCGGTGAACATCGTATAGGTATGGTTGATGGATTCGACCACGCCGTTAAACTTGAGCTTTCCCCACGCAAACGTCGCGCGGGGAGGCGCGTGCAGCGCGCCGACCACGTTGAGCATCTGCATGATTTTCTTGACGTAGATGCCCACGTTTTCCGGCTTTTTCTTAGGCCCAAAGTCGATGGCCGTGGGCGACTCCGCCGTCTTTGTATAGGTATCCAGGTGCAGCGTAAGGCTCAGCCTGTCGTTTTGGCCGGATACGAACTGCACGATGTTGTTGTTCAGCCCCGGCACCGTGTGGGACGCATAGCTCGCCGCGGAGGCGATCTGATATTCCGAGGGGTTAAACAGCACCTCCACCGTTTCGGCGGAACTGGTGTTTTCGGTTTTATAGATCTTAAACAGGGCCTTTTCAAGCGCCATTTTCCCTGCCCCCTTCTACCAGATTCCCATGCGCATGCGCTCGCGCTTCATTTCTTTTTGTACCTTCTCCACAACCCGGCCCACCAGGCGGTCTACCGTCGCATCGTCGGCCTGGGGAAGCGCCTGGCCGCCCCGCGCCGCCGCGGTAAGCGCCTCTTGCGCGGAAGAGGGAAGCGGCACGGCCTTGGGCTGCTGGCGAATCGTACGAATTTCCGGCTCCGGCGATGCGAAGGGCGAAGCCGGAGTGTGCGAAGGTTGCGTCGCACGGACGTCCAGGCGGTGTTTCAGCGCCGGTGGAGGCTCCTGCGCAATGCCCTGAGCCCGTTGGGAACGCGGCACACTCTCCCCCTCGCCTGCGGTATCCCCTGCGCTTCGGCCGGAACGTATGGCTGCAAAAGAACCCATTTGTAAGGATCTTCTTGCCACAAGGCCTTGCGCGCTTAGCGCAGCATCGCCGGGCCCTGCCGGCGCGCGCATGCCTAGAATATCATTCGCCGCAGGCCCGATGCCGCCGCGTGCCGGCGCGACAAGGAGGCGAAGCCCGGTTAGGGGAACATAGGAAACCATCGCAGGCGCGGGCGAACGTTCCGCCCCGGAAGCACGCGGCCCATTCAGCGGCGCCATGCCGTATCGAGCTTCGACACGCGACCCCGAAGCGCCGCCTTCGCCCGCTTGCGCAATCCCCGGAAAACCGGAAGCCCCCGGCGCTACGGATAGCGTGCGCCTCCCCGGTCCGCCCTCCGCGCCCATAAGGCCTGCCGACCCTACAGAACCCGGCGCTCCCAAAGGGCCGGGCACTCCATCGCGCCCTGCGCCCCCGTAGGAACGCAGTTGGCTCGCCCCCCACAGCCGCGCCGCGTGCAGCGGCGGCATGCCGCCCCAAGACGACAGCGGCAGGCGCTCCCCCATCATAGCGATATCCGCGCTGCGCGCATCGCGGCCTTGCAATCCTCCAGGCCCCGCCGAACCGGGTAGGCCTATCGTGCCGGGCCTTCCATCCGTGCCCTGAGCAGCCCTGCCAACTCTGTAAACAAAACCGGTCGCCGCGCCTAGCGCACCATCCATGCCCGCGGCCCCGTCCACGCCGCGCCATCCGTTCGCCCCGCGCGCGCCGGCCATGACGCTCAATCGACCCACGCCGCCCGTTTCATACCGGTTGCGGATTGTATTTTCGCGAGCACGCCGCCCCGCACGGCCGGTTTCCGATAGGTTGCGAGCGCTACCCATATCTACAGGGCCGGGCGCGTTCCATAGCCTATGATGAAGCCGGAGAACCTGAAAAATGGGCACGCCTTCCCAGGCAAAGCGGTAAAAAGTGTCGCCCGGCATGCCGACCGAACCGGAAGCCCCTGCACGCCCCAACCACCCTAATGATCCGGCGATTCCCGCCGGGCCGAAGGCGCCCGCCACGCCCGGCGCGCCTGCGGCTCCGGGTAAGCCGTCTTCTCCCGACGCGGTGCGCCGCTGTGCCGCTTGTGCCGTTGCCGCCTGAAGCCGGATATCCTCGCCCGGCCTTCCCTGTATCCCCATCGCGCCTAAAGCCCCGGATAAACCGCTTTCGCCCCGCATAGCGCGCTGCTGCGCCTCTCGTGTGGGGAGGGCGCTCGGCATCCTCGCCTGTGTACGGCGCGGAGCGTCTTCGCCGGGCTTTCCCTGCTCTCCCGCAGCGCCTGCCGCACCTGCGCGCCCCTGTTCGCCTCGCCCTCCCCGCGCAAAAGAACGCTCCCGCACTCCATCGCGGTTTGGAGAACCGACGCCGGCAGGCGAGCCTATATCCAAGCGCGAGTCATACGCAGTGCGAAAAGCGAGACTCTGGTGAGTGTAGCCATCCGCCCTGCGCATCCCATCGGTTCCGCGCACACCGTTTAGGCCATTCATACCGTCTAGACCCTTGGTGGCTTCAAGGGCGTAGGCAAACCGCGCCCAGCGCGCGCCGGGCTTTATAAACGCCTGCGCTATAAGCGGCTGCGCAAGCCGGCCTTTGATGGATTGCACCGCCGCGCTTGTGCCCTCCGCAGCTAAAGCTTCGCGCCCAGCACGGGCATCCTGCGCACGCCGAGTTTCCGCTCCGGCAGCGCCGGTTTCTTCCGGCCGGGCCGCAAAGGCGGCATCCCCGCTTCGATGGCGAAGCGCATCCCGCGCGCCTTCCCACAGCGGTATGGCTTGCCGCTGCGCATCGGCCAAAGCGCCCGCTTGCGTTTGCATAAAACCGCCTTCGCCACCATACGCACTTCCTCCAGAGAGGGCGAGCATGCGCTCCGCTGCTCCCATATGCCGGTGTAAGATGGTCAGCGGCGAAAACGTCGCTGTCGGGTGCACAATACCGACCGCATTCTGTTGATTGACAAGGGCACTGTGTGGATCCAAGGGATCGTAAATCGTCGCTCGCGCCGCGCTTTGCGCGGCTTCTCGCTCAACCATGCGCTCGATGCGGATTCGCAGTTCCCGCATCGGTTCCGCAGCATCTGTCGGCGCGCCGGAGATAAATTCACCGACTTTCGTCTGTTTTTTTGATAAGAAATTTTGCTCCGTCTGCGCAAAAAATACCTCGCGCGCAAGTTCCGCAAGCCGCGCAGCCTGTTCCGGACGGCGAGAGGCGATTTCGCGGAG
Organism: Eubacteriales bacterium; assembly: GCA_031551255.1. GTDB lineage: Bacteria > Bacillota > Clostridia > Christensenellales > UBA1750 > JAVBNW01. Next base: position 8,775 of record JAVBNW010000006.1, on the reverse strand, counting down.
CAAGTGCGTCACCGATTCCCTCGCGCGCAGCATCCAGCGCGTCCCCAGTGCAAGTGCGCCCGCCTGAGCAGACGCATCGTCCCTCCCGGTTTTGCGCGAAGGCGCAGATATGTTTTGTGCGCCTTCGTGCGCGCGCACCATGCCCAGCAAAAGGTTGAGCACCACCTGCACGTTGCCTGCGCCGGGCCCATTAGCTCGCTGCTGTAGATAGGCAAGCGAAAGAGGCATCCACATTTCCTGCCCGCCCACGCACAAAGGCGAGGGTGGCAACCACACCCGCCCAATTCTTCTTGGGTGGGTAAGCGGGCGGGCGGTTATGCGCATGCTCATACGGATACCATCATCTCCAGGCCGTCGTGCACGATTTCCATGCGGTCGATCGTCACTTGGGCGTTCATCGCGTCCAGATTCGTCGCCTCCCAGCGGACGATCATCGGGTTCTCAAACGTGTAGATCCGACCGGTGGGTAGGCCGTCCGTTCCCAACGTGACAATCACACCGGGCACCTTAAACTGTCGCCCCACCTGTGCCTTGTTGTTGACAAACAGAGGGTTGAAGCGGCCCGCCCCCTTCTCGAGCACCAGCCGGTGCTGCTGGGACGTGGGCTTTGGCCACGTAAGCACGTGATCGTTGACGCCGCCTTCCTGTACGGTATCGAACTCTATGCTGCTCTCTATGTTGGATACGGAGCTAAAGCTGGAAACCAATATGCCCACCGTAACGATAAACCGGTGGTTGGGCATGAAACGATGTGTCACCAAATCCAGCCCCGGCATACCCGCACCCCCTCATTTGCATTGTAACAAAGCGCCTATGAGCCGTCGCGTATCTTTGCGGCCCCTTTTGCCGTAGAGGCTTACCTAGAATTTCGCAAAGACGTTCTCCGGCTCTCCGGAAAGTTCGGAGTTGATGCGCGACACTTCCTGGCACCACTTGCGGCGATCCCTATGGCTCAGTTCCATGATGTGATCGTGCTGCCAGTGCAAGTAGTACGCTAAAAACGCGCTCTCCTGGTAGAGCCTGTCTTGCGGATAGGCGGTTATTCCACCGCCTCCATAAAATTTACCGGCAGCTGGAATGCCTCTCCGCAGTGCGGGCACACCGCCGGGTACGTCGGCACGTCCATCTGATTGATGCGCTGGTAAAGATCCTGCAAAAACGCAAGATCCACGGTGAAGAACTTTTCGACGATCTTCGTATCCACCGCCGCCAGCGTGCCAAGCTTTACGATCACCCGCGATAAAAGGATGATGGAAAGATAGCTGGGGTTTTGCTGCACCCTCGGGTCGCGCATGGGCAAAATTTCATCCCCCGCCGTCGCCAGGCGCATAATGCCTTCCCGGTGAAGATCTCCGTTGATATCCACATAACCCCTGGGCAGCGTAAACGCGTATTCGGTCTGGAATGTCATGGCAAAGTTCCTCCCTTTTCCACCCTTGAAAAAATCAACGCCCACGCCTTGATTCTTTCAACGATGCCGCGCCGCGGGACCCGGTTCCCGCGGCGCGGCCCGCAAACTAGCTTACGCGGGTGAGCCCTTCGTGCGCGAGCTCCAGCGCCTCGATGGCCACCTCGCTGGCCGTCGCCGAAAAGTCCGGCGCGGTATAGCGCATCGGCCATGCGTTGATGATCTGCCAGGACGCGACGCCCTCGCCGGATTCATCCAGCACCGTAATCGTGGCGGTCTTGCGCTCCACGGGGCCTTCTACGCCGGTTTGCAGCCACTCGTAAAACTTCATATCGGTAGTAAGCCCCCAGCGCATGGTGATGTTGCCATAGCGCTTCAGGCCTGGCAGTTTGATCGGCGTGGGGATCATATCGCCCTCGCGGTATTCCACGACGTCGATCGAAGCGTCGAATCCGCTCACCTCGGAAAAGCTGCCCTCCAGCCCGTCCACTTCGAAGCGGAACCGAAATTTGGTAAACGGATACGTAACCGTGGTGTTTGACATAACTTAACGCTCCTTTCCCATCAAGGGATTTACTCGGCGGTGGAATCGCCGGTCTTCTGCGTGATGCGGAAGATCACGAACTCGGCGGGCTTGACGGGCGCCACGCCGATCACGCAAATGAGGCGGCCGTTGTCGATATCGTCCTGCGTCATGGTGTTGCGCCCAACGTCCACGAAGAACGCCTCGCCCGCGCTGGCTCCGGCCAAAGCTCCGCCGCGCCACAGGTTCGTCAGGAACACTTCGATCGTGCGCTTAACCCTGACCCAGAGCATTTCGTCGTTGGGCTCGAACACCACCCAGTTCGTGTTGGCTTTGATGGTTTCTTCAATGAAGATGAACAGCCGGCGCACGTTGATGTAGCGCCATAGGCTGTTGGAGGAAACCGTGCGCGCGCCCCAAACGCGGATGCCCTGCCCCGGGAAAGAGCGAATGAGGTTGATGCCCTTGGGGTTCAAAATATCCTGCTCGCCCTTGTTGTACATGCAATCAAGGCCGACGCACGCGCGCACGGGCTCGTTGGCGGGGGCCTTGTGCACGCCTCTGGTGTTATCCGAACGGGCGTAGATGCCCATAACCGAGCCGGACGGCGGAATCACGATGTTTTTCTTATCGAGCGGATCGAACACTTCCAGCCACGGATGATAAAGCGCCGCATACTGGCTGTCGAAGATATCGCGGATGGCGGTAAGATCCTGCACCTTGCGCGAAGCCTGGGGCATATCCAGCACCGCGAAGCGGGAGGCGGTGTTTTCGCAGTGCGCAACCAGCGTCAGCTGGACGTTGGGGTCGGTGACGCCGGGCACGCCGATGATGGAAACCACGTCGTTGTCGATGAACGCCTGGATGCCGGTGCGCTTGCCTGGGCCGTTGTCCGAGCCCATAAAATCGGCGGGGGAAAGCTTGTCCACCGAGCCGTTGGAGCCGGAAGCGAACGCCACGGATGCGACCGCCTTCAGGTCGTCGCCCGCCAGCTGCTGGAACGGGGGCAAAATTTCGGTAGCCTTGGGCGCGGTGAATTTCACCGACACGAGGTCGGATTTATCCAACTTTTTCTCGACAAACGAGGGCGCTTCGATGTTGAAGGAGCACTGCTCGTACAGCTCTACCTGATCGTCGAACTTCACTTCGATATTGAACTCGCAGGTGGATAGCGTCTTGGAGGCCACGAGATTTTTATCCACCACGTCGCCCTCGAAGGGCTGAGCAAACGTGACGATGTTGTCCTGCGATTTGACGACGCGGTTATATACGCGGGCCTTGCCGTCGAAGAAGCAGACTACGTCGCCTGCCAGGAAGCCCACCGAGTTTTTCACGCGGTAGCGCTTGATGCCGTCCGGCTCCTCGAGAACCTCGAGCACCTGCGTGCGCGCCTTGGAGGCGGGGGTGATGATCGCGCGCAGGTTGTTGCCCCATACGCCCGGGTCGTGGGCGACAAAGCGCAAAATCGAATCGGCCTCGCTGGGCGCCGCGCCCTTGGCAGGCCGCGCGTTGCCGGGGGCTACGCGCATCACAAACGCGCGCGCGCCGCCGTTGACGAAGAAGTGCTCCACCGCGTAGCTCAAAAAGCGGTAGTCGCCAAACTCCGCCGAGCTTAAGTAGCTGCCGTACTTGCGCTTAAAGTCCGCAAAGCTGGTGACAAGCTGTGGAACCCCTTCGATGGGGCCGCGTTCGCACAGGCCGATGAAGCCTGCCGTGCTGGTGGAGACGCCCTCCATCGGGCGGCCGCCGGATTCAAATTCTTCTACGTATACGCCCGGAGAAAGATATTCAGCCATTGCGGTTCCGGTCCCCGCGTTCCAGCGGGGAGGCCGGATCCCTCCTTTCAAATTATGGAATGGGATACAACGAAAGTCTTCGGTTCCACTGCTCAAAGCGGTTCTTGCACAACAGGAAGCTCTTCCAGCCTAGAAACGGGATGACGGCACTTGGATGATCAAGCGGTAGAAGACATGCGGAAAAGTCCGCTCCTGCGGCAAAACCGGCTCCTCAGCGGTTGCCCGGCGGATGGGGCGCCGCCCTTATCCATTTCACCTCCTTCAAAACGGCGCAAGCTGTTCTTTACCTACAAACTATAGCAACATAAAATCAACAAAATGCTGAACACATTGCCATATCGGCAAAATTTATATAGACTCACCATCCTCAGGGCGCCCGGCCTCTTTTCCCTGATCGATTTCCCCGGGCAAAAGCTCCTGGATGGCGCGAAGCAGCCAATCCCCACCGCCGTTTCCGGAACGGCGCATTTGGCGCTGTAGCGCGCGCTGCAACGCTAAGATGAACTCCAGCCGGCGCTGCTCCTTCAGGCGGCGTATCCTTTCCACATGGCCAAGGCGCAGCGACAGCGCTTGCCGCGCATTCGGGTCTTTTTGCTGCGCAAGGGCGCTTGTGATCTCTTGCCGCGACCACACCTCGTCATTCGTGGATATAAAGGGCAAGATCTCCTCCACCGCGTGAAAGCTTTCGCCTTCTTTCAGTTTTTCGAGGATCGAAAACGCATCGCGGTAGCCGCGGGCCGGGGAGGCCTTGACCGCCACTGCGCTGCGCGCAGGCGAGGCGGCGCCCGCAAGCGCCTTGCCGCGCTCGCCTACCGTGCTTTGAACCGGCTGCGCGCGGTTGGCATCCAGCGCTGCGGCTATGCCGGGCACGGATTCCCTGTCGGCCCGGCGCTTCGCTCCCACCGCAAGGGTTAGCTCTTCCTTTCGCTTATCCATACCCAGCTCGACTTCCCCAAAGGCGTTCTCCATCGACGCAAACGCGCCGGGCGCCGCGCCTTTCTCCTTCTCTCGGTAGGATGGACGGTATCTGCGCATCTCGCCTTCCCTTTGCTTTTCGCGAAGCCCCCCCACAGTGTTGCCCTCGAAAAACCTGTTCTCCAGCCGGATGTCGGCCTGGGCCTTGAGCACCCCTCCGCTTATATCCCGCGTGCCGCTCATAGCGGGCGTTCCGTCCTTGCCATAGCCGGATTTCGCCTGCAACGCCCCGCCATATTCCCTTTTGCGCAGCTGTTCTTTCATAAATCCTCCTGATCGGGCAGCAAAATATCGTATGCGCCCAATTCCTCGCGCACAAACGCCTTGCCCGCCTTGTTCATCTCCATGCGCAGCGCGCCGAGCATCTGGCGCATTCCCACCGGACTCTTCGCGCGGGCGGCCAAGAAAGCGGCGTTGACGCAGATGTTGCGAATGGATGAGCCCGTCAGCTCGAATCTTGACAGGAAGCGGAAGTCGATATCGTCCGCAAGGGGCGTATCGCCCGGAAGCGTCGCGCGCCAGATCGCCTCGCGCTGGGTGGCTTCCGGAAACGGAAAGTCGACCACAAAGCGGATGCGCCGACGGAACGCCTCGTCAAAATTTTGAAATATGTTTGTCGCAAGGATCACGATGCCCCGGTATTCCTCGATGCGCTGCAGCAAGAACGAGGCTTCGATGTTTGCGTAGCGATCCTGCGCATCCTTTACCTCGGTACGCTTGCCGAACAGCGCGTCCGCCTCGTCAAAAAACAAGATGCCCTGGCTGCGCTCCACTTCGGAAAACACCTGGCGGAGGTTGCGCTCGGTTTCCCCTACGTATTTGCTGACGACGCTGGAGAGATCTACCTTATATAGATCGAGCATCAGCTCCGACGCCACGGCCTGCGCGGCCATGGTTTTGCCGGTGCCCGGCGGGCCGCTCAGCAGCATCGACAAGCCCTTGCCGTAGGAAAACTTTTTCTCCAGGCCCCAGCGGCCGTATACCGTCTGCCAGTCGCGCACCTGATCGATGGCGAGGCGCAAAAGCCCTTTTTGCGCCGCAGGTAGAATGAGATCGTCCCAACGCACGCGCGTTTCGACGCATGCCGCATGCCCGCTGAGGCGTTGGCGCACCTGTGCACGGCATGCGGCATGCAAGGCCGCTTCGGTAATTCCCTCCTCGCCCAGATAGCAGGCGGATGAGGCCGCCTCGACAAGCGCGCCGGCGATCTGACCCGGCACGAACGCAAACTTGCCGGACATGATATCAAGATCCACATCGCAAAGCGGATATTGCGCGCCTAGGTCCTCCCATAGCAATCGTCTTTGCGCCGCATCGGGAGATTCCACGTGAAGGGCAAACCTTGGCGCCCCCCCGGTCATGCCGCTATGCGCGCGCTCGTTGGTGATGACGACCACGAGCGAAAAATGCTCGGCCAGGCTCTGAAGCTTTGCGCTCGCATGCTCCATCCACTCGTCGGCCTCTGTCAGGCAAGGCACCGCGCCGCGAAGCGCGCATTCGGCGATGAGCTCGGGCAGGGCGGGCAGCCCTATCGCGCTGACGAACAAAAGCGGGCATTCCAGCGCATGTGCGATATGCTGCGCGCGCAGCGAGCGGCCAGCGCCCGCCTCGCCGCTGAGCCATACGACCGCGCCCGATCCCGCGCGCACCGGCTCTTGAAGCGCGCGCAGCAAACGAGAGATATCCTCGCCGCCATACGTCAAGGGCCGCGGCGCTTGCGGAAACCAAAGACCGGCCTCAAAATCCCCCTCCGAGGCCGGATCGCGCAGAAAGCGCAAAAAACGCCTTCGCAAACGCAAAGGCGCGCCGATGAACGAATCTTCTTCAAACAGCATGCCCAAGGTACTTCTGCGCGCGAACGCAGCGTGCGCCGCACGCAGAATCGCCTCTTCGGTATCATCCGGCGCGCGCAGGGCGATTGCTTCCTCCAGCGAAAAGTCGCCAAACCATGCGCACATCAGAAGGTGCTTTTCGCGCTCGTCAAGCCCAAACATGCGCGCGAGCCAGCAAAAGGGCAGCGTAACGCCCGTCGTTAGAGAGTTCTCTTCCCGCACAAAAATATCGGCGGTTGCCGAAGATACGCCGGCTTTGTCTCCGGCCTCATACAAGCGCATCAAACCGCGCAACGCCGCCTCATGGGCGGCCGCATCCGCAAACCGATCCTTCATGCTGCTCCTCCGGCGAAAGAAGTGTTTACGAAGGAATTGTAGCGCAAGTTTCTGAACAATTCGCTAAACATCCATGGTTATCCCATCGTTTTTATAGAATTCAATGGGGATTTATGCTGGATTCCGCCGCATGCGGCGCGTATAATGTACATAAGCATAGAAAAATAGGGAAATACGGCGATAATTGACAAGAATTGCAGATATTGGGTAGGTAAGGGTGGATATCATGACGGCGCGCTATCCGATCCCGTCGGGAAAATTCCGCGCTCATCCTCAACCGCCGCACAGCGTGCGGCGTATTTTAGCTTTAGAAGAAATATCCCGCCGTGCTCTTGCCGCGCCGTGCCTGTATATGCAAGGCCCGGCAGGCAGCGGTAAAAGTACGCTCGCCGGGCAATATGCCCTGCAGTGTGGACATGCCGTCGTATGGCTCAGGCTCGACGAGGCCGACAACTCTCCCCAACGCCTGTTGCTAAGCCTGTGCTGGGCGCTTAACCTGTCGGATTTGGAAAACACTTTTCTTGCGGACGAGGCGATCTACGGCACAGATCTTTTGCGGGCTCTTGCGCAATGGGCTGAGACATTGTCCCAGCCCTTGCTCGTTATTTTGGATAACCTTGATAAGATCACCGATATGACGACCTTGCGCGCTTTGGCTCTGTTGATAGAATACATGCCCAAGATGGTCAATCTTTTGCTGTTGAGCCGCCGAGGTGTTCCTGCGCCGCTCATGCGCCTTGACATGGAAGGGCGCTTAAGTCGCCTCTCCCCCTCGATCCTGGCTTTCCATCCCCAAGAGGCATTGGCGCTTGCGGGCCTTAACGGTTTTCCGGATAGTCAGGAGCAGGCGGAAAACTTGTGCTTCGTCACCGGCGGTTGGTCTCTGGGGGTGAGCCGCGCTTCCACATTGCCGAAAGCGGCAGGCGATATCGAGGCGCAGCTGCTCAACAGCGGCCTTGCTCAATATCTCTACAACGAAGAATATACCGTTATGCCCTTAGCGCTTAGAGAATATGCGAGCCGTATCGCCGCGCTCCCTATACAATCCGCCGAGTTGTGCGCCCAGTTAACCGCGCTGCCCGATAGCGAGGGGCTGCTGGCCGCCCTTCGGCACGACGAAGCGTTTTTAACGTCTCAGGGCGACGGCTTCGCATTTACGCCGCTGTATCGCGCCTTCCTTTTTAGCCAACTCTCTCCCGATATACGCATAGAAACCCTTGCCGAGGCAAGCCGCGTATGCCTGCGCGCCGGCAAATTTCAGTGGGCGGTGGAATTGGCGATGCGCGCCGGACGGCGCGACATGATGCAGCAAGCTTTGGAAAGCATGGGACTTAGGCTGATCTCGACCGGATCTTCCAAGCAGGTTCAAGAATGGATTGCCTATCTCGAAAAGGAAGGGTCTTTGCCTCCCTGGGCTCAGCTCGCCAAGGGGGCCTGTCTTTTGCGGTGCGGGCAGCCGGCGGAAGCGGCGCCCATCCTCGCCTCCGCGCGCGACATGTACTATCGCGCGGGGGATGCCGAGCGCTATTGGCGTGCAACCCTGTTTTATGTTGGAGCGTTGCGCTGGAGCGCGCGTATGGATGAGGCTGAAAAGCTGCTGCTTAGCATGATGCGGTCGCGAGAAACCCTGCCGACATCCATGTACCAAGAGGCGGCGGCGGAATATGTCCGCATCCTTTTGCAAACCGGGCGCATCGACAGCGCCCTTGAGCTGGCCTCCCAAGAGGATTGGGAGCCGGGCAGCGGCGTGAGCCATACCTACGCGCTTACGCTATTTTACCAAGGCGATTACAGGGGATGCGCCGCCGCGCTGTATCAAATCGGCGAGGCGCCCTCTCCGGGCTGGGACGCGCGCATTCTGCTGCCCGCGCTCGAATGCCTGCAAGGCCGCCCCGCCGATTTTAC
>JAVBNW010000135.1:0-36567 GCA_031551255.1 Eubacteriales bacterium | reverse complement strand
TTTGTACGCGCGCATCGGCATACCCCATTGCCCCGAGTGCGGCAAGGAGATCCGTCAGCAAACGGTGGATCAGATCGTCGACCAGGTGATGTCGCTGCCCGAGCGCGCGCGCATCCAGGTGCTCGCGCCGATCGCCAGGGGACGCAAGGGCGAGTATGTCAAGCAGTTAGAGGATATACGCAAGGACGGCTACGTCCGCGCGCGCATCGACGGCGAAGTGCGCGAGCTGAGCGAAGATATCAAGCTTACGAAGAACCGCAAGCACACCATCGAGGTGGTGGTGGACCGCCTGGTCATCCGCAGCGATATCGCCCAGCGCCTGACGGACTCGCTGGAGAATTCCTTGCACCTGGGCGGCGGTTTGGTGATCATCGATGTGGAAGACGGCGACGAGCTCACATTTTCGCAAAACTATGCGTGCCCCGATTGCGGCATCAGCATCGAAGAGCTCGAGCCTAGGCTGTTCTCCTTTAACAATCCCTTCGGAGCCTGCCCGGCGTGCATGGGGCTTGGCACGCTGATGCGCATCGACCCGGCGCTCGTGTTGCCCAATCAGGAACTGTCCCTCAGCGGCGGGGCGCTGGCGGTATCCGGGTGGCAAAGTAAGGAAGAGGATTCCATCGCCGGCATGTACCTAAAGGCGCTGTCGGAGAAATATAACATCGACCTGGAGGCCCCGATCAGGGAGCTGAGCGTGGAAGCGCTGGATGTGATATTGTACGGCACGAAGGGCGAAAAGCTGACCGTACAGTACGAACGCGCAGGAGGCTTCGGCACGTTTCAAGCCGCGTTCGAGGGCATCATTACCAACCTTGAGAGGCGCTACAAAGAGACCTCGTCAGACGGCGTAAAGGAGCACCTGGAAGGCTATATGTCCAACGTTCCCTGCCCGGAATGCGGCGGGCAACGCTTAAAAAAATCGGCGCTTGGCGTGACAGTGGGCGGGGAGAACATCGCCCAGGTATCCACCATGTCGGTGGTGGCTGCGCGAAAGTTCTTCAAGGGGCTTGTGCTGACCGAAAAAGAGGCGATCATCGGCGAGCGTATCCTCAAGGAGATCGACGAGCGACTCGGCTTTTTGTCGGACGTGGGGCTTGAATACCTATCCCTGATGCGCTCGGCAGGCTCGCTGTCCGGCGGAGAGGCGCAGCGCATCCGTTTGGCTACGCAGATCGGCTCTTCGCTGATGGGGGTTTTGTACATCCTGGACGAGCCCTCCATCGGCCTTCACCAAAGAGACAACGACCGCCTTCTGGCGACGCTTAAAAACCTTAGGGATATCGGCAACACGCTGATTGTGGTGGAACACGACAGCGACACGATGTATGCGGCCGACTACATCGTAGATGTGGGGCCGGGCGCGGGCGTACACGGCGGAGAAATCGTGGCCGCAGGCACGGTGGAGGAAATCAAACACAACCCCGCTTCGCTGACCGGGCGCTATCTTAGCGGCGATCTGAGCATCCCCTTGCCACGCAAACGGCGCAAGGGCAAAGAGAAGTTGACGATTAGGGGCGCAAATGAAAACAACCTTAAAGATATCACCGTCGAAATTCCGCTAGGCGTGTTTACCTGTGTGACCGGGGTGTCCGGCTCGGGCAAGTCGAGTCTCGTCAACGAGATCCTCTATAAGGCGCTTGCCCGGGATCTAAACCGCGCAAAGACCCGGCCGGGCGCTCACAAGGGCATCGATGGGCTCGAGCATCTGGATAAGGTGATCGCGATCGACCAATCCCCTATAGGCCGCACGCCGCGCTCGAATCCGGCCACGTATACCGGCGTGTTCGATATGATCCGCGGCGTATTTGCCGGAACGCCGGATGCAAAGGTGCGTGGGTACAAGAATTCACGGTTCTCCTTCAACGTAAAGGGCGGGCGCTGCGAGGCATGCGGCGGGGACGGCATTCTTAAGATCGAGATGCACTTTTTGCCGGATGTGTACGTACCCTGCGAGGTATGTCACGGCCAGCGCTACAACCGCGAGACGCTCGAGGTGCGCTACAAGGGGAAAAACATTTTCGAAGTGCTCGATATGACGGTGGAGCAATCGCTGGATTATTTCGAAAACTTCCAGCAGATCCGCAGCAAACTCGTTACCCTATACGACGTGGGTTTGGGCTATATTAAGCTTGGGCAGCCTTCCACGCAGCTTTCGGGCGGCGAGGCGCAGCGCATCAAACTGGCGACCGAGCTTTCCCGCAAGGCGACCGGCCGCACCATGTACATCCTTGACGAGCCCACCACAGGGCTTCACATGGCGGATGTGGACAGGCTCGTGCAGATGCTTCAGCGGCTTGCCGACGGTGGAAATACCGTGGTGGTGATCGAACATAACCTCGATGTGATCAAGACCGCCGATCACATCATCGACCTTGGCCCGGAGGGGGGCGATCTGGGCGGCGAGATCGTGGCGCTGGGCACCCCCGAGCAAATTGCCAAGGTAAAAAAGAGCTATACGGGGCAGTGGCTCAAGAATGTGCTTTCGTAGCGGATGATCCGCAAGTAGCCGGCTGTGCGGAGCATGCGCTTGCGCCTATAATGAATAGGGCGAAAGTACGTTCAAACTTTCCTTGACACGCGGCCGCCGATGGTGTAGGATGCCGATAACTGATGAAACGGGGAGGAACGCGCATGACGCTTAAGCGCGCCGACATGACGATGTATATGTTTAGCATGCGCCTTCAGGGCGCACGCTCACATCGTCATGCCGTATTATCGGGCGACTGAACTCTTTGGGCGTTCAGCGGGAAGTCCGGATGCGGGCTTCCCGCTTTATTTTTGCCATGAACACGGAAAGCTATGGCCAAAGAAAGGCTAAAAATCGATGCCGGACGGCATGTAGTTTTATAGGAGGTTATCGCGCATGATCATCGTGCTTAAAAAAGAGGCCGAAGATAGTAAGGTGCGGGAATTGATGGACCAGCTTGCGGCGCGCGGCGTCCAGGTGCAGGCGGTCGTAGGCGCCGAAACCACGATTCTGGGATTGGTTGGCGATACGTCGGCCATCGATCGGGATGCCGTGGCGATGCACCCGGCCGTCGAGCGGGTCATGAAGGTGCAGGAGCCCTTCAAGAAGGCCAACCGCAAGTTTCATCCGGACAATACGGTGATTGAGGTCGCGGGCAGAAGCATCGGCGGCGCGGAGGTGGCGGTCGTCGCGGGGCCGTGCTCGGTGGAATCCGAGACGCAGGTGCTGTCCATCGCGCGGGATGTGGGCGCTGCCGGCGCGGGCTTTCTGCGCGGGGGCGCGTTCAAGCCTCGCACATCTCCGTATGCGTTTCAAGGCATGGGTACGGACGGCCTCGATCTGCTTATGCAGGCCAAGCGCAAGACCGGCTTGCCGGTGGTCTCCGAGATCATGTCGCCCGACGTGCTGCCCGAGTTTATCGACAAAGTGGATATTATCCAGGTTGGCGCGCGCAATATGCAGAATTTCGATCTTCTCAAGGCGCTCTCCAAGGTGAGAGTTCCGGTACTGCTAAAGCGCGGGCTTTCCTCGACGATTGAAGAGCTTTTGATGTCGGCAGAATACATCATGGCCGGAGGGAACGACAAGGTCATCTTATGCGAGCGCGGCATCCGCACGTTTGAAACGCAGACGCGCAATACCCTTGATTTATCCGCCGTGCCGGTGCTCAAAGAGCTGAGCCACTTGCCCGTGATCGTAGATCCGAGCCATGCCACCGGCCGGTGGCAGCTGGTGCGCTCCATGTCCATGGCGGCGATAGCGGCAGGCGCGGACGGGCTGATCATCGAGGTGCACAACAACCCGCCCGCCGCGTTGTGCGACGGCGCGCAGTCCCTTACGCCGGAGAGCTTCGGCGCGCTGATGAGGGATCTTGCCAAAGTGGCGGAGGCGGTCGGCAGAACGGTGACCTCGCAGGCGGAGGGAACGGCATGAGCGTTATGCGGGTTGAAGCCGCTACGAAGAGCTACGACGTGCGAATAGGCGGCGGTCTGCTCGCCGGGTGCGGCAAGGCGATCAAGGAGGCGGTAGGAGGGTCGGCTGCGCTGGTGGTGACGGATGAAAACGTCGGCGCGCTGTATGGGCAGATCGTCCGTGCGTCGCTTGTATCGGCAGGATACAGAATCGAGTCGGTTACCATAGCGCCCGGCGAGGCATCCAAAACCCCGGAAACGCTGTTTGCATTATGGAATGCGATGTGCGAAGCCGGGCTTTCCAGAAGCGACGTGTGCGTCGCCCTGGGCGGCGGCGTGGTGGGGGATCTTGGCGGGTTTGCGGCGGCCACCTACCTGCGCGGCATATCTTGCGTGCAGTTGCCTACGTCTTTGCTTGCGCAGATCGACTCTTCGATCGGCGGAAAGACCGCCGTGGATCTTCCGAGCGGGAAAAACCTTGCGGGAGCGTTTTACCAGCCTTCCTTAGTGCTTTGCGATACCGGCGCGCTTTCCTCGCTTTCGGATGCGTGGTTTTTTGATGGGTGCGCCGAGGCTGTCAAGTGCGGGTTGATTGCCGACTCAAGTCTGTTTGAAAGGATGGAGAGGGATCCATCCCGCGCGGCATTGCAACGCAACATCGAGGAAATCGTGCGCGCGTGCCTGCTGGTGAAGCGCGATGCAGTCCAACGCGACGAACGGGATACCGGCGCGCGCATGACGCTCAACTTCGGGCACACCTTCGGCCATGCGATCGAGAGCGCCGGCGCCTACGCGCTGCCGCACGGGCACGCGGTTGCCGCGGGCATGGCGCTGATGGCGCGCTTTGGGCAGCAGTGCGGCTGGACGCCCGCCGGGGTTTCGGAGCGCATAGAAGCTCTGCTCGAGGCGATGGATTTGCCAACGCGGGCAGGCGGTCTTTCTGCCCAGGCGCTGGTGTCGGCGCTTGCAAGAGATAAAAAGGCCGCGGGCGGAGCTGTGCGCACCGTGCAATTGGCGGGCGTCGGCTCGTGCTTCCTCAGAGATATCCCCATCCCTCAGCTCGCCGATTTTCTCGAGAAGGAGACATGCGCGTGAATGTAATCATTTACCCGCGCGCGCTGCGCGGCGTCGTGAAAGCCCCCGGCTCCAAGAGTGAGACGCACCGTGCGCTGATTTGCGCGGCCCTGGCCGAGGGGACATCCCGTATCGATAACGCCGCCCGCTGTGACGACACCGCCGCTACGGCGCGCTGCCTTACGGCGATGGGCGCCAAGATCGAGTGGCAGGGAGACGACGCGCGGGTAACCGGCCCTCTGAGGCCTACTTCTGTCAGGCTGGAGTGCGGAGAAAGTGGCTCCACGCTCAGGTTTCTTCTTCCGGTGGCGCTCACCGTCGGGGGAGAATATGTGTTCGCTGGCGCGGGCAGGCTGATGAAGAGGCCCAGCGAGCCGTTGCTGCGCGTCCTTACGGAGCACGGCGCCGCGATCAATGTACAGGGAGGCGAGATTTGTGCAAGCGGCAAGATCGACACCGGAGCGTATGCGGTCGATGGAAGTGTAAGTTCGCAGTATGTAAGCGGCCTGCTGCTCGCGCTGCCGCTGCTCGGGGAAGGTGCGAGCGTGGCTGTGGAAGGGAAAGCGGCGTCGAAACCCTATATCGACATGACCGTGCGCGCTATGAAGAGGTTTGGTGCGGAGCCATTGCCGGATGGTGGCGTTTGGAGGGCCGGTGGGTACTATCAATCCGGCGTAGCCTCGGTTCCCGGCGATTGGTCGGCGGGTGCTTTCTGGCTGGCGGCGGGCGCGGTCGGGGCGGGGGTGCGGGTGGAAAACCTGCCCGAGGCGAGCGCACAGGCCGATGCGGCCGCGGTGCGCTGGCTCGCGCGAATGGGCGCGTCGGTGGAGTATGCGCAGGGCGCGGCGAGGGCGCTGCCCGCCCCTTTGAGCGGCGGACGCTTTGACGCCTCGGATTGCCCCGATCTCGTGCCGGCCATCGCCGCCGCCGCATGCCATGCGCGCGGGCTTACGAAGATCGCCGGAGCAGCGCGGCTTCGCGATAAGGAATCCGACCGGCTGGCCGCGCTTTGCGCCATGATCGAGGGGCTCGGCGGCATTGCGTCGGAAACCGAGGACGGGATTTCCATCCGCGGCATACCTCTGCGCGGAGGAGATGTGGACGCGCAGGGCGACCATCGCATCGCGATGGCGGCAGCGGTGGCGGCGACAAAGGCGATGGGGCCGAGCCGGGTTCTGGGCGCGGATTGCGTTGCCAAGTCGTATCCCGCGTTTTTTGAAGATTTCATAGGCCTTGGCGGCAGAGTAGAATGGGAGGGGTGATCGCGTGGATACGCTAGGAACGCTAATGCAGGTGACGATTTTCGGCGAGTCGCACGGGCCGTGCGTCGGCTGCGTGGTGTCGGGTTTGCCCGCAGGCATTCCTGTGAACATCGAAACCCTACGTTCGTTCCTTGCGCGGCGCGCGCCGGGCAGCGGTGCGCATGCGACGGCGCGCAAAGAAGACGACGAGCCCATCATCCAATCCGGCCTGTCGGCCCAGGGGATTACAACCGGCGCGCCGATCGCCATTAGCATTGCCAACCGCGACGCGCGGTCGGGCGATTATGCGCAACTGCCCGCGCGGCCTTCGCACGCGGATTACCCGGCATACGTCAAGTACGCGGGTCTTGCCGAGCGCTCGGGCGGAGGGCGGTTCTCCGGCAGGCTCACCGGGGCGTTGTGCGCGGCGGGCGGGCTGTGCATTCAGGCGCTTGCGCTTAAGGGGATTTTTGTCGGCGCGCATCTGACGCGCATAGGCGACGCAACGGCGCCGGGCTTCGATCCCATTGCGCCGGATTTGAGTTTGCTGTCCGATTTTCCCGTTCAGACGCGCGGGCATGCCGATGCGATGCTGCGTGAAATTGAGGCGGCAAAGCGCGCGGGAGATTCCGTCGGCGGCGAGATCGAATGCGCGGCGTTGGGGGCGCCACCGGGTGCGGGTGAGCCGTTTTTCGGCTCCGTAGAAAGCTCGCTCGCTCGCGCGCTGTTCTCCATTCCCGCGGTAAAGGGCGTGCAGTTCGGCGCAGGATTTGCGCTTTCGAGGCTGCGTGGCTCGCAGGCAAACGACGCTATGGCGCTGAACGGCGGCCGGGTGCGCCACGAAACCAACCGGATGGGCGGCGCGGACGGTGGCATTTCCAACGGCATGCCGCTGCTGTTTTCCGTGGCGATCAAGCCAACCCCTACCATCGCGCTTTCGCAGCGCACGGTAATCCTTCCGCCGGACAGGGAAGCTGTGGTGCAGGGAAAGGGGCGGCACGATCCGTGCATCGCTCCGCGCGCGGTGCCGGTGGTGGAGGCAGCGGCGGCCATCGTTCTTATGGATCTTTTGTTGATAGGGGGCATGTACCGTGAATGAAAAGTTGACGGCGCTGCGGGCGCAGATCGATTCGATCGACGAAAAGATGATCGGGTTGTTTGTCGACCGCATGCGCGTAGCGGAACAAGTGGCAGACATTAAGCGGGAAGAAAATCTGCCGGTATTCGACGCCGCGCGGGAAGAAGAGGTTGTAGCGCGCGCGAGATCGCGCGGGGGGGAACGCTGTGCAGGCGAGGCCGCGGCGCTCAGCCGCTCGCTGATGGCGCTTTCCAAGGCACATCAAAGGGCGCTTTTAAGCGGAAACGATTTCTTCTTTCCTAAATTTGAGCCGCCGATCCAGCCGCAAACCGTAGCATACCAAGGTGTTCCCGGCGCGTTTTCTCATGCCGCGGCATGCAAACTATATTCGAGTGCGCAGCCTATTGCGTTTGAGACGTTTGAGGACGTGTTCGAAGCCGTCGTTTCCGGCGCGGCGGATGCGGGGGTCGTGCCCGCCGAAAACACCGTTTCCGGCGTCGTGCGCGAGGTTTATGAACTTATCCGGCAACAGCGGTGTTTTTTAGCAGGGGAGTTGGCCCTGCCCGTCGAACAATGCTTGTTAACCGTTCCCGGCGCGCAGTTGGGTGATATAGTATCCGTGCTTTCCCACTCCGAGGCGCTTGCACAGTGTAGGACGTTCCTGCGCAAGCGGGGCCTTGCCGCTGTACCCTCTTCCAATACCGCCGTTGCCGCCGAAACGGTCGCGCGCAACGCGGATCCCTCGCTCGCGGCGATAGGTTCCGCCGAAGCGGCGAAGCTTTATGGCCTCGAGGTCTTATGTCCCGGCATTCAAGATGCCAAACATGCGTTCACGCGCTTTATCGGCATCGCGGCGCAGCCCGTGGCGGGAGAAGATGCCGACCGCGTGGTCGTCACCTTTGTTACCCACCACCATGCGGGCGCGCTGGCCGACGTGCTGCTCGCGTTCTCCGGCGCGGGGCTGAATATCGCGCGCATTCTATCGCAGCCGGACAGGAGCGGCGGTTATCGCTTCTTTGCCGATATCGAAGGCGGGTGGTGTGAAATGCGCATGCGCGAGACGCTTGCGCACGCCGCGAATGCATGCGAGTACTTTGAAGTGCTCGGAGCGTATAAGGGGGCATGACCGCGCTCGACGCAGTTGCCTTCCGGCACCTTGCGCGTCGTTCGGGGCGCGCCCCAAGGCCCGGGGGAGGGATCCGCCAGCTCGGCTTCCACAACTGTCGATCGAAAACCTATATTGCGATAAAGGATGGATGAAGTATGCCAAGGTTTGAGACCCTTCAGGTGCAGGCGGGATATACGCCGGACCCCACGACAAAGGCCTTTGTGCCCCCGCTGTATATGACGGCGGCATATAGCTTTGATTCGACGCAGGATGCCGCCGATATCTTCGCTTTGGAAAAATCGGGAAACATTTACAGCCGCATCACCAACCCCACCGTATCGATCTTCGAGGAGAAAATGAATGCTCTGGAAGGCGGCGTCGGCGCGCTGGCCTTTTCCAGCGGCCACGCGGCCTTAGTCGGCGCGATTGCCACGTTGATGGACGGCGGTAAGCACATCGTGGCGGGCTCCACGCTGTACGGGGGCACGATCAACCTGCTTTCCAACACGTTTCCGCGGCTGGGCATCACCACCACCTATGTAAATACTTCGGATCTTAGCGCCCTGCGCGCCGCGATACGCCCGGAAACCCGGCTGGTGATGGTGGAGGCGGTCGGCAATCCGGCCTCTAACCTGTGCGACGTGGATGCGATTGCGGCTATAGCCCACGAGGCGGGCATTCCGCTGTTGGTGGACGCGACGTTCTGCACGCCTTATCTGTTCAAACCCCTTGAGCACGGCGCGGATATCGTGCTGCACTCGGCCACCAAGTACCTGGGCGGTCACGGTACCACCATGGGGGGCGTTCTGGTGGACGGCGGAACTTTTCCCTGGGCCAACGGCAAATTTCCGCTGCTGTCCGAGCCCGATCCGGGCTATCACGATGCCGTGCATACCCAACTGTTTGGCAAAGCGGCGTTTATCGGCCGGGCGCGGGTGGATATTATGAGGGATCTGGGCGCATGCCTATCTCCGTTTAACGCCTTTATGCTCATACAGGGCGTGGAAACGCTCTCCTTGCGCATGGAGCGGCATACCGCAAATGCCCGCGCTTTGGCGGGTTACTTAAGCAAGCATCCCGCTGTAGAATATGTGAACTACCCCGAGTTGCCCGGCAGCCCGTATAGAGCGCTGGCCGAGCGCGATTGGCCGCGTGGCTGCGGAGGCATTTTTACCGTGGGCATCAAGGGCGGCAGGGCGGCTGGCGGTAAGTTCATCGATTCGCTCAAACTCTTTAAAAACGTCGCCAACGTGGCCGATGTGCGCTCCATGGTGATCCACCCCGCGACGACCACGCATTCCCAGCTCACCGACGAGCAACTCGAGGCCGGAGGCATCGGCCCGGGGATGGTGCGCGTCTCCGCGGGCCTGGAGCATATCGACGATATGATCGAGGATTTCGAGCAGGCGCTGACCGCCTCGCAAAAGTAGGAGGGAACCCTATGCCCGTTCGCGTACCCGACAACTTACCGGCGGTTTCTACGCTGCATAGCGAGAATATTTTCGTGATGGACGAGGCGCGGGCTTCCGCGCAGGATATCCGCCCGTTACGCATCGCCATTTTGAACCTGATGCCCACGAAAGAGGTAACCGAAACGCAGCTTTTACGCATCATCGGCAACACGCCGCTGCAGGTGGAGGTGGTGCTTCTGCGCACGGCGTCGCACCGCTCCAAGAACACCGCGGCGGAACATCTGGATGCGTTTTATAAGACGTTTGACGAAATCTGCGATCAGAAGTTCGACGGGCTGGTAATCACCGGCGCGCCGGTGGAGCAACTGGAGTTTGAAGAGGTGCGCTACTGGTCGGAGCTTACCCGCATTATGGACTGGGCGGCAACGCACGTCTACTCTACGCTCTACATCTGTTGGGCGGCGCAGGCGGGGCTTTACTATCGCTACGGCGTGCGCAAGTATCCGCTTGAAAAGAAGTGCTCGGGCGTGTACCTGCACAAGGTGCTCGATCGCTCCGCGCCGATCGTCCGGGGGTTTGACGACAGGTTTTGCGCGCCGCATTCGCGCCACACCGAGGTGCGCGCCGGGGACATCGAAAAGGTTCAAGAGCTAAGGCTGCTGGCCGTTTCGGATGAGGCGGGGGTGTACATGGCGGCCTCGCGCGACGGCAAGCACGTGTTCGTAACCGGGCACGGCGAGTACGACGCCGAAACCCTCAAGCTCGAATACGAGAGGGATATCGCCAAGGGCCTGCCCGTGCCGGTGCCCGCGCACTATTTCCCGGACGACGACGCGTCCCGCGAGCCGCTGGTTACGTGGAGGGCGCATTCGAACCTTTTGTTCGCCAACTGGCTCAACTACCATGTGTACCAGGAGACGCCCTACGATCTGATGAAGATCGGATAGATCAATTGCGGCCTTCATTGGCTGACGAAGCGAGGCGGGCCGTCGGCCCGCCTCGCTTCGGACTGTTGACAAAGGCAACCGCGCAAAAAAGATGCAAGAAACGAAAAACGACTTGCATGTACCGTCCCTTCTTGGGGCGCGGGGCCCCCCCCTCAGTTCGCGAATGTCGGCTCTAAAGATCCGAAAGGAGTGATGATCATGATTCGGCAGGAGCTTAGAAAAAAAATAAAAAGCGCAATTCCTCACGGCAGTATTGGAAGATATGATCTTCTTCCCCTCTTTGCAAACGATGCATTGTTTTCTGAGATAGTCAAGTATTTTTCCGGTTTATACGCAGATAAAATTGATTTTATTGCATCGCCGGAAGCTATCGGCTGGATTCTAGGCGTTGCCCTTGCGCGGGATTTGCACATCGGGTTCATTCCGTTGAGAAAGGGCGGCAGACTGCCGTATCCGGAAAGCGGGCTTTTGTCGTCAAAATACCTTGATTACTCAAAAACCGAGAAAACTTTGGCGATAAAAAAGGGAAGCCTTGATGCCGGCAGGCGAGTGCTGATCGTTGATGAATGGATTGAAACAGGCTCATCCATGCGCTGCTGTATCGAGTTGCTTGAAAAAGCGCAATGCGTAGTTTCAGGCCTAGCAGCCATTGGCATAGATTACAACGATGGTACCAAGTCGTGGATCGATTCCGGCTTTGTTTCTTTTATTGGAGTAAACATGTGAAATGTTGTCATTCCTCTATTGGCTTTTTATTTATTGCCTTTCTCTATACGCAAGGCAATCCGGCGGGCGTGCCGCGTCAGCGACTTGCATCGGCGACGGCTGGTGATCTGTCCGGATTGGGTTTGGTTTCTGATGGATGCTTTCCCGCAGCCCTGTTGCCTTTCCCTTGGCATGGGTCCTTGCCGGGAATGCAAAGCTCTCGTTCACCGGCCTTCATCCTAACCCCTTCAAAACAATAGCAGCAGGCTGTCATCGCGCTGAGGCGGGCCAATGGCCCGCCTCGCTTTTTTTGTGAGATCATCCGGAAATTGGGTATATATTATCGATCGGCCCGCCGGTTGTGGACCTTCAGCACGATCACGGCGGCGATCAAAAGCACCAGCCCTCCGGCCAGGCAGATCAAGGCGCCGTTCAGGTAGAAACTCAGCCGGTCCGCAATGTGCTGGGGGATGGCGCTCGCAAAGACGGAAAGCATGGGCATCGTACCTCCTCGTCTACTTGTAACCAGTATACCACCGAATGAACCCGTGCGGAAGTTTTTTCAAGCTTAATTTGCATGGGAAATATCAGCAATGGTATACTAAGCGCCGTGGGAAGAAAGGATGAGAGCAAGAATGAGAATTGCGGTATTTGGCTATGGAAATATCGGCCGTTCGGTATTAGCCGCCGCCGCCAGGGCGGAGGATATGGAGATTGCCGGCATCGTGCGCCGCACCAAGGAAGCGGTGGAGGAAGGCTACCGGGTCGTTACGCATGTGGAGGAGCTGGGCAAGGTAGATGTGGCCCTCTTGGCCCTGCCGTCGCGCCAGGTGCCGGAGGCGGCCGAAAAATGCCTGCTTGCGGGTATCAGCACGGTGGATAGCTTTGATATGCACTCGGAAATTGCCGCCGTCAGATCGAGGCTCGATTCCGCCGCTACCAAGGGAGGCGCGGTATCCGTGCTCTCCGCCGGGTGGGATCCGGGCAGCGATTCGGTGATCCGCGCGCTGCTGATGTCCTGCGCGCCGGTGGGGATTACTCATACGAATTTCGGGCCGGGCATGTCCATGGGCCATTCGGTGGCGGTGCGCGCGGTTCCCGGCGTAGCCGATGCGATTTCCATGACGATTCCCACCGGGGAGAGCATCCACCGGCGCATGGTGTACGTGCAGCTCGAGAGCGGCGTCCGGCTTGAGGAGGTTTCCGCCGCCATCAAGGCCGACCCATACTTTGCCCATGACGAAACGCATGTGATCCGTGTGGACGACGTATCCAAGCTTTTCAACGCCGCGCACGGCGTCAAGCTCGAGCGTAGCGGCGTGTCGGGCGATACGCATAACCAGCGCTTTTCGTTTACCATGACGATCGACAACCCGGCGCTGACCGGGCAGGTGATGGTATCCTGCGCGCGCGCGGCTACGCGCCAACGCCCGGGCTGCTATACCATGATCGAGCTTCCCATGGTCGACCTTTTGCCGGGCGGCCGGGAACAGTGGGTGAAGGCGCTCGTCTAAGGGCGCGCCCATCATCCCGGCTCGTTGTGCGCGTATCCCCCACGGCGGTGCGACGCCTTGGGGGATTGCCGTTGCGCCTTCCGTTCCGGTGCTGCGGGCATCTGTTTCCTATGGGTTGGCGAGATTTGCCTCTGGCGAATCTATCACAGACAACGCAAAGAGATTATGCTCAGTGGCGAGGTGTGGAGATATGTTGTCGATAGAAGAATTAACAATTTTTCTTATCAATCATGATGCGGACTTTGAATTGATTCCACATGAATCGCCTATCATTTCTACAAACGACGCTTCGAAATATTTCGATATAAAGAAAGCTTCGCCAACCTTTATCGTGGATACGGAACAAGGGCTTGTTGCCTTTATCGTCGGTTCCTGGCGCGGGAGGTTGAATTTTAGAGAACTATGCCCCACTATGGGGTTTTCCAAGCTTAAAATGGCTGATAAAGATAAAATTTACGATACAATGGGTTGTTCAATAGGCGCTATTCCGCTGGTTGGCCATGGCCGGCCATGTGTTTTTGATAAGAATCTATTGCATTACGATTACATCTTTGGAGGCTCGGGCGATCCGTGGCACACCCTGAAAATAGCGCCCAATGATGTGATTCGTCTGAATGCAGTTATTCGTTATATCGAATAACTGCATTCAGGACAAGTATTTTGTACATAGCCATAGTATTCAATCCAATGATGCTGTAGCCCTTGCTCATGATAAGGAACGATGAGGAGTTGCGAAGTACGCGAAAAGTGCGTTCGTTTATGCCTCGCCGTTTTCACTCCCTTTGCACGCTACAGCGCGTTAAGAGAGAAGGCCCTGCAGAGCGACAAGCCTCATAGCACCGCGGCATATGAGGGATACAGCGCAGCGCGAGCCGAAGAGCGGGCCGACGAAGGGAGAAACAGACACCGTGCTGCACAAAGTGATGTCCGCACGCGAAGCGGTAGGGCTTATCAAAGACGGAGACACGATATGGGTCAATGCCTTTTTAGCGATCGCCAACCCGGCTGAGCTGAACATCGCGCTATCCGAGCGGGTGCGCGAAGGGGACGGGCCTTATAACCTTACGGTTTACTGTTCGGCCGCGTTTGGGGATTGGAGCGAAAATGCCGCGTGCGAGGGCTATATCAGAGATGGCGCCGTATCCCGCATCGTACTTGGGCACTATGCGAGCATGCCTTCCACCGGCAGGATGATCGCTGAAAATAAGCTGGAAGCCTACAATCTTCCGCTGGGCGTGATGTCGCACATGGCACGCGCGGCGGCGGGGGGCAGGCGCGTGCTTAACAGCAGGATCGGCCGCTACCTGTTTGTCGATCCTTGCTACGCCGAGTACCGGCTCAACGAGCGATCGCAGGCGGAGCTTGTGCGGCATGCGCTCGTCGCGGGAGAGACGATGCTTCAGTACGACGTGCCTAAGGTCGATGTTGCGCTGATCAAGGGTTCGTCCGCCGACAGCCGGGGCAATATTTCCTTTGAGGACGAGTGCGCCACGGTGGATGCACTGTCGATTGCGCAGGCGGCGCATCGCAGCGGCGGCAAGGTAATCGTGCAGGTTTCCCGCATTACGGACCGCCACCAGCGCCCGCGCAACGTGATCGTGCCCGGCATGCTCGTGGATGCGATCGTGGTATGCGCGCATCAGTCGCAGATTGTCAACGTATCCGGCAGCAACATGTCGCTGTCCGGCGATGTATTCGCCCAGGGGCGCGACATCGAAATATGGCTGGATCTTTTAAACCGCAACATGATCACCAACGGCAAGGGAAGATCGGCGTTGCACAGGATCATCGGCAACCGCGCGTTTTGCGAGCTTCGCCCGGGGCAGATCGCCAATATCGGCATCGGCATCCCCGAGCTCGTGGGGCTGGCGACGGTGCGCAAGGATATGCTTTCCGAGGTATGCTTAACGGTTGAATCCGGCGCGACGGGCGGGCTGCCCGCCAACGGCACGGCCTTCGGCGCGACGATCGGCGCGGATATGATCGTGGACATGGCCCAGCAGTTTGATTTTTACCATGGGGGCGGGTTGGATATCTGCTTTCTCGGGGCGCTCGAGGTGGATGAGCAGGGCGATGTGAACGCGCACGCCAGCAAAAGAAGGCTCACCGGCATCGGCGGCTTTGCGGATATTTCGCAGAGCAGTAAAACCGTGGTGTTTTGCCTGACGTCCTCGGCGGACGGGCTGGATGTGCGCGAAGAGGATGGAAGGCTTGTGATCCTAAGCGAAGGGAACGTGCCCAAGTTTGTCAAAAAGGTGGAAAGCGTAAGCTTTTCCGCGCGCAATGCCAGGGACAGCGGCCAGCGCGTGCTGTACGTAACCGAGCGCGGCGTGTTCCGCCTGGCGGAAGGCGGGCTCGAGTTATGCGAGGCTGCGCCGGGCGTCGACGTCCGGCGGGATATCCTGGACAGGTTGCCTTTTGCGGTATCCGTTTGCGAAGACATCGAGCCGATGTACGTCAGTGCGGAGGAGTAGATATGATGAGTGCAACGAGCTATTCGGATCAGACGCATGCGATGCTGGGCGATTTTTTTGGGAAGGTTGCGTTGGAACCCGGCGATTTGGTCGTGCTTGGGCTCTCTACCAGCGAGGTGGCGGGTGCATGCATCGGGGCGGCGCCCGCGCCTAAGGCGGGGGAGGAGATCGTGCGCGAGGTGCTCGAGGCGCTACGCGCGCGTAACATCGATCTTGCGGTGCAGTGCTGCGAGCACCTAAACCGCGCGCTGGTCATAGAAAAAAAAGCCGCCCGGGCGCGGGGGCTGGAAATTGTGTCCGTGGCGCCGTATCCGGACGCCGGGGGTTCCGCCGCTACGGCCGCCTATGCGCTGATGGATGGGCCTGTGGTGGTGGAGTGCGCGCACGCGCAGGCGGGCATCGACATCGGGGTAACGATGATCGGCATGCATATAGCCGCTGTGGCCGTGCCCGTGCGTACCGGTTGCATCATCGGCGCCGCGCGCGTGGATTTTGCCTATGCCCGCCCCAAGCTCATCGGCGGGGAAAGGGCAAAGTATCGCTAAAGAGATGTACCCAAGCCCTTTACAACAGTCGCCCTACGGATTGACTTTATCTAGGGCCTGTTGACACAAACGCTCAACGCCGTCTTTCGGCCGCTTTTCACGCCTGATTTTGTTGCCGTCAGGCAGCGTAGCTGCCGGCCACGTCTCCTTCCTGCGCCTCATCAGGCGCAAAAATCGGCTCAAAATCCGGCATTTCGGATTATGTCAACAGGCCCTAGTGAACAACCCCAACGCCAGAGCCGCCGGGCGTACAAAAGCGCACATGACAGGGATCGTCGCCTCGCCATGTGCGCTTTTGGCTTAGCCTTAACGCTTTGATTTTGAAGGTTGCTTACCATATAATCGCCGACCCTGAAAAACCGAACGCCCGGATGACCCTTTTCCGTTTTTGCGCGGGGCGTAAAATTGCTTGCTCATTTTGCCCGGGTTTTCAGGAGCGGCGACTATAAAACCGCCTGCAGGAACGCGCGGAGGCGGTCGCTTTTCGGTGAGTCGAAGATCTGGGACGGAGGCCCTTCCTCGACGATTTTAGCCCGATCCATAAAGATTACCCGGTCGCCCACTTCGCGCGCCAGGCCCATTTCGTGCGTGACGAGCACCATGGTATAGCCCTTTGCGGCAAGCTCGCGGATGACGCGCAGCACCTCGCCGGTCACCTCCGGGTCGAGCGCGGAAGTCGGCTCGTCAAACAGCAGGATCGACGGATGCATGGCCAGCGCCCGCGCGATCGCAACCCGTTGCTTTTGTCCGCCGGAAAGCTGCGAGGGGTAGGCATCCGCCTTGTTTTCGAGCCCCACGGTTTGCAAAAGCTCCTGCGCGCGCTCGCGAACCTTGGCGGGGCTTTCTTTTTTTATCTTAAGCGGCGCGACGGTGATGTTCTCCATACACGTCAAGTGTCCAAATAGATTGAAGTGCTGAAACACCATACCTGTCTGCATGATCAGGCGGCGTATATCGGCGTCGCCAACGTAACGCGCCGCGCCGTTTGCGCCCGTTTCAGCGAACGTTTCGCCGTTGATGGCGATGCGCCCGCTGTCGATCACCTCCAGGTGGTTGATGCAGCGCAAAAGCGTCGACTTGCCCGAGCCGGACGAGCCGATGATCGCGATTTGCTCGCCGCGCGCCACTTTGATCGTCACGTCGTCAAGCGCGGGAACCCCGCCGAAGGATTTTTTAACGTGCTCCATCTCCACGACAAAGCCCACGAAATCGCCTCCTTATAGTCATCGAAGCCAGCGACCGGCGAGCGCTAGGATACCGCCGCCTGATCGTGGCGCGCGAAGCGTTTCTCCAGCCTTTGCGAGGCAATGGTCAGCACAAACGTGATCGCCAGGTAGATTAGTGCGGCAAGCAGGTAGGCGGTCGTGTTTGTATCGCGGTTGGCGGCATCTTTGGCGGCCTTGAGAAGCTCCGACACGGCGATGACGTTGGCGAGCGCCGTATCCTTCACCAGCGTGATCGTCTCATTGGAAACGGGCGGGATGATGCGGCGGAACGTCTGGGGAATGATGATCGTAAACATTGTCATCGTGCGCGGAAACCCGAGGGATTTTGCCGCCTCATACTGCCCCCGGTCGATCGATTCGATGCCCGCGCGGTAGATCTCGGCGAAATATGCCGCATAGTTAAGAGTGAACGCTAGTAGAACGGCGGGAAAGCGATCCAGCCGTAAAAACAAGAGCCCGGTGCTCTGCGCGAGAATGCCCAGCCCATAGTAAAAAAAGAAGAGCTGGAGCATCAACGGCGTACCGCGAAACAGCCATACATACAGCTTGCACAGCCCTTTCAGCGGCCATATGCGCGATATGCTGCCCAGCGCGATCGGCAAGCCAAGCGGCAGGGACAGCAGCAGCGTGAACGCGAACAGCTTCAGGGTTTCAAGCAGGCCGCCAAACAGCGCGGGCATCAGGGCGGATATGTATTCAGGCACTAGGTTCATTGCGCATAAGCTCCCTTCGACGGCGCTTGCCGGATGAACGAAGGCCTATGGTCATCCGCAAACAGATGAATGATGGGCCAAAGGGCCGGAACAGGCCGTTGCCTGTTTCCGACCCTTTGGCAACCGTCGATTCACTAGGGCGAGTCGTCTTTGCGGCGTATCTCCTCCGTAAACCCGGGCGCCCTTTTACATCGCCGGTTGCCTTGAGCCTCATAAAGCTACTTCATCGGCAGCAACAGTTCTTTGCCGAACCATTTCTTCGAGATTTCGGAGCCCTTTCCGTTCTCGTACAAGACCTGGAGCGCAGCCTCCACCTTGCCGCACAGCTCGGTATCGCCTTTGCGGAAGCCGATCACGTACATGTCGTCGCCAAAGTTCACATCCGCTATGCCGAACGCGGTGCCCAGGTTGTTGTTTTTGTACTGACCGAGCACCTCGTCCACGACCATCGCATCGATGCGGCCCGCCTGCATATCAAGGATGCACTCATCGTACGTCGGATACTCCGAAAGCCTGTCTTTGATATCCGGATAGATTTCGTGCGCCATAACGGCCTCCAGCGCTGAGGAGCCCGCTTGCGTGCCGACGTTCAGCTGCTTAAGATCATCCCACGAGGCGACCGTTACGCCCGGGTTGGTCATGATCACCAGGCGGTTGTTGAGGTATTCCTTGGATAGCGTCATCGATTCGACGCGCTCGGGCGTGCGGGACATTCCATTCCACACGCAGTCGATGTTGTTAGCTTCCAGTTCCATTTCCTTAGCTTCCCATGCGATGGGCTGGAACACGATTTCGTAGTTCATCACCTCGCCGACGGCGTTCGCAAGATCGATATCAAAGCCGATCAGCTCGCCCGCTTCGCTTCGGAAGCCCATCGGCGCGAACGTATCGTCAAGGCCTACGATCAATTTACCGGCGGGCGCTTGTGCGGCCGCAGGCGTCTGGGATGCGTTGCCACAGCCCGCGAAGGCGAAGATGCACAGAACCAGAGCCAGCGATAACGCGATGCGTGTTTTCATGCTACAGTTCACTCTCCTTGCTCATCATCGATTTAGCGCACAAAAGTAAAACGCCACGCGCATTATACCATCCACACATGGATTGCGCAACCCGGATCGTGCGCGGCCTATATAAAGTTTGCGAAATATACGGATCGCATGGGGGGAAGATACCCCGTCGGAAGCCGGGGATAGTAAGCATAGAAAATGTGATGGTGTCAAGAAAGGACTAAAAGTCGATTGACGGAGCCGTTTACATTAACTATACTTATTCGATAAAGAATAAGCGATGTAGTAAAATTTGGTTAAGCGTGGTGAATGTATTGAAACGAAAACGATTTGACCGCGACATATGGAATTTTGGAAATTTTCCGTATTATCAGCTGCGCGTCGATACCGACGGGTTTCATGGTTTGGTATGCCTTTTGCAGTTGCTGAACGGTAACATAAATGTTGAAGGCGGAAAATATCAGTAGTGGGATCGGCCCAAGGCCGGCAAAGTTGCCATTTGCGACGAAGGAATGACATGGATGCAGCTTATCCCCGACGGCAGGGAGCACACGCTTACCGTCAAGTATTTGCCCGACGATACAATGTCAATATGCTATGTCGATATCATTGAAAACATCGAGTACGATCCCGACGGCGTCGCGGTTTTTATAGACAAATATCTATCTCGACGTGGATTTCACCCCGCAAGGCGATGTGAGCATTTACGACCGTGACGAACTGGATGAGGCGTTTGTGTCGGGAGAACTTTCGGATGAGCAATATAACGCGGCGTTAATTGAATGCGATAAGGCAATCGGAGAGTATTGTTCTGACATTGCGAAATCAACAGTGATTTTCGGAAAAGTCCATGCTCTTGTTCATGAAAGGATCAAAAGTGGAGAAAAGCAATTTAAAAGCATCGTATAGTTTTTACTTTATCGGCCGCCGCGCAAGTTTTGTAGGGTTGTTCGACGGCTTTTTTTGATCCTATACGCACGCGACCTGGATTGGTTTCAAGATAGGATCAATTTGTTCACGCTTTGGTGATATGCTTGAATTTATAATTTGTTTGCGGTACAGACTATTTATTTAATACGAGTAAGGGGCGAGGAGATTTTATGATTATAGAAACCGAAAGGCTAATACTAAAACCATATGAACTAGACAACATGAATGATTACCATGCTCTTATGTCCAATGCATGTGTATGGACTTATTCCACAAATGTCCCTCATAAAAATCTCTTACAAACAGAGCGGAAACTGAACGAATTAGTATCGAGATACAATGATTCCTTCACAGAATTTCATGCACTTTTCGCAAAGCATAATAATATTTTTGTTGGCGAGGCCGGAATCTTATCATTAAACCTTAATGCGAATAGATGTGTTATTGGTTATAATCTTTTGCCTGACTTTTGGGGAAAAGGATATGCAACAGAAATCTCCAAATCACTAATTGAATACGCTTTTGATGAGTTGAAAGTCGAAAGAGTTGAAGCTCTGGCGATGAAATCAAACGCAGTCTCCTGCAGGGTATTAGAAAAATCAGGAATGACACTTGAAGGCGTATTAAGGCATTTTACAAAAATTCAGGGAGTCTATGAAAATGTTTGCTACTATTCAATAATTGCGTCCGACCGCGCAAAACAAGCATTGGTTACGTCAGTTGGCGCACAACATTAATTGACGTGTGCGGTTGCCTTTTTAGCGCCGCAAGCGTACAACCTGTGCAGCGCTAGTTAGAAATAAAACATTACTGTGGCAGGATCGCTTTTGTGTTACACTTGGCGTAGGAAGAAATTCCGGCGGTACAGAATGATTATGTTAGGTGGTGCAATGAATGGATATCGAAATCAAAAAATTGGCGCCCGAGCTCGCGGAAGAATATGCGCATTTCTTTGATGTAACGCCCCACGACGATAAAACAATTAAGGATGAACTGCCGTGCTATTGCGTAACTTGGCGCAGCGACGATTCCTATGTCGGCGATAATAACCATTGGTTTCCCACGCGGGAGGAAAGACGGGCCCGCGCCATCCAATTTGTCAAAGATGGTAGCCTGCAAGGCTATCTTGCCTATCGCGGCGGTGAAATTGTGGGATGGTGCAACGCCACCTCGGATTGTCGGGGAGGCGTCGACTATCTGCGCGCTTTTTGGCCGATAGAGGAATACCATGCGAATGTTAAGGTCAAATCCATATTTTGCTTTGTGATCGCGCCGCAGGTGCAAAGAATGGGCGTAGCCACGAAATTGCTGGAGCGCGTTTGCCGGGACGCCGCCGCTGACGGCTTTGATTTTGTCGAAGGCTATGCCAATCAAGAATACGCACCGATCGACTTTCGGGGGCCGTTGGCGATGTACGAAAAATGTGGGTTTACTAAAGGCGCGGAACGGGAAGGTAGGGTGGTGGTGCGAAGGGCGCTGAAATAGCGCCGGCGCCGCTATGGCCGGCATGCGTTCGCCGCAAGAGTGGCGCAAGTTTCGTGAAGTTGCGGGGCTTATTTTGCGCCCACAGGCGCGCGGTTCGTGGTAGTGTCAAAATAGAACTAGGTATTTGTCTTAATCAAACCGCTTTCTGTGTCATATTGTTTGTATTGTAATTTACAAGGAGTAACAAAATGAGAGTTTTCAATCGTCAGTTTGATGAGACTCAAAAAGATTTTCAAAGGATGTTGGCGTTTCTTGTTGATGATTATACCGATAAGCAAGACCATTTTATATGGTTAGCACCAAGGATGGGTGGTTGGGTGAGTGGTTTGGCATCCGGATATGGACATTTTTTCCCAAGCTACATGAGAGATAATGCCCAATTGTGGTTTAACAGCATTGACGAATTGGTGGGATTTGCTATTTCCGAAAATGGAAATGCTAATTTTTTTGTAATGGTAAGAAGAGGGTGCAAATTTCTATATGAAGAAATAGTTGAATGGGTTAAATTGAACTGGAGTGATAAGCGAGGAACACTGAGTACCCAGGCGGATGAAAGCCAGCATAGCTTTATGCAAGTTCTTGAAAAATCCGGCTTCAAAAAAGGTGGTATTTGTGAAGTTTCGAGGCAATATGATATTCTCAATATGGATTTGTCGACCCCTATGTTACCCGAAGACATCATAATCAAAGATATGTTTGTTTGCCCTAACGAATATGGGATTAGACTTTTGCGCAATAATGCTTTTCGCGGCACGAATGAAGTTTCTGATTTTGACATAGCCCGACAAAAGTTCGGGAATGAAAACCCCTTTTACTTCCCATATCTTGATATTTATGCCCAAAATCGTGACAACCTAATTGTAGCGGGTTGCGTTGGATTGGTTGATTATAGAAATAATTGTGCGGAAATCGAAGTGGTCTGTACTCATAATGAATACCGCAGAATGGGGCTCGCGCGGGCCGTCATTACCGAGTGTATGCGTAGGCTTTATGATGAAGGTATAAGATATGCATATATTGGCGGTTCGGATGAAGCGGCGATTCATTTGTATGGCAAATTTAGATTTGCTGCTTGCAGAAACTGGTATGGATTTTCGCTTGAATAATGTTTCGTCGGTATACTAGATGATACATCGCTAATCAGAATTCACTATGCCAGCCGCCGCACAAGCTTTATGGACTTGTGCGGGCTCATTCAGGGACGCGCCCTAGTCTCGCAAACACCTATTGCGGGAAACTTTGGCGGCGCAGAACCTATAAGTCGGGGGGGTTATCGATTGTACGATATTCCGAACTTCGATACGTTTCAAAAAGTGGAATCCATCGATAAAGGGATATCGAATGATAAAAAGTTTTATATTGAAACATCGGACGGCACGCGCATGCTTCTTCGCGTGACCGACATAAAAGAGTTTGACAGAAAAAAAGCCGAGTATGGAATGATGGAGCGGGTATACGAGCTGGGTGTTCTTGCGCCTAAGCCCTATGCTTTCGGCCTGTGCGACGGCGGCAAAAGCGTTTACTCCCTTTCGGGATGGCTTGAAGGCGAAGATGCTGAAACCGCTTTGCCGCGCATGAACGAAGTAGAGCAATACGGCATTGGCACAAAGGCCGGGGCATTGCTGCGGAAAATCCACACTTTGCCCGCGCCGGACGACGCTCAGCCGTGGGAAATCAGGTTTCACCACAAAGTACAGGTGCGAATAGATTTATACAATCAGCATAGCTTACAATCAGAAAACGGCGAGAAGATTGTTGCATATCTGCGTGACAGGTCGTATTTATTGAAAAACAGACCTCAAACATTTTGGCACGGCGATTTTAATGTCGGGAATCATATGATCATGTCCGATGGTGAAGTCGGCACGATAGATTTCAATTATTGGAATCTTAGTTATGGCGATCCGTGGTGGGAGTTTGTCGTCATACCCTGGGGAGAGGAGCCGCCGGCGTATTATTTTACGGGAATGGTCAATGGATATTTTAATGGCGATCCGCCGTGCGATTTTTTCGAACTGCTCTGCTATTACTTCGCGTGTGATGCGCTTTCGGCGCTTTGCTATTCATTTACTGGCGCGGAGCCATGCAAGCCGCAGGACGGCAGGCGGCATATGGAAAATGTGCTGTGCTGGTTTGGCGGTATGGAGAATCCAATGCCAACATGGTATAAAACCGATCTCACCTAATCGACATTCGCTCTGCCGGTCGCCACGTAGTTTCGTGGACTTGCGCGGCTTATTGTAGCCCTATATAGCGACCGAACCCCCAATGAACACATCTGAGCGGCACGACGCTAAGCGCCTTCGCGGGCGGGCATGCCCCCGCGGCCCCTCCCCGCCGGAGCCGGGCGCGTGCAGTGCACGCATGGAGCGAGGCGCAAGGCCCGTGAGTACGAGGTGATTCGCGAGCCTTGCGATGCGAGAACCCGTACGAACGGTAAGCTCCGCCTTGCGGCACATAAAATATTCTCGCTCATCTTATGCCCATTTTGAAGTTCGGTCACTATAAGCATATTTTGTGATCGCACCTGCTTTTACGCGTCATTCTTCACGGCAATCCAAACCTCTTGCCGGTTATCCTGCATATAGCATTCGATGACGGGTAAATCACCCAATTGGTAGCCGGAATTGGGCAACCATTCGGAATAAAATTGCTTATACACCCTTTGAACAGCATCGGGCAACTCGCCGTTTGCTTCGATAATAACCCATGTAGCAGATGGAATATGGACTTCATCCATATCGTCGGGAGAGAGAACGTGGTTGCAGTTTTCAACGTTCACATGGTTCGTCACGCCGATAAAATAATCCATATCCTCGGAATCGCCCCATTGCCCGCCGATAGCCATACCTAGAAAGCCGGCGGGTCGGTAATCCGTGTTTTTCAAAAGCTCGATGAGTTGATTCATTTTTCCGTCTCTCCAGGCGGCATCCCAAATCTTTGGCACAACTTCAAAAGCCCGTTCCGTTTTGACGCGGTGTTTGAACCCTGCCGCTTGAAAAGCCGGCCATTTTTCGATTTGATAATTCATGTGATGATCCCCTTTCACGGTAATTTGAAAAGCAAGCTTTGGGCAGGATTTTAATTGTACCGTTTCACTTCTGACCGCAGACGGAACAACGCCGTGAAAAGCCTTAAAGGCGCGGGCATATGCATCTTGCGACTCATATCCGTACTTCATAGCGATATCGATCAATCGAGCGTCGGTTCTCAAAATGTCAAAGGCCGATAAAGTCAGACGCCTACTCCGTATGTATTCCGAGAGTGTTTTATCGGCTATATAAGAGAACATTCTCTGAAAATTGTATATGGAGCAGTTTGCAATCTTTGCTATCTCCTGATTCGATATTTCTCCATCAAGGTTGTTTTCGATATAATCAATGGCAGCGTTCAATTGTCTTATCCAATTCATAACATCCCCCCCGCGATTCATGATAGCCGTATGGCGACGCATGCTCCCGATTTTTCGTGCCGCATATTGTCGGATGGGAAAGCGCTGTCGGCTTATTTTTTAGTATACATCAATGAAATAAATAGAAGAAACAAGCGGCGGGGCGCAAATGGGAGCCCGCCGCTAAATTTATCCTATCACCCCACCTGCTACCGAAGGGCGCTTCTCACATGACAAGAAAATTTATGAGAACAATATGTCGTCTTTGTGAGATTCGAGGTATGTCTTCACCGCGTCGTTATGTTTGAAGCCGTTGTCGCTCCAGACGCCCAATGCTTCCTCGACGCGCGGCGCAAGCGTCGATTCGGGGTATTCGGACAGGTAGTATGCATAGCTATCCTTCACGCTGTTCTCAAGCGTGCCGTTCGAGAAGCCGTACACCTGCGTGTTGTCGATTTCGCCGTAGCCTAGATATATGCGAGCCTCAAACTGCGCGTCATCCGCGATGCCGCGCGCTGCGGCAAACGCTGCATATGTTTCGCAAAATGCGCCCTTCCACGCGATGCAGTCGGCAAAATCTTTCCAAGATATCCGCAAAGCGGCGTCCCCGAACGTTTCGAGCATGTCCCGCTGCGCAAGCTTTTCCGTCAAATCAAAATAAGCGGCATATTCGGGGCTGGTAAGGCCGCGAAGTTCCTTGCCCACGGCGGCGCGATCGCCGCGCGCGTTGCCCATGCCCTCCGCATAGAAAACCCGTATATAGTCTTTGGCAAGCTCCGCTTCGTCGACCTCCCCTTCGTTTCCGATATCGCACGACCGGCAGACCGCGTCGAGATATAGGAAAAACGCGTCCACCGCCCCGTCGGCGATCGGCGCGGGTAGCTTTTTCAGCTCTTCCAGCGCCGGGGCTACACTGCCGGGAGTATCGTCCGGCAACCCATCGATGTAGGCGACGTACGCGGCGGCCAAATCGCCCGCATCGGGGCTGGGTTCGGGCGAAGGGATGGGGGTTGAGGATGTCGCCGCGGTAAAAAGCGCCGCAGGCGTCGAAGTCGCCGGGGTGCTTGGCGAAGCTTCCCCGCGCGTCGAGCAGCCGGCTATCGGCATCGCCGCGAGCAAAGCGCACGCGACGATGCGCCCAAACCATACGTCTTTCGGCCTAGCCTCCGTCGGGCTTGTCACTCGGCGTATATCCATAAAACGCATAGGCCGTACCTCCATAAAATGGATTGGGGCGCGCCACTTTTTTACACCCACATTCCATAGACGCGAAGGGACGGCGCGCCGTTCCCCGGCGGGAACACCCGCGGTAATCCTTTACGTTAGAGGATCGCCTTTGCCGGAAGCTTCAAGCTTGTTTCCGCCTATCTCTACGCTGACGCTCCACCCGGTCGGCAAATTGGGCTCAAGGCGCGCCCGGCCATCTTCCACGCTAAGGCCGCACAGCCCTTCTACGGCGGCGCGCCACAGCCAGGCTGCCGAACCGGTGTACCACGTCCACCCTCCGCGCCCGGCATGTTCTCCGGCATAGACATCCGCCGCCACGGCATAGGGCTCGGTGCGGTAGATAGCGGGGTTTTTACCGATCGGTAGCAGCATGCCGAGCACATCCCGGCAGCGATCGGCTTCTCCGAGCGCCGCCAGCGCCAGCGCGCCCCATGCGGCGCCATGGGTGTATTGGCCGCCGTTTTCACGAACGCCCGCGATATAGCCCGCAATATAGCCTACCTCCGGCCCGCTGCCGTCAAACGGCGGATCGAGCAGCTTGAGAATGCCCGCGACAGGGTCGAGCAGATGGTTAAGCGCCTCGTCCATCGCGCCGCGCGCCCGCTCGGGATCGCCCGCGCCACTGATCGCCGCCCACGCCTGCGCGATCAGGTCGATTTCGCAGCAGGCCGATCTCCGCGCGCCCATCGGGGCGCCTTCGTCGTAATACGCGCGCCGGTACCACGCGCCATCCCAGCCATGCTCCTCGATCGCCGCAGCGATGCGCCCGCGCGCCTTAACAAGGCTTTGCGCCGCCTCTTCCGGGCACAGCGGCGCGAATTCTCCGAGCACATGGCATAAAAACCAACCCAGCCATACGCTCTCGCCCCGACCTTCGATGCCTACGCGGTTCATCGCGTCGTTCCAGTCGCCCCCGCCCATTAGCGGCAGGCCGTGCTCGCCGAACCGGCAGCATTGCTCCAGCGCGCGCAGGCAGTGCTCCATGATCGTGCCCTCGCCGCCCAGCGCGGGGGACGCGTAGCGGTCCTCCTCGCCGGGCTCGAGTACGGGGGCTTCAAGATAGCGAACTGGAATGTCAAGCAGTGCCAAATCGCCGGTTATCTTCACATAGTGCGCCACGGCCCAGGGCAGAAACAGCATGTCGTCGCGGATGCGGGTGCGCACGCCGTGGCGCGGCTCGTGCCACCAATGCTGCACATCGCCTTGGGCAAACTGGTGCTCGGCGCAGCGCAGGATCTGCTCTTTGAGGATGGTGGGATCGTAATATGCGAGCATGGCCGCGTCCTGTAGCTGATCGCGGAAGCCGTACGCCCCGCCCGCCTGATAAAACGCCGTGCGGCCCCACATGCGGGATGAAAGTGCCTGATAGGGCAACCAGCGGTTCAACAAAATATTCATTCCTTCGTCGGGCGTCGTGATGCGCACCTTGTTAAGAAAGTTGTCCCACTGCGCCCGGACGATGGCGAGGGACGCCGCGGGATCAAACCGGGCGGCAATGCCACTCGCATCGCCAAGCCCCTCCGCCCAGCCGAGCAGTACGTGGATGGTAATCTCATCTCCCGCCGGAACGATGAGCGGCGCGCGCAAAAGGGCGCAGGGGTCGCCGCCGCGTTGGATGCCGGACATAGATGTCGCTTGCGCCGACGCGCCGATTTCGGCAGCGTCGCAAGATATGTGCACGGGTTTAGCGCCTACCATGTACAAGAAAGCCGCGCCGTCGCCATGGTAGCCGTTGCGCGCCCATAGTAAATCGCCCTCCTTCCCTGTTGCGACGGAGACCGCCCCCTCGTCCCGATCGGCGGCGAGCGCCCACAGCGCCCATGCGTCGAAGGACAGCGAGCGGGCATCCTTTCCGGGGTTTTGTATGTGGACGCTCGAACATTTGATGGGAAGCTCGGCGTCGACAAACACCGTCATCTCGCATAGAAGGCCCTGATATCCGCTTTCGTATATCGAATAACCCTGCCCGTGGCGGCACCTTTCGTCGATGAAGAACACTTCGCCGGATTCATCGTCCCTCAGCCGCACGCCCTCGCCATGCCTCTCGAGCACGGGATCGTTGCACCAGGGCGTGAGCTTTCGCTCGCGGCTGTTGCCCGCCCAAGTATAGCAAAAGCCCGTGTCGGTGACCAAGGTGCCAAAGGACGGGTTGGCGATCACATTTGACCAGGGCGCGGGCGGGCGGCGGCGGATTACATACTCGCGCCCTTCCCGGGCAAAGCCGCCAAAGCCGTTGTCCAGCCTCGTGTCGATGGAGGCGAGCTCGAGAGCGCGCCGGCCGGGTGTGCGCGGCGTGATGCGCTCCTTTGCGTACTCGCGCGGCGCGGGCAGTTGCTCCGCGGCGGAACCTCGCGAGCCCTCGATCAACACCGCCGAGCGCGCGAGCAAAAGGTCGATCTGCCGCGCGTTCAGCTCGGCCGAATTGAGCACGAATACGCCGCCGGGGCAGTCCGTCAGCGAACGCAGGTGCGAAGAGCCGATCAGCTCGTCGATTTTATCGCGCACGGGTTGGCGGTAATCGTTGCCGTAATCGTTCATCAGCACGAGATCCGCTAACAAGCCCTTCATGCGCAAATATTCGTGCGCGGCGGCGATTTCGCGGGCCATGCTTATCTGCGCGACATCCTCAATGCGCATAAGGATGATGGGCAGATCGCCCGAGACGCCAAAGCGCCATAGCTCGCTTTGGCCGGCGATGAGCCGCTGTGCCGCCTCCGCCTGGGCGGGGCTGCGCGCGGTGAACGGGTGGAGAAGCGCGTAGGCGATGCGCTCGTACAGCCTAAGTTTGCTCGCCGTGAGGCCTAAGTAGCTCATCTCCACTTGCGCGCGGGTGGCGGCCATGGCAAACGCACGTTCCGCTCCGTCGGAGCTTAGGTAGGCCTCCGCCTGTTTGCGCAGCGCCTCTTCGTGCTCGCCATACAGGATTGCAAAGTGAACGCCGGCGCGTTCTCCGGGCAAAATCGTCAGCCGCCTGGCCA
Organism: Eubacteriales bacterium; assembly: GCA_031551255.1. Taxonomy (GTDB): domain Bacteria; phylum Bacillota; class Clostridia; order Christensenellales; family UBA1750; genus JAVBNW01. Next base: position 7,633 of record JAVBNW010000135.1, on the reverse strand, counting down.
TTGCTGCGCAAGGCTCGATTGGCGCGCTCCAGCTGCTTTTTGGTTCTTCCGGCCACGAACGAAGGCCGATGGGGCGATTCAAATCTCCGCGCCTGCCGATAAAACCCATGCGGGAAATCTGCGAAGGGAGCGCCATGCCGTCTCCGCACGAAGCTATGGCGAGCAAGCGCGTCGCCTCGCCACGGGAGCGCGGGCGGCGACGGTAAAAAAGCAATCCGCTGCGGACATCCTGCGCCTCTAAAAACAGATCCATATAGGCGCGGTGCGCCCGGTCTGCACGCTGTGGCGCGAGCACGGGCTCCAGATAGCAACATATCTCGATGTGCCTCTCCTGCGCGGCCCTCCCGGAAAGAGCGACGGCGACCACCGCCGAGCCGTCCTCCGGCGTTACAGCAAACGAAACTCTGGCCTCGAGATTTCGGAAGGCTGTGGTATACACAGCTTTTCCGCCCTCAAAGCGGGCGGTGCAATTGTCGGCGCCCACGCGCAGGGTTTCACCGGAGTCGGCATCCCTTAGGTAGATCAGCGCGCCAAAGGGACCGGCCTCGCCCGCGCGAAAGCGCGTCAGCGCCGTTTCTTCGTGCGCTATGTATCCGGTAGCGTCGGCGGCAAGGGCCATGGTCGTGCCCGCGCCGGACAAAAGATGCGCTTCCCCGGCGCGCGCGTTTCTCGCGGCGCGCTGCTCGGAGAACGTGCGGGGCCTATGTTCCCGCGTGGGGCGTGTGCGCGCGGGTATATACCTGTCCGGCGCGCGTTCGGATAGAAGCACGGCGTGTGCGCGGATTGCCGGAATTTCGCCGAAACGGTTTACAAAGCGGCCGCTCAGCGCGCCCTCCAGCGCCAGCAGGCCCATGCCCTGGTGGTGCGCCATGGTGGAGCATACCGTCGCGGCGCTTTGACCTTCCGGAATTCGGTTGGGGGTGTAGTCGATGGCCTCAAAGAAGCCCTCGTCGCCCAGATAACCGCTTTGCGCCAAGACGTCGAGATTTCGGCATGCATCGTCGGGGCGAATCAGAAGCGCGAGCAAGGATGCATAAGGCGCAACGACCGTCTCCCCCGGCAGGCCACCCTTCATCGAAAGCGCGGGTACGCCGAACGCTTTGTATTGATAGTTCAGATCCAGATCAAACGCATAGTATCCTGATTCCGACTCGCCCCAGGGTCGCCCTTTCGCGGCCTCGATCTGCGCGGCAACTGCGCCCTTGTTCGTCTCGTCCAGCAGCGTCCCTGGAAGATCGCGAAGAAACAGCCTGGGCATTAGGTATTCGAACATCGTGCCGGACCAGGAAAGCAGCGTGGGCTTTCCGCCGGCGCAGGTGAGCGGCCGGCCGGGGGCTCCCCAATGGCGTGGGGGCGCGTCGCCTTTTGCGATGGCTATCATGCTCAAAAGGCGCGCTTCGCTCGCGAGCAGATCGTAGTGCGACGCGCTCATCCGGTCGCTCTCCGCATCGTAGCCGATCGTGAACAACCGACGGTTCCGGTCGTACAGCAAAGAAAAATCCATATCGGCCACGAACGAATTGCAGCGGCGCGCGATATCCTCCGCCACATCGCCGCCCACCTCGCGCGCGGCGGCGGCGGCGGCCCACAGGCACGCGGCGAAGTTGCCGCCGTCTACTGAGGATACGTACAGGGGTCGAAGCGGCCGAAGCGTCTGCGTAGAGTACCAATTGTACAGATGACCCTTCCAGGTTTCCAGGCGCTCGATGGAATCGAGCCTGCGGGAAAGTCTTTCAAGCATATCGGCATCGCCGATCAGCCCAAGGTCTCTGGCGGCAACGTCGGCGGTGAGGCAAAGGCCGATGTTCGTCGGCGATGTGCGGTGAGCGGCGCCCCGGTAAGGCTTGTATTGCACGTTATCCGGGGGAAGGAAGCAGTCCTCCCTTCCCGCGTTGCGCTCAAACCAGCCGTAAGTCGCGCGGGCGACGTCCATCAAAAAATCCCGTTGCGTATCTTGCATCCGCTTTTCGGGATAGGCGGGCCTTTCCAGGCGTTTGGCGAGCAACGCGCCGGGCAGCCACAGCGCAGCGAGCCAGGGCGAAGAGGACGCGAGAGCCAAAACCGACCAGAGTACATTCACAAACATCGCCCGCCATAGTGCCTGCCCCTTATCTTTTTGCTGCTCCACTTGCGCGGCCGTAACCCAGTCGAGCATGTGCTTGTGGGAGATCAATGTGCGCCATAGCGCGCGCAACGCCGCATCCACCTGCGTGACGGCTTCGTATGGCAAAAAGCATGACTTGACTAAAAAAGACCACCAGTCGGTTTTGTGTCTTGGAAGGCCGAGTACCAACAACAAAGCCACGGGGACAAACAGCGGCGTACCCAGCAGCATCGTAAGTGCGGTTGCGGCGGGGGTCAGGCTGCGGCGAAGGTTGTCGGAGAGTTTCCATTTGCCCATAGAGTCGACATCTTTGCGGAAAAGATAGGGCACAAGCTGCCAGTCGCCGCGCGTCCAGCGGTGGAGCCGTGCTGCCCAGCTGCCGATCGCTCGGGGCTGCGCATCATAAAATACCACGTCGCTCGCCAGCGCCGCGCGCGCGAACAAGCCCTCGAGAAGATCGTGAGAAAGCACGGAGTTGGGCTTTATTTTCCCGTACAGGGCGGCAGAGAAGGCCGCGACGTCGTAAATGCCCTTGCCGGAGTAGATGCCCTCGCCGCTGAGATCCTGATAGATTTCCGATGCGGCGGCTCCATAAATATCGATGCCCAGCCTTCCGCTGTATAGCTTTTGAAACTTTGTCATGCTATGGCCCGGAAGGTTTTCGATGCGCGGCGCGAGAAGTGCGTGCCCGCGGCCGTCCTCGCCATAGCGGTTCATCGGGTGCGCCAGTGCGCCGGCCAGCTTGGCGGCCGCGCCGGGGGGCAACACGGTGTCGGCATCCACAGTCAGCACAAATGGGCAGCGCTTGAGCATATCCGGCGGCAGTTCCAGGCAAAAAGCGCCGTCATTCTTGCCCAGCATATAGGCGTTTAAATCTTCCAGCGCGCCGCGCTTGCGCTCGCGGCCTATGTAGCGACCCTGCCCTTCGTTCCACATTCTGGGCCGGTGCAAAATGCCGAACACCGGGCCATACTGTTCGCGTAACGCTTCAATTTCTTCGCGCGCGGCCCCGAGAACCTCCTGATCGCCATCCTTCTCATAGGCGTCGTGGTCGGCGAAATCCGTAAGCAACATGAAGCACAAGTTGTCGCCGCGGTTGGCGATACGATAGATTTCCAGCTGCCTTGCCTGCTTGCGGGCCTGCGCGGGGGACGTAAGTAGCGTTGGAACGACAATGGCCGTCGCCGCGTCTTCGGGGATGCCGTTTTCAAAATCCAACTTTAGCAAAATGCGCGGGGGGAAAAGTTTGCGCGCAAGAGCGCCAACCCAGCGTTGCGCGAGCGAAGTTGCGGGCAGGTTGCTTAGCAAGGCGACCAACGCGCCCTGCCACGGTAAAATTGCCGCCGGAATCGCCCAAGAAAGAAGCCATACGGCCCCCATGTACAGGCCTTTGGCATGCCTTTCGGCAAAAAGACGCAAGCGGGTTCCAAATTTGGGCGTGCGAAGGCTTTCTGAAAGGGTGTATTTCCCTTCATCAAGAAGATAATACCCCACGTGCGCCTCGCGGTCGGAAGAGGCGTCGGCCAGCGCCCTCGCGGTGCGGGCAACCTGTTCTTCCGGGCAGGAATGGCCCCGCGCGAGGTTTTCCACCGCTTTTCGCACGACGTCGCGCGATGCGAAGTCCATGCGTGGGTATACGCCCGCCCTTTCATCGCGCAAGACCGTTTCCACTGCCGAAAGCTCTTCAAATAGCGGCTGCCAGTTCAGCTCTTTGAGCGCGCGCAAGGATTTGACGCAGTTTGCAATGCGCAGCTGCCAAAGGGATTGCAGTCGGTGTGCGGCGGCGACCATCCTATCGCGATCCACCTCTTGTGCCGACAATTGCTCGTCCAGCCATGCGAGGCCTTGCCCCACCTCGGCTTCCCGTAGGCGGGCGCATATATGCTCGATGATGATAGGGTTCTTAAGATCCGCCTCACTCAGGCGCACATCGGCCCCATCTTCCACTTTATGAACGTAGGCGTCCGCCTTCATGCGTTCCCTTTGGGAACGCGCTGCAGCAGCTGCGACATTTGCCGCCGCTTCGAGCAGCGCGGAGGCGGCAAATCTGGGAAGGGCCCAAAGTTCGCCCATGCGCAGCGAGCGCAAAGATAAATAAGCCTTTGCGCAGCCGGCGATGACGGTTGAATCGATCGTGGCGTCGGTATGGGCGACTGCCTCGCGCATGAGCCTAAGAACGCGTATCTCTCCGGAGGAAAGTGCGGGCAACGGCGTTTGGCGCTTGAGCCCGCGCGAGGCGCCCGCGATTTCTTCTTCTAAAAATGGGTAGTTATCTAAAAGCCAGGCGGAGGCGGCGAGCAGATCCTCGCCCTCGCGGGCGCATTCCGCAATCGTCATAAAGGAGCGGCGCAAGGAAGCGAGCGCGCCGCCCAAGGCGCCGGCGCGCTTTTGTGAATGCGCGGGTAAAGAACTCACATCGCGAATGTGAGCTTCCAGCGCCTCGGGGCTTAAATGCGCATCAAAGGCCGGATGTTTTTCATCATATCGTATCATGGCCTGGATAGTATGGGCATTTTGACCATGGGCAATGCATGAATTGCATCGGGTATAACGACGCATAAAAAATGCGGCGCTTGTGCGCCGCGTTCGAAGTCTATATGGAACAAGGGTTTATTTCTTGACGAAAACCATCTTCATACCTTCGATATCGAAGGTCATGGTATCGCCATCGATGGTGGCTTCGACGCTCTGCGTACCGTCGTCGATGGAGATCTTGTTGCCGTTTTCGCTGTACGTGCCGGTACCTTCGACGCCGGCCACGGTGGCCGTCAACTCGCCGCCGTCTTTGAACTGATAAGTAATCTCGCCTACGATGGTGGTCATGTCGGCGCCCGAAACTTTCTGGCCCGCTACTTCGATGCTGTCCAGCACCCAAGTGGTTCCGGCCACGCCGCCCTTGGCATCCGCGCCGGCCGCCTTATCGCCGCCGCATCCGGCAAGCATCAGACATGCGAGCAACACTGCGATGGAAAGTGCCATTGTCTTTTTCATAGTCCGTCCTCCTTGCTATACGTTGCCGCCGCGCAAGCGCAGCACATGAATCTTATCATGGTAACGTAAACGGGAAGTGGCGAATCCGGGGGAGAAAGGTTATAGGCATGCAATTCTTTGGCGCGACGATCGCACATATATTCATGAAAATCCGGCCAAAAGTGCGCATTTTAGGAACGCAAGCTTGTGGAAAATGTCAAGGTTTATAGTAGCATGCTCTTGCATGGTAGACGCTTGACGAGCCACGGATATCGAGGTAAACTAAGATCGGTTAGCACTCTGGCCAGCCGAGTGCTAAAGTTTGAGGGGAGGCAGTTTGACTTGGAAAAAAGGGAATTCAAGGCCGAATCACAGCGGCTGTTGGACTTGATGGTCCATTCGATCTATACACATAAGGAAATCTTTCTGCGCGAGATTATCTCCAATGCCAGCGATGCGCTGGACAAGCTGTGCTATAAGGCGTTGACCGACAGCAGCGTAGGCATGAGCCGTTCGGATTTTGCGATCGAGCTTAAGCGCGACGAGGCATCCCGCGTGCTTACGGTGTCGGACAATGGCATCGGCATGACGCGCGCGGAGATGGAGGACAACCTGGGCACGATCGCCAAGAGCGGCTCACTGGATTTTAAGCAAAACCTGCGCAAGGACGCCGCGCAAGATGCGGACAACCCGATCGACATCATCGGGCAGTTCGGCGTTGGCTTCTATTCGGCGTTTATGGTGAGCGACCGGGTGACGGTATTAAGCCGCGCATATGGCTCCGATGAGGCGTGGCGCTGGGAATCTTCGGGGACGGACGGCTACACCATGGAGCCCTGCGAGAAAGCGGCCGCCGGCACGGATATTGTTATGCACATAAAAGAAGATACGGAAGACGAAAAATATACAAATTTCTTGCAGGAGCACACCTTGGCTTCGCTCGTTAAAAAATATTCCGATTATATCCGCTACCCCGTCCGCATGGACCGCGAGCACACCCGCCTTAAGGAGGGTGGCGAAAAAGATGAAATGGAGACCGTCGTCGAAAACGAGACGCTCAACAGCATGGTGCCGATTTGGCAAAGGCCCAAGGCACAGGTGACCGAGGAAGAGTATCTCAGTTTTTACCGCGACAAGTTTTTTGATTATCAGGAGCCCCTTGCGCGGTTAAGCGTCGATGCCGAAGGGGCGATCACCTATAAAGCCCTGCTGTTTATCCCCGCCAAGACCTCCTACGATTTTTATACAAAGGAATTTCAGAAGGGTTTGCAGCTATATTCCAGCGGCGTGCTGATCATGGAACAGTGCGCCGACCTACTGCCCGATCACTTCCGCTTTGTGCGCGGCGTCGTGGATTCTCCCGACCTTTCGCTCAACATTTCGCGCGAACTGTTGCAGCACGATCGGCAGCTTAAGGTGATCGCGAGCAACATCGATAAAAAGATCCGTGCGGAGCTTGCGCGTCTACTGAGCGACGAGCGCGAAAAATACGAAGAATTCTACGCGCAGTTCGGCTTGTCGCTTCAATACGGCGTCGTGTCGGATTACGGCATGAAAAAAGACGACTTGCAGGATCTATTGCTGTTTTATTCTTCCATCGAAAAAAAGCAGGTGACGCTCGCGGAATATGTTTCCCGCATGAAGGAAGATCAAAAGTCGATCTACTATGCCACCGGCGAGAGCATCGCCCTGATCGAATCGCTGCCACAGGCCGAGGCGGTGCGCGAGAAGGGCTATGAAATTCTGTGCTTCACGCACGAGGTGGATGAGTTCGTAGCGCAGACGCTGATGCGCTATGCCGATAAGCCCTTCGCGTCCGTCAACCGCGACGACCTGGGCCTGGAAACCGACGAGGAGAAGAAAGAGGTTCAGGAGAAGGAAAAGGATCTAAAGCCGATGCTTAATTTCTTCAAAGAGACGATCGGCGACGAAATTAAGGAAGTGAGGCTGACAAACAAGCTGCGCAATCAGCCTGTGTGCCTGACGGCGGGCGGCGCGCTCAGCTTTGAGATGGAGAAGTATCTCAAAGCAGTTCAGCCCGATTCCGCCCCTGCGGCAGAGCGCATTGTGGAGCTCAATCCCGCGCATCCGGTGGTGGAAAGGCTTGCGCAGCTGTGGGAAGGCGACGCACAGAAGGCGGAGGGCATCGCAAAAATACTGTACCAGCAGGCAAAGTTGATGGCCGGCCTTGCGGTGGAGGATCCAGCGGCATATTCCGAGCTGGTTTTTTCGATGCTAGTATAGCTCGTCGGTTTGCACTGCGCTCCGAAATCCTACCAAACTGCGGTATGGTGGGATTTTTTGCGCTGCGTGAAACCTCCTCTTCCCAAAGAAGCCTCAGTTTCTTTGGGATTGAGAAGAACGGGGAACGTGGGCTCCGTGCCATCTGCGTCATTTTTCTTACTCCATCAAGACGCCTCAGCGTTTTGTGGGAGAAAGAAGAAGGAAGAACGCATGCTTCGCGCCCTCTTCTTCGTCATTCTTGATCCATAAAACCACCACAGCGGTTTTGAGGAAGAGGAGGAGCGGCTCGTCGGTTTGCACTACGCTCCGAAATCC
>JAVBNW010000070.1:0-21458 GCA_031551255.1 Eubacteriales bacterium | reverse complement strand
TAAAACCGCTGTGGCGCTTTTATGGATTAGGAACGACGGGGCAGGATACGCGGGGGATGCGCGGGCTGCGTATCGCTCGCTTCCACACTACGGTGTGCAAGCTCGTTCACTCCGCCGCTCCTCCTCTTCCATAAAACCGCTGTGGCGCTTTTATGGATTAGGAACGACGGAGCAGGAGACGCGGGGATGCGCGGGCTGCGTATCGCTCGCTTCCACACTACGGTGTGCAAGCTCGTTCACTCCGCCGCTTCTCCTCCTTCTCAAAACCGCTGTGGCGGTTTTGAGAAGTAAGATAAACGACGAAGTAAGAAACGAGGACGCACGTTCTTCGTTCTTCCTCTTCACACAGCGACAAACCGACGTCGTCGCGAGCTTCATATCCCTCGCTTCTGCCGCTCCTCCTCTTCCTCAAAATCGCTGCGGCGGTTTTGAGGAGTAAGATAAACGACAACGTAAGAAACGAGGGCGCGCGTTCCCCTCCGTTCTTCTTAATTCCAAAGAAACCTCAGTTTCTTTGGAAAGAGGAGGTTTCACGAAGCGTAAAAAATCCCACCATACCGCAGTTTGGTGGGATTTCAGAGCGTAGTGCAAACCGACGAGGCAGTGCGAATCTCCTACTGTTTGGGCTTCCTGCGCAAAAACGCGGGGACATCCGGGTTAAAGCCACTGTTGCGCTGTGGCTGGGTGGGCGGCTCAGGGTCGCGATATTCGCTTTCCCGGGCCCCTCCGCGCGGCGCGCGCGGGTCGTCCTCGCCATATACGCGCCCGGAAGCGGGGCGCGGCGAAGGCCTGGCGGTAATGTCGCTATTCCTTGCTTGCTCGCCGCCGGTCACCCACGTGGGGATATCCGGTTCGACGGATGGACGGCGGCCCTGGCGCTCTACAACCGGGGCGTCGTCATAGGGCTCGTCCGATGAGGCGGATGACGGCTGCGATGTCGCCACGGAAGCCTGCGCAAACGGCGCCGAGGCTGCCGGCTGAGGGGCTACGGGAGATACCGCCGGCGCCACCGGCGTAACCGGCCGTCTGCCCATGAAGTCGATCGACCCCATGTTCTTGCGGGGATCGTCCTCAAAACCGGTGGCGATCACAGTGATGCGCACCTCGTCCTCCAGCGTCTCGTCGATGCCCGCGCCAAAGATGATGTTCGCATCGTCGTCGGCAGCGGCCTTGATGAGCGTCACGGCTTCGTTGACTTCTAAAATGCCCAAATCCGAGCCGCCAGTCACGTTTACAAGCACCGCGCGCGCGCCGTCGATGGATGTTTCGAGCAGCGGGCTTTGAATGGCCAGCTTGGCGGCGTTGATCATGCCGTCGGAGCCCTTGCCCTCGCCAATGCCCATGTGCGCCATGCCGCGCGCCTCCATGATGGTTTTGACGTCGGCAAAGTCGAGGTTGATCATGCTGGGCACGGCAATCAGGTCGGAAATACCTTGAATGCCCTGCCTTAAGATATCGTCGGTGAGCTTGAACGCGTTGAGCATGCTGGTATCCTTGCTCACGACCTGCAAAAGCTTCTCGTTGGGAATCACCACCAGCGTATCCACGGCATTTTTAAGCTCCATGATGCCCGCTTCGGCGTTGTTCATGCGCTGCCTGCCCTCAAATGGGAAGGGCTTGGTTACGACGCCTATCGTTAAAACGCCCAGTTCTTTAGCAATCTGGGCGATGATAGGCGCGGCCCCCGTGCCGGTACCGCCGCCCATGCCCGCGGTAACAAACACCAAATCGCAGCCCTTGAGCACCGAGGCGATCTCGTCGCGGCTTTCCTCGGCGGCTTTACGGCCCACCTCCGGTACCGCGCCGGCGCCGAGCCCCTTGGTAAGCTTCTCGCCAATCTGGATTTTTTGTCCGGCTTTGGAGAGCGTGAGCGCCTGCCTATCCGTATTGATGGCCACAAACTCGACGCCGCGAAGGCCATATTCGACCATGCGGTTCACCGCGTTGTTGCCCGCGCCGCCCGCGCCAACGATCTTTATCTGCGCGCCGCCTGCCTGTTCAACATCAAATTCGAGCACGTACATCCCCCTTATCGGTTGCTACCCTATCGACATGGTTCCTAATTGCCGTCCTATTGCGTAAAGAAGGCCTTCAGAAACGCGCCGGCCTTTTTTAGCGCGCCGCCTTCCGAAGCTCCTTCGTCCTCTTGCGCAAGAGATTCGTATACGAGCTCCAGAAGCCCAAGGCCCGAGGAGTACATGGGGCTGTTGAGTTTGGACGCCAGCGGCAACGGGGCCTTGACGGAGCGCTCAAGCTGCGCCGATAGATATTCGCGCCCGCCGCGCATCATCGCCAAACCTCCGCCGGTAAGATAGTACATATTCCGCGGCGACAACATAAGCCCCACGGAACTTAAGCTATCTTGAATCATCTGGGCGATTTCGTCCACACGGGCCTCGATGATTGCGCGCACGAAATCCCCTTCGTACGATACGGGCTCTCCATCGGGGTCCGTCGCATCTATCCTTGCCATGGGGGCCGCGCCCAGCGTAAACTTGCGCTTGATCTGTTCGGCGACGGACATCGGGCATTCGAGCCCATACGCGAGATCTGCAGCGATGTGCCCTCCTCCTACGGGAAGCACGTTGTGAAATACGAGCGCATCTCCCTCGACCACCATCACCTCGGTGGAAATATACCCAACGTCGATGAGCACCGCCTGCTTGTCCCGCTCTTCGGGAGGAATGAGCATCAGCGCCTCGCCCAAAGATGCGGACGCAAATTCGCGAATCCTAATGCCCAGGCCGCTCAGGCGGGTGGTAATATCCTTCACAAACGCCGCGTCGGCAATCACAAACGTGGCCATGCACCGAAGCGCCTGCCCCTTGGCTCCGACGGGCTCCATGGTGCGCTTGTCGTCCACGGAAAACCAGGCGGGGTTGCGGTGGATGATCTGACCGGATTGGGCCTTGTAGTCCATCGCGTCCGCAAGAATCCTGTCGACATCCTCCACGGTAACCCTGCGGCCCGCTTCCGAAAGTATGAGCTCCACTTCTTTTACATCAACGCGAATAAACTCGCCGGGAACGCCAACGTGAATTTGTTCGATCTTCTGCTGGGCAGCGTTTTCCGCCTCTTCGATCGCGCGCCGTATGCAGTCATTGACGACCTCGTCGGGCGAGTTCCATTGACCATCCAAAAAGCCATCGTAAGGGATCGTGCCGGAACCTAGCAAATCCGCCGGGTTCGTGCCGTTCCCCTCGCCGATCAGCGCGACAATTTTGGATGTGCCGAATTCTATCGCCGAAGCCGTGATCTTCATCCTCACCCTCCCCGGTTCGTAACTCCGACCCACATGATCACATTATTATAGCGCACAGGGCGTGGAATGAAAAGCCTTTTTCCATGAATCGGGCGATTTTAAGGCTTTTGCAAGCGCTGTGAAGGCAAAACCTCTCGAACGTTGCGCCCCTTGCGCAGCTGAGACAGGCTGTGGAATGCGCGCAGGCACAGCGCCGCCGCCGCGGCAAGATGCAGCTGCACATCGAGCGCCTTGCCAAGCCACGCAACCGCGCAGGCAAAAAGAGCGCTGGTCATCATGCCTTCCCAAAACTCTCTGGACGAAAATTCGCCGCGCTGCCTGGCGAGCGCGCCGCCCGCGGCTGAATCTACGGCCGCCAGCGCGGCCATCGCGGCGTAAACCTGCGTGCCGGCCGGCAGCGGCACCGGAAGCAGCATGCCAAGCGCCGCGCCCAGTGCAAGCCCAAGTAACCACCACACCCTAGTCCACCACCTTTGCATAGCGGTATGAAAGCTCGTCCCGATAGCGTGGCACGGTAATTTCCTTCACGCGGCGCACCTCGGCGCGCACGCCGAAAAAGCGCAGAATTTCTAGCTCGCTCATACCACCGTCCGGCGCGCGCGCCGTCAAAATGTCCGACATCGCCTGGGCATCCCCGATTGCGCTGATCACAAACGGCGCCGCTAAGGGCCTCTCGCGCACGCGAATCGTCGGCCCCCCACAGCGTATGCGCGATGTGGATAAAAGCCTTTCGCCGTTGATCGACACGCACTCCGCGCCGGCCGCCCTGAGCATGTTCACCACCCTTAGCACATCCACATCGTGTACAATGTAGGCGTTGATATCCTCTCCCGGCCGAATAGCATCGCTTGGCGCGTCGTCAAGCACGACCTCCACGCCCGGGCCTCGCATATCCGTAAGTCCGCTCTGTTCCCGCACGGAGGCGAGTTCGCCGAGCAAATTCGCAATGCTTTCATCAGAACCCGCCGCCGCAAGTTCGCGGCCCAGCGCATCGACCGTCAGCCGAAGCTCGTTTTGCTGCTTTGTAAGCTCCTGCTCCCGGGCGATAAGCGCCGCGGTTTCTCCTGTGTGTTCCTGCCGCGCCATGTACGCGCCGTGCGCGGCAAAGGCCAGCAGACAGCCGCACAGCATCCCCGCCACGGCGCCCAAAAGATGCGCGCGCATCATTCGCCCGCCGCCTGCGCAAAGCGAAAGGAGATCGCGCCGCGGTACGCGGGGATCGTCAACGCTTCCGCCGTATAAGCTTCAATGCGGGCGATTTGTGAAAACGTATCGATAATTCCGCCGTGCAGATGCATCGCGGCGGACAGGGTTTCCGGGTCTCCGATCGCATGAATCCTAAACGGGGGCGCTTGCGAACGCGTATTGACGTTGATAAAATTGCCTGCAGTACGAATTTCGGTAACCGATACGACGCGCTCGCCATTGATCGAAACAGCCTCGGCCCCCGCCGCGTTCAGCTCGTTGACGATCGCCAGCAAATCCTCATCCTGCACGGTTTTCACAACTTGCCCCGTAGCCGACAGCACCAGGTTATCGATCGTAACGACGAGCCCAGGCCCATAAAGCTCCACAAGGCCCGCCTCCATGCGCGCGAGCCTGAGCGATTCGGCCACCTGCTCTTGCATCGCCCCCAGGTCGTTCTGCGATGCTTCGTATGCCCTGAGCCGCTCGTTGAGCTCGCTTACGCGCGCAAGCAGGGACGCATTTTCCTGCTCGAGCACGGCCACCGTTCCGGATAGATCCTGTGCCCGCTGCACGCTTGGCGCGGTGGCCTTGCCCACCGGCGATACGGCGATCAGGCCAATCGCCACCCCGGCAGCCATGATAAGCGCGCCGGAATTCCATCGAGACAAAAAAGAAGCCCTCCTTACATGGCGGAGAGCATCAATCGCCGCTTTGCGCGCTCTCCTCATCCGTGGCGCTGCCAAGCGCCGCGCCGTCCGGCGCGATATCGCTTGGCGTCGCCGCGTTTGGTTCCGCATCGCCCGGCGTCGCAACGGGCAGCCCATTTCCCTGGTCCGGCCACAGAAAATCGCCCTCTTGCGTACCTTCCGTCTGCGCGCCCGCATCGAGGGGCAGATACGATGCATTGGCGGCGCTTACATAAACCGTACCGCCGTACAGACCTTCCGAGCGCAGTGCTCCAAGCGTCTTAACCAGCCAGCCGAGTTTGCCGTCGAGCTGATCCGCATCTCCGAGCATTACGCGATAGCCGTCCGTCGTCATCATGCGGATGTCCACCGCGTTGTCCATCAAGATTTGCGACACGTAGCGGGTCACATCCTGCCGCTCCAGGGCCAGCAAAACCTCTTTCATCGCGGGCACCTGCAGCCCGTCGGAGGAGCGCACCTGCTGCCCCACGCCGTACGTTTCGATCTTAAGCCCACTGACCATCGGACATTGAGCATAGCCCTTGTCCTGACGGATTTCGAGCACAAAACCCTCTTCATCCATGATAAGATAGGCGCCCATGAACAGCACCACGGCCCGCGGCCTTCGCTCGTGTACGCTCACCTGGATCTTATCGGGGTACAGGCGTTTTATGCCGTCTACGCGATAGTACGGGCTTCGCTCCACATTTGCCTTTACGTCTTCAAGCTTAATGGCAAAGATGCTTTCTCCATAGGCTACATCCGCAAGCGCGGTCACCTCTTCGGGCGGACGCGTCTCACAGCCGTTCACGACGACGGCGTGAAGCCTGAGCACTTCTTGCTCCAGCAAGATGGACCCGGCGATGATCACCATCAGCAGGAGCACCGAGAGCAACAATTTGACCTTCAACGAAGTTTCTCTCCCCCGGCTACCATAGTTTTCCCATGGCGCCGAATTCTATGTAACGACTCTATGAAACGACCTTTGAAGCGGAAAGGAACCTTTAGCGCACAGATAGCGGTGGGACGGCGACGAGTGCGCGACACCATGCCGTGCCGCGCGCTCCTAAGGTATGGATCCTTGGAATCAGCTGTTTGATGCGGGTTTGTACCCACTGCTCAACTTGCTTTTTTCCGGCAGAAAAATTTAGGCTGCAGCATGCAATTGGTAAACGCCTCAGCCCTCAAATCCGTTCGATCTTTGCCCCTAGCGAGCTGAGCGTATGCTCAAGGCCCGCATAGCCCCTGTCGATGTACTGCGCGTTCTCCACCACCGTTTCACCCTGCGCGCCAAGCCCCGCGAGCACCAACGCCGCTCCGCCCCGCAAATCGCGGGAGCATACCACCGCGCCATCGAGCTTTTCCACGCCGCGCACCAGCGCAAGGCGGCCGTGTACGACGATATCCGCGCCCATGCGCTTGAGCTCGTTCACATGCCCGAACCGGTTTTCAAACACATTTTCGCTGACGGCGGCGATGCCCTGGCAGGTAGCGAGCATCGCGACCATCTGCGCCTGCATATCGGTTGGGAAGCCCGGGTAGGGCGATGTTTCGAGCGAGCGTACCGACAGAGGGCGGGATGCGCAGCTAAGGCGCACGCCATCCGGCCCCGCATCAACTTTGCAGCCGGTTTCTCGAAGCTTGGCGAGTACGCCGGCCATATCCTGCGCCTTGCCGTCCCGAACGAGTATATCCCCGCGCGTAATCGCCGCCGCGCATAAAAGCGTGCCGGTGACGATGCGGTCGGGCATCGGCTGAAACTCTACCCCGTGCAATTCTTTTACGCCTTCAATGACGATCCTATCCCCGCCCGCGCCGTGCACTTTTCCGCCCATGCGGTTGATGAAGAGCGCCAAGTCCTCCACCTCGGGCTCGCGGGCCGCGTTGGAAACGATCGTGAGGCCCTGCGCCGTAGCCGCCGCCATCATAATATTTTCCGTAGCGCCCACCGAAGGGTAATCCAAATGGATATCCGCACCCCGAAGCTTGCCGCTGCAATGAATGAGCCCGCCCTCTTCGCGCACCGTCGCGCCCAGCGCGCGAAGGCCGCTTAGGTGCAGGTCGATCGGGCGCAGGCCGATCTCGCAGCCACCGGGATATGTAAACGTAGCCTGACCGTGCCTGGCGAGGATGGGGCCGAGCATGAAAATCGATGAGCGGATTTCCTTGGAAAGCCCTTCGGGCATTTGAAAGCCCGCGGCGCCCGAGCCTTCGATCACGATATCCTCTCCTGCCCGCTCGGCGCGCAACCCCAGCGTATGCAGGATGCCGAGCATGCTCCTTACGTCGGAAAGGTTCGGCACCTTCCTGAGGTGAACCTGACCGGCGGTGAGTATGCTCGCAGCCATGATCGGCAGCACCGCGTTCTTTGCGGCCCCGGCAAGGGTATCGCCCTCCAGGCGATGGCCGCCCGTGATCTTCAATGCATTCATAAGCGTCCTCCTTCCACCATACACACATCAATCTATGGCGGAAAGAGAAAACCGGTTACCGCGTCGGTTTACACTGCGCTCCGTTCCCTTAAACGCTGCGGCGTTTAAGGGAACTGGCGGTGCGTAAAACCTCCTTTTACTCAATACCGCTGCGGCGGTTTTGAGGATTGAGAAAAGCGACGAGATAAGAAGCCGAAGCGCGCGTTCTTCGTTTTTCCTCTTCCATAAAACCGTTGCGGCGCTTTTATGGATTAAGAACGACGAAGAAGACACGGAGCCCATGTTCCCCGTTCTTCCTACCTTCCAAAGAAACCTCAGTTTCTTTGGAAGGTAGGAAGCCCCACGCAGCGTAAAAAATCCCAGCGTCGCAACGCTGGGATTTCGGAGCGTAGTGCGCTCCGCCTACGTGTCGGTGATGCGCTTGTGCCGGGAAATACTCAACAAAATGCCGATCTCCGTCATAAAGATCGCCAGCGAAGTTCCGCCGGCGGTAAAAAACGGCAGCGGCAAGCCGGTGGTAGGCATAGAGCCGGTAACCACGGCGATATTGATAATCACCTGCACGGCGATAAGCGCGGTAAGCCCCGTCGCGAGCAGCGTACCAAACCTGTCGGGGCAGCGCATGGCCGTACGCAAGCCGAAGTAAATCAACGCCAGGAATAAAAGTAGAATTACCAGCGCGCCGATAAAGCCGACTTCTTCGGCGACGATGGCGAAGATAAAGTCGCTGGAGGCATAGGGCAAGAACGAGTGCTTCTGGCGCGACATGCCAAAGCCCGTGCCGAACAAGCCGCCGTTTGCCAACGCATAAAAGCTCTGAATCAGCTGATACGCCTCGTCACCCGCCATGCTCCACGGATCCCTGAAGGAAAGAAACCTGTCGAACCTGTAGGGCTCGAGCACCACCAGCGCTATGGCGATGGGAATCAGTACCATAATCGGCCCAAATAGCTGCTTGATGGACACTCCGGACGCGAACAGGATGATGATGGTGACGATCATGAGCGTTCCGGCAGTGGATAGGTTGGGCTGGAGCATTACCAGTCCGAAAAACACGCCCGCCACCGCAAAGCAGGGCAAAATGGATCGGGTGAAATGCGGCAGATCTTTGGGACGGTTGGAAAGCTTCACGGTTAAAAACAGGATGAGCGCAAATTTGGCAAGCTCGGAGGGTTGTAGCGACAAAAGAACCGTATTGCCCGCCATCACTCTAATCCAACGCCGCGATCCGTTGATCTTGGGCGAAGTAAGCACAAAGCCCGTGCGCGGCAGGATCATCAGCAGCAAGAGCAGGGTGATCGTCACGCCCATCACGAGCCACACGAACTTGGCGTTGCGCAAAAAGCGGTAATCGGCAATCGTCATAACGATCATGCCGCCAAGGCCCACCACCGCCCACATCAGCTGCGAGCGAAAATCCGCGAACGAATCCCCCTTGATGCCCGCCGTGTAGCTCGATGAAGAGAGCACGAACATCAGCCCCAACACAACTAGCAACAGCGCGACGCCCGCAAGGCTTATATCGAACGCGCCTCTACGGGTTCCATCCGGAATGCCGGGAAGCGGCCTTTCATCCCTGTCGGGGCGCGGCCTTTGCACCGGAGGCCTCTTCTTTGCCCCGGAAATCTTCTTGCGCCGCGCAGGGCGGCGTTCCCTCTGCTCGAAAGAGGACGAAAAGGGAGATGTGTATCTTTCCACATCCCTGTCGGGCTCCCTATCCGGCTGCCTCCTTGCGGCCTGTCTTTGCACGGCTGCCCCTCCCGGCGTAATTTATGACTCGCTGATTGCGGCCCTCGGAACGCTTCCTTCGCCCCACGAGCGGCATTCGCTCACTCGCGCAACTCGGCGACGATGCGCTTAAAATCTCTGCCGCGCGCCTCGTAATCTTCGTACATATCGAAGCTTGCGCACGCCGGCGACAGGAGAACCGCGCCGCCTTCGACCGCCTCGGCACGCGCCGACTCCACCGCCTCTTTCATCGTATGCGCGCGCAGCACCGCTTCATACCCGCATTTGAGCAGCGCAGCCTCGATTTGATCCGCCGTCTCGCCCAGCAGCACGACTCTTTGGATCTTCCCCGCCGCGATGGCAGCGGCAAACGGCGAAAAATCCGTGTGTTTGTCGTATCCGCCGGCGATGAGCACGGTGGGACGATCCATCGCCTCCACGGCCTTCACCGATGAATCGACGTTCGTGCCCTTGGAATCGTTGATGTACTTAACCCCGCTAAGCTCGCGCACGGTCTCGATGCGGTGCTCCACGCCCGCAAAAGTGCGCAGCGTATGGCGAACCACCGGAGGCGGCACGTTCAGCGCCATGGCGATAGCGGAGGCGCACAACGCGTTTTGCAAGTTATGCGCGCCGGGGATGCGCACATCGGTTACGTCGCACAGCGCGCGCACGTTATCGTCCCCACGCGATCCGTAGAAGATCTTGCCGTCCTCCACCCATGCGCCGATCGGCGGAATCTCCTTCGCCGAAAAGAAAATAGCCTTGCACACGGCCTGCTTTGCCATCGCGCGCACGGTTGCGTCGTCCCAGTTAAGCACGACAAAATCCCCCGCGCGCTGGTTTTCAAAAATGCGCGCCTTGAGGCGTATGTATTCCTGCATCGTACCGTGGCGGTTTAGATGGTCCTCGGTAATGTTGAGCACCGCGCTGACCGTAGGACGAAAGCTCTCGATCGTTTCGAGCTGAAAGCTGGATACCTCGACGACGATCACGTCGTCCGGGTGGGTATCGTCCGCGACGGATGTTATAGGGTTGCCGATGTTGCCCACTACGTGCGTAAGCTTTCCTGCGTTTTTAAACAACTCACCTACAAGGGACGTGGTGGTCGTCTTTCCGTTGGTGCCAGTAATGGCGATCAGCGTGCCTCTGGACATCAGATACCCAAGCTCCATCTCGCCGATGATCTCCTTGCCCCGCGCCTTGGCATCCACAATCCACGCGCTTTGTACCGGAATGCCCGGGCTTAACACTGTAAGATCGCACGAAAGCGCGAGCGCAAGCGGCTCATCCCCCAGGTGCCACTCGACGGGAAGGTCGTTCATAGCCTCCTGCGCCGCGGGCATTTCCATTTTTTGGTCGTATAGCAGTACCTTGGCGCCATGCCCGCAGAGCAGCCGTGCGGCTGCAAGGCCTGAGCGGGCGAGCCCGGCAATCAATACGCGCTTATCTTGAAAATCCATGCTGTTCTCCTTCCCCACTTGCCGGCTTTTCCCAATCGGCCGACGCGGCTCCACGCCCGGATGGCCTCTTTGCGCTACGCCGAAACTCCCCACAGCGCGACGAGGCATGCGATAAATGTGATGATCATGTACATCGCCACGATCTGCGTTTCCAACATGCCGCCCAGCTCAAAGTGGTGGTGCAGCGGCGCCATGCGAAACACCCGCTTGCCATGCGTCAACTTAAAATAGCCGATCTGGATGATATCCGACACGCTGGAAGCCACGAACATCACGCATGCAATGGGTAAAAGCAGCGGCAGCTTCAGCGCCAACGCGATAAAGGTGATGGAGCCTCCCAGCAAAAACGAACCGGTATCGCCCATGATGATGCGCGCGGGGTATGTGTTAAACCGCAAAAAGCCCAAGCACGCGCCGGCGACCGCCGCCGCGAGTATGGCGATGTTGCGGGCGATGCCCGCATCCAAAAGGCCGATCGCAAACAGGGCGATCACCGCAAACGTCGCGCTGATGATCAGCGAGGTGCCGCCCAAGAGGCCGTCCACGCCATCGGTGAGGTTGGCGGAATTAACCATTGCGATGATGACGAACACCGCAAAGGGTATGTAGAAAATACCCATATCCCACTCGATGCCGGCAAACGGCACGTAAACCTTGGGGCCGATTTGCGGATGTAGGTAGCAAAAAACAGCCAGCCCCGTGGAGATAAGCATCTGGAAAAAAATCTTGTACCAGCCGCGCAGGCCCTTGGGGTTTTTGCGTACCACCTTAAGGTAGTCGTCCAAAAAGCCTATCAGCGCAAAACCCAAGGAGAATAGTACGCCCGGAAGCATGATTTCCATTCTGCCCTCGGGATAGGAGAACAGCATGGCCGAAAGCGCGATAGCGATGCAGAGCATGATGCCGCCCATCGTCGGCGTTCCCTGCTTGACGGCGTGAGATTTCGGGCCGTCCGAACGAATCGGCTGTCCGAATTTGAGCTTGTGCAAAAGCGGGATGAAAAACGGCCCGAGCACCAACATCACCGCAAACGAAACCAGGATAACTCCAATAACCCTTGGCATGGTTCGCTCCTCCTTAAGAGCTCTTTAGTAGCGCGCCTACATCCTCTATGGCGTACCGAGAATTTCGGCTACGATCTTCTTCTCATCGAACGGGCGCTTGACTCCGTTCACTTCTTGATAGACCTCCTGCCCCTTGCCGGCGAGCACAACCGTATCGCCCGGCGTGGCTATGGACAGGGCCTTTTCAATTGCCTCACGCCTGTTTTCGATGATCTCGTACGGCGCGCTCCCCGGCTCAATCCCCTCCTCGATCGCACGGATGATGTCCATCGGCGGTTCGGAGCGAGGGTTGTCGGAGGTGAGAATCACATAATCAGAAAGCCTACCGGCAATCTCTCCCATAATCGGCCTCTTCGCATGATCGCGGTCTCCACCGCAGCCGAACACGGCGATGACCCTGCCCGTGGTGAACTGACGTATCGCCTCGAGAATATTGCGCAGGCTGTCCGGCGAGTGCGCATAGTCTAGGATCACGCGGTACGGCGTGCCGGTTTCCAGCACTTCCAGCCGGCCGGGGACGGCTTTGACGCCCTCAAGAGCGCGTTTGACGACCTCGGAAGACATGCCCAGGTGCAGGCATACCACCGCCGCGGCAAGCGCGTTGTACACGTTAAAGAGCCCCGAAAGCCTAAGGTGCAGCGGCAAAAGCGCCGATCCCCACGTAAGGGTGAAGCTTACGCCGCCTTCCCTTATCTCGATATCCCTTGCGTACGCGTCGGCAGGCCTTGATACGCCGTAGGTAGTGCAGGGCGTGCCTGCGTTAAGGATATCTCCCGCGCGGTTGTCGTCGGCATTCACCGCCGCCCACTCGCAAAACTCATCCGAAAAGAAGCGGCGCTTGGATGCGAAGTAGTTATCCATCGTGCCGAAATCGTCCAAATGATCCTGCGAGAAATTCGTAAACACCCCGGCGTCAAAGCGCATGCCTTCTACGCGCCGAAGAAGGGTTGCGTGCGCGGTGACCTCCATCACGCACATCGTGCAGCCCTCGTCCGCCATGCGGCGCAGAAGCCTTTGCAGTTCGATCGGATCCGGCGTGGTGGGGGTGGTCATCTTTTCCGTGACCACCTCGGAGCCTATCATATTCACCGCCGTGCCGATCAACCCGCATTTGCGGCCCGCGGCATCGGCCATGGCCTTGATCAAAAAGCAGGTGGTCGTCTTCCCCTTGGTGCCCGTCGCGCCCACCATCGTCATCTCCCGCGCCGGATAACCGTAAAAAGCCTGCGCCATGTACGAGCAGGCCGCACGCGCATCGGCAACGAGGATCTGCGGCACCGGAACGTCGAGCCACCGCTCCACCACCAGCGCTACCGCGCCGGCCTCCAGCGCCATCGGGGCGAATTTATGCCCGTCTACCTTCATGCCGGGCAGACAGAAAAACAAATCGCCATCGCTTACCTTGCGCGAATCGATCGAAAGGCCGGAAATGTCGATATCGGCGCCGCGCAGTTTAGCGTCTTCATAAGCGCCACATAAAGCGGAAAGCAACAAATGGGATCCCTCCCTGAGCCCGTCAGGGCTTCTCAAATACTACCTGCACGCTAGAGCCGCGAGCGACTTCGGTGCCGGCCGCGGGAAATTGCGATACCGCAAGCCCGCTGCCTGTGAAGCGCATTTCGAGCCCCGCGTGCCGCATAACCCGGTTGGCCTGCACGATGGACATGCCCTTGATGTCCGGCACGAACACGTTCAGCTCCGACGCCTCTTCCTCGGGCGTAATGTCCGTATACAATACCACGATCGACTGCTCCGGCACCAGGGTTCCAGCCGCAGGCATCTGATCGATCACCGGGCGGGCCGACTCGCCGTCGAGCATAAAGCGCAGGCCGGCTTCTCCAAGCGCCGCTTCCGCTTCGGATGCGGTGGCAAATGCCGAAAGATCCGGAACCTCAACTTGTTTGCCCACCAGCTCTTTTTCGCCCTCGGCGTAGCGCGGTTGAATGCCCAGATACGGCAGCGTCTGCTCGAAGATCTCCCGCGCGTACGGAGCGGCGACCGTCGAGCCGAAATCCGGCCGCACGCCGGGTTCGTCGACCACGAACAGCACGGCAATCTTTGGATCGTCCATCGGCGCAAAGCCTATAAAGGAGGACACGTGCACATCCTTCATGATGCGCCCACTGTCGTCGTACTTTTGCGCGGTGCCGGTTTTGCCGCCGATGCGATAGCCGGGTACGTACGCATTGCGCCCGCCGCCATCCTTGACCACCTCTTCCAGGATGCCCCGCATCATCGCGGAAGTTTCCTCGGAAATAGGCTGCGCTACGACTTCGGGCTCAAAGGATTCGACGACTTCGCCATCTTGGGTGCTGATTTCCTTGACGATGCGGGGCTTTAACAGCTTGCCGCCGTTGACCGCCGCACTGCACGCGGTAATGAGCTGAAGCGGCGTCACCGAGACGCTTTGGCCAAAGCCGATGCGCGCAAGGTCGACGTCTTTGACGTACTTAATCGAGATCACCTGGCCGGAAGATTCGCCCCTAATCGGCACGCCCGTCTTTTGTCCAAATCCAAAGTTTCCCAGGTATTCATAGTATCGATCCCTACCCATGGAGAGCGCAAGCTGCACAAACACGGGGTTGCAGGAGTTCATCACGGCTTCGGTAAGCGTTTGATGGCCATGCGGAAGGCCGGTGCGCCAGCAACGGATCTTGTCGCCGTCTACCAGAATGGAGCCGGTGCATTGATATCCCGCGTTAAGGCTGGTAACGCCCGAATCGAGCGCCGCGGCGGTGGTGACGATTTTAAACGTGGAGCCGGGCTCATACGCATCGGTGACGATACCGTTGCGCGTCAGTTGATTGAGCATTTCCATATCGTCTCTAGGGGGATCGTTTAGGTTAAACGTCGGCTCGTTTACCATGGCGAGCAGCTCGCCGGTCTTAACATCCATCACCGCCGCCCAGACTTTTTTTGCTTGGGTTACCTCCATCGCCTTGCGCGCGGCGGTCGCCGCAAAATACTGTATGTTGGAATCCAGCGTCAAAGCGACATTATACCCGTGCTCCGGCGCCACGTATTCGTCGTTGTTAAAAGGCATCTCCCTTTGGCTGCGGTCGATTTCGGTAAGCACGCTGCCGTTTTTGCCCTTTAGGTATTTATCGAATTCCAACTCCACGCCGGTCTGCCCCTGGCCGGAAATATCGGCAAAGCCGATCACCTGGCTGGCGAGATCGGCGGCCGGGTATTTGCGGGTGGTGTCGGCGGAAATGTACACCCCGTAAATGTTTAGGGCCCGCACGGCGTCGGCGGTTTCCTTGTCGACCTGGCGCTTGAGAATGTGATCTTTCTTCGTGGTATCGTTTAGCTTTTCCAATACGCTTGCCTCGTCAAGCCCCAAAGTCTCGGCAAGGCGCTTGGCGCTGTCGGGGATTGTGTCGCTCTTGAGCTGCTGCTGTGCGACGAGGATGGTGGAAGCATTGGCGCTCTGCGCGAGCACGTTGCCGTTGCGGTCGGTAATCTCACCCCTGCTGGCGGTCAGCGTAAGGTTGCGCGTCCACTGGCTCATGGCCTTCCCCTGAAGTTCCTTCGCCTGCACAACCTGTATATACCCCAATCGCACCGCGAGCGCGCCAAAAAGCAAAGCAATCACGACGATCAATACGACCAGCCGTTTTTTCGTCGAGATGCTTGGCTCTATATTCGTAGGGAACAACCTCCTATCGCGCTACCTGCCAAGGCTTTCTGCAATGCCGTCAAGCCATGCAGCAAACGCGTCCGTCTCTTCCTGGTCGACCACAGTGTTGGCCTTTTCGATCGTGGAGCCGGTCTTAATCGTGGGCAGCTCGACCGATCGAGTCATCTCCACGTCCGGGTAGTTCATGTTCATAACTTCTTTCGCGGTACG
Source organism: Eubacteriales bacterium (assembly GCA_031551255.1). Taxonomy (GTDB): domain Bacteria; phylum Bacillota; class Clostridia; order Christensenellales; family UBA1750; genus JAVBNW01. Next base: position 5,785 of record JAVBNW010000070.1, on the reverse strand, counting down.
CTGCACGTTGTCGATATCCATCTTTAGCGACAACTCCAGGCTCAAATCTTCGCCGCGCCGCTGCTCCTGGGTCAGTTCCGTGCGCATATCGTGCAGGGCTACGATTTCGCGCTCGATCCCGATCTGGCGCATCAGCAGCGCAAACGCCGCCGCAAAAAACAACAGCGCAAGCAATACCGCCTTGGATCTCTTGCGGGGCTTTGCCTCCGCCCGCGGCTGCTGTGCGGGCCTGCGATCATCCCGCCCATAGCGCTCTGCCGCTTCGCGGTAGTTCACGTCTTCTTGGAGGGCAAGCGCTCCGTCCGTTATTGCATAAGCATCGCTGCGCTTTTGTGCCATTGTATTCATCCTCCGTCCTATATATGCTCCGCGCAGCGCACCTTAGCACTGTGCGCGCGCGGGTTGTCAGCAATTTCCATCTCGCCGGGTTCGATGGGCTTTCGCGTAAGCACCTTGGCACAAGGCTTTCTTCCGCATACGCACACCGGAATATCCGGCGGGCAAATACAGGGGTTTTCCATGCGGCGAAATGTGTTTTTTACGATGCGATCTTCCAATGAGTGAAATGTGATGACCGTCAACCTGCCACCCGGTCCCAGCACATCCATCGCAGCATCGAGCGCGCCTTCAAGGATCGCAAGCTCGGAGTTGACCTCGATCCGCACGCCTTGAAACGAGCGCCGGGCCGGGTGCGCAACTTTTGCGCGGGCCGCCTTAGGCACCGCGGCGTCGATGACCGCGACAAAATCTTGGGTGGTGCTAAGCGGCCTTCTCGCTACGACAAATTTGGCAATTCTAAGGGCCCACTTCTCCTCGCCGTATTCGCGCAAGATCCGGGCAATCTCCCTTTCGGGATAGGTATTGAGCACGTGAGCGGCGGTGAGCGCTTGCGAAGCGTCCATCCGCATATCGAGCGGGGCGTCCTCGTGGTAGCTGAACCCTCGCTCGGGCGTATCGATCTGGTGGGAGGAAACGCCAAGGTCGAGCAACACGCCGTCCACCTTTTGCAGCCCAAGCCCGAAAAGAATTTCGCGGATGTCGGCAAAGTTTCCGCGCACCGGGGTAAAGCGTGGGGCAAAGTGGAGGAGGCGCGCGCTTGCCGCCTTGATCGCATCGGCGTCGCGGTCGATGCCGATGACCCGGGCACCGAGCCTAAGCATCGCCTCGCTATGCCCGCCCCCGCCGAGCGTTCCGTCGACGAAAACGCCGTCCTCGCGCACGTTCAGGCAGCGCATGCATTCACTCAGCATCACCGGCACATGGGAAAATTCAGCCATGTTAGGTTTCGTCTCCGCCAATAAAGGCAAAGTAGCGGTCTTTGTCCCACAGCTCCACATGCCGCCCCATGCCTGCGACGACCACGTCTTTATCGAGTTTGGCGTGCTCGCGCAGCATTGGGTGAATCAGCAGGCGGCCCTGTTTATCGGGTATGTTCTCATCCATAGATGTGGAGATGAGCTTGCGCATCTTATCGAAGAGTTCGGGGTTCTCATCTTCGTCGACTTCTGCGTACTTGGCGGTGACCCGGTTCCATTCGTTTACAGAAAGAAGCCTGATGCAAGGCCCCGGCCCGCGCATCATCGAAATGGAATTGCCAAGCTGTTCGCGGAACTTGGCGGGAATGGTGATGCGGCCCTTGGAATCGAGCGTATGCTCGTAATGATACGAAAAACGGTCGGCCACATGCATCCCCCTTTCCTCCACCGGCTTATCTGTGGTTATTCGCTGGGTTTTCACTGGTTATCCACAGGTTATACACACTGTGGAAATCCCCACATTCACCCACATCCAACCACATGTCTGTATCTATTCTCCACTTTACCCCATTCTCCTTCTCTGTCAAGCCTAATTATACAAAAAAGCAAAAAAAGTAAGGCTTTCTTTTGCATGAAAGCTTTATGCAGCACAAACGTTCGTATCATATATGCGAATTTTTGTTCTTGCGAACATACTTTCTCGTATTCTAAATGCATTGCGCTCCATCCTCTGTTCTTTGTCGAAGGCACATCGGCGGAAGGCTTGGCGCACTTTAAGTTGCTCCAAAAGAAAAGGCCCTCGCATGAATTCATGCGAGGGCAAAAACAAGTGCCCAGTGCGATACCGCGCCGTTTAGCCGCCGTGCGGCACGTGCGCCAAAGAAAAATCCAGCGCATCGCAGGAGACCAGCCGATAGGCCACGCCATCCCGGATGCCTTGAAACGCCGATGCGATGCTCTTTGCGTGCAGGTGCCCGTACAGCACCTGCGCTACGCCAAACCGGGCGAACAAATCGGTAAAATCGTTATCCTCCTGACGCTCGTTAAACGGCGGATAGTGCATCATCGCCAGGATCGGCAATCCTTCGCTGAGCCTTCGCGCATCCCTGAGCGACAGCTCCAAGCGCTGCACTTCGCGAAGATAAATCTTCTCATCCTGCGCCTGAAAATCACGGCTGCCGGGCGTCTGCCAACCCCGGGCGCCCGCAACTAAAACATCATCATACAAAAAGGCGTCGTTTTGCAGCGCGAACATGCCGTGGGGCAACATGGATCGCACCTGGCCTATGGAGCTCCACCAATAATCGTGGTTGCCCCGCAAGATAATCTTGCGCCCCGGCAAAGATCCGATGGCCTGAAGGTCGTCCGCGGCTTGTGCAAGCGTCATCGCCCAGGAGATGTCGCCGGGAATGAGCACCAGATCCTCCTTAGCAACCTTCGCAAGCCAGTCGGAACGAATGCGCTCAAAGTGCTCCTCCCAGTGATCACCGAACACATGCATCGGCTTTTCCTGTCCGCCGGGCAAATGCAAGTCTCCGATCGCAAAGACGCGCATCATTCCTCGTCTTCTTCGTCGGTCTCGCTCAGTTCCTGCTCCTCGAGCTGCTCCAGGCTTTCAGGAACGATCTCTTCCTCTTCGTCCATGCCCAATTCCCGGTCGATCTCGCCGAGTTCGCCGGAAGGAATCTCCTCCTCCATTTCGATTTCGATTTCCATTTCCTCGATATCGCTGGGAGAGAGGGGATCGATGGCCGTCTCGGTGTCGGCCTCCGCCGCCGCTTCTATCTGCAGCCCTTCGGATCGGTGCATTTCGCGCAGGCACAAAACACAAAGATCTTCGCCTGGCGCGGCAGGGCGCTCGCCGCACGCCGTGCACAGCTCCACATCCGCCGCATCCTCTTCGCCCCGCATATCGCGGCGGCAGACCGTGCAAAACTTGTCGGTATCTTGCATGTAATTCAGTTCGCATCGCGGACATTTTACCAAACCCATGGACATCCTCCTGATTTCAGTGACGTGATCGAAATATTGTATGTGCTCCGGCCGCGGATATGTTCCCCATGCACCGCTCTTTCATACACATGCCCATGTTTGGGAAGTTTTCTCATGGTAACTCGCTGCCAAATACCATTGCACCCATGTTATGGCATGGAGTAAGCTGGGAACCATTCCGGGTTGCACCATAAATAACATAGCGGCCCGCATAAGGAGGAAGATCCCATGAGAAAGATTAGGAACATCGCCGTTGCCCTTACACTGCTCGCCCTTCTGTCGGCATCCGCGCCGATCGCCTCGGCTGCCTATGCCTACGTGCCTACGAGGTATGATTGCTCCAGCGGAACCTGTGTTTCCACGGGCTCGTCCGGCATGGCAACTTCGCAAACCGGCTACACCTATCTTCCGGTCGGTACCAATTGCCCCGGCGGCGTATGCCTCGGCCCCGCAGTCTCCACCACGACGCAAACCGCCTATGTAGCCACGAAGTACGACTGCTCCAGCGGAACCTGTGTGAAAATCACCTACCCTGCGCCGACCGCCGCAGCCAACGGCGTGAATTATACACCAGTTTCCGCATCGACGCAAGAACAAGAACTGCTCACAATGATGAATAAAGAGCGCGCCGCGATGGGGCTTGCGCCTTACACCCTCGATTCCTCCATATCGGCCGTCGCCAAGGCAAAGTGCTCCGATATGATCGCAAATCGCTACTTCGCCCATCAGTCCCCCACGCTGGGTTCCGTGCGCGATATGCTCAAGGCCGCGGGGATCTCGTACCGCGGAGCGAATGAAAACATCGCGCGCTACGGTTCGCTGCAAAAGGCGTTCGTAGGCCTGATGTCCTCGGTAGGCCATCGCAACAACATTCTGAGCAAAACCTACACGAACGTGGGCTTGTCCGTATGCCGCGACAACTCCGGCAACTACTATATCGTACAGGTCTTCATCAGCAAATAATCCTCTCCGGGCCGGGGGCTATAAGCTCCCCCACCTTATACCACAACCCTTCATTCATTGAAACAAGGCCGCGCAAATCATCAGGCGGCCCGGAAAATGTGCGCACATTTCCAGCCGCCTGATGATTCAAAAAAGAAATAGCCTATGGCTTCGGCGGCAACCATCCGCCTCGGCCATAGGCTGTCTGCGTTATTCCACAACTTCCCACTTCATCCAGTATCCGCCCAGCGGGGTATCCATCCACCGGTAGCCCTCCAGCCCCGCGGGCGGAGTATCCGGCTCGCCGGGAATCGCATATCCCACGGCGACGACGGTTCCATTTTCCAACCTAACCCCCAGCAGATAGTGATCGATGCCCATCATCCCCCCGCTCATCGGAATCGAAACAAAAATTTCGTTTTCCGCGCCGGTTACCGGAGACGCTACGTCGAAACGCTCGAACAGCTCCCTGAGGGGCAGCACCGCATCGGGCCACACGACATGCTCGAGCCCTTCCGGCAGACCGATCGCCGGCGTCGTCCCTATTTCAGCCGGCGGCTGCGCCCATACGCCGGTCGGCAGGCGGGACGAAGGCATCTCCTCTTGCACCTTTAGGATAGGTAGCCCAGGATCCGCTTCCTCCAAGGCACCCAGCGCGGGCACGGTCTTCGTTACAGGCCCTTGAGGCGGCTCGATTGTTTTAGGCGTAGCAGTCTGCTGAAGCGGAGCCGGCGCCTCCGCTTTCTTTTCTGAAGAGACAATCCCCAGCGCCTTTGCCGCAAGCCGCTGCGCATCTTCCCTGTCAAACGGCCTGCCCTTTCCAAAGAAGCCGACCATCATCACATCCACGCCGTCCTGCGCGGCTTCGGCAATGCATACCGCACGATAGCCCGCTGCGGCGGAAGGCGTTACGCTATCCAGATTATGCGTAAGCGTTCCTTGCCCGCGCGCATCCACGCGCAACTCGCCGCAGGAAACAACTTTGGCTTCCTGTCCATCCTGTGATACCAAAAGGGCGTAGAGCGGACCCGGCCTCTTCATGCCCTGCACCGTAAAGACCAGCTTGCCCCGGTTGTTCTTCCGTTCCATCCTGCAAAAGCCTGTGCTGGCGCTATCTTGCGCGTCCAGCGGCCGCATCATCAAAAACGTGCGTTGGTATTCGCCCTGCATATGCCTTCCCCCCACTTCGCGATGTTTCATATCTATGCGCGCGGCGAAGAAAATACGACTGGGGGTGAAAGGGAGAATAGGCCTCTTGTGAAACTAAAGATGATGGCGGAGCGAGAAAAAATGGCGCGAGCCGTCGTCGATTCGCACTACGCTCTGTCTCCGTGGAATCTCCTCTTCCCAAAGAAACTGAGGTTTCTTTCGGATTGAGAAGAACGAAGAACGTGGTTACCGTATCTTCTCCTTCGTTCTTAATCCATAAAACCGCCTCAGTGGTTTTATGGAAGTAAGAAGAACGGGGGGAACGCGCACCCTCGTTCCTAATTTCGCCGTTCTTCTTGCTCCTCAAAATCGCCGCAGCGGTTTTGAGGAAGAGGAGGAGCGACGCAGTGAACGAGCTTTCGTGCCGCAGCACGGAAGCGAGCGAT
>JAVBNW010000021.1:0-27284 GCA_031551255.1 Eubacteriales bacterium | reverse complement strand
ACCTGTTCCCATTCCGAACACAGAAGTTAAGCCCTTCAGCGCCGACAATACTTGGCGGGTGACCGCCCGGAAACTTAGGAAGTCGCCGGATTCTATTTCTGTAAGGCCTGACTACAATCCTGTAGTCAGGCCTTACTGTATAACATCCGGTTGCTGGCCTTCCATAAGCAATCCGATCCAAAGATGCGCGGCGCATATGCCTATATCGACATCGGGATGTTTCCACCTAAAATGTCGGTAGCCGGGCGGCTTTGCCATGAGCTTTTCCAAGGGCTTTCCGCCGTCCCCGTTTCATCCTGCGACCACATCCACCGGCCTTTTTATCGTTTCATCTCTATGTCCAAAGGTCATGCAGCAGATGTGCGCTCCCCCGACATCTACGTGCCGCCCATAACCGTAGCCCATCGTAGCTTTCTGCAAGCGATCATCGGAAGCGAAGGCTGGGAAATAAGTGGCAAGCTCTGCGAGCCTGTAATGGCCAAACCAGCATGTGGGCAGGCCTGGGCTGACGGCATATAGCATGATCAACTTTCCGACAAACTCTGCTTTAAATACGGAAACCAAATCGGTTTTGGCCAAGACCGCCATGTTATCGGCGGAGTTGATGCCGTTGTTATAGAGTTTTTTCCACATTCGGCCTTGAATAGACGACACTTCACATTGTGTTCGAAAGGGGTTTCCAGATCGTCGATGGACGCAACAGTTCCCTTGAGTAAAGGTTGCCGGTATAGGCGCGCACGAGTTCCCGATAATAGGTGGCGATGTTCATGAACTACCTCCCTTTGCATCGGGTAAAGCCTTATTTTTTTATAGCTAAGGCGCTGCTCGGCGCTGTTCGGCAAGCTCCAAGCAGGTTTCCCGCAAGATGCTCTCTTGAAGATCTGCATGGGAAATTCGCGCGCCGGCGGCGTCATATCCCATCGCATTGCCATCGCTAAGAAGAAACACGCACGGCCCTTTAGGGAGAGGCAGGGTTCCCCTTTCCGTCCGATGCAGCAATACGATCGCTTCGCCCGAAAAGTCTCCCGGGATGGAGATCATTTTATCGCAGCTACCCAGCAAAATTTCTTTTACTTCCAATGTGCCGTTGCCGAGCGTGCCGCCCGCGATGGCATCGGCCTGGGAAAGAAGATCCCATGCGCGTGCATAAACGGAAGCGGCGGGAGGTTCCAACCCGCTCGTCTGCGCATCCTGTGCCGTACCGGCTTCCCCATCGCTCGTGATTGCCGCCGTGGCGGTGGGTGAGGCGGTTGCCGCGCCGCCCAGTGCGGCTCTATCCTCGGCGGCGGGCGCCTTGGTGGCCGCCGCTGCCGCGGAGGTCGCCGCGGCAGCTAAGTTCTGCGACGAACGCTGCTGTCGGTCGCGCGGAAGCATGGTTTCCCCGAACATGTAACTAAGCCCGCGACTGCCCAAAGCGGCCAGGATGATAACGGCCGCCGCCGCGGCCAGGCCCTTGAGCAGGCGCGAATCCTTCCACGTCGTACCGCTTCCGCCCGCGGGCGCGGATGTTGCGGCGCGATCCAAGATATTTTTGATCTCCTCGTCGGACGGCGCAAACATGTCCGGCGGGAAAGGATCTTTCCAAAGGTTGTCGTCCATGTTCAGCCCTCCTCTCTGCCCGCGATGCTTTGCAGCGCGTAGTGGAGCCGTGAGCGCACGGTGCCCTCGGGGATATGCATAAGCTGCGCGATCTCCCGCGACGTAAAGCCATAGTAATAGCGCAGAATGATCATTTCTCTGCGGTCGGGCGGCAGGCGCCTGAGAAGTTCGATCGCCTCGCGGGCCTGCGCGCCGATTTCCATGCGCTCGGCGCCTACTCCGGCGTCCGAGAGCGGTAATTCGTCGATCGACTCCGCATAACGTCCTTTATGCGCGCGCAGGTGATCGCGGTACAGATTATGCGCGATCGCAATCAGCCAGGAGCCCAGCTTGGATTCTCCGCGCCAGCTCGGCAGCGCGCGTAACGCGCGCACAAAGGTCTCCTGCGTCAGATCCTGCGCGAGATCTCTGTCAAGCGTAAGTTTGACCAGGTAACCCATGACGTAGCCGTAGTGCTCGCGCACGAGCTCCTCTTGCGCGGCCCGGTCGCCGCGGCGCGCAAGATCGATGCATTCCCGTTCCATCCGATCCTCATTCCGTCCGCGCAAAGGTAGGACGGCCGTCCCCCGCGCTTCGTTCAAATCGCGATATCGCCTGCAATCCGGTTGCTCCCGCGCTACATTTGGCTGGAAGCGTACCGGCGCTCGTATAGATCAGGATCGTAGGGTGCGCGCCGGTTCGGGCACTTTTCCATGGTGCACAGCATGCAATTTACATATTCTTCTTTGGCGGTGAAGAAGATGCCGGATACCGACTTGATCGGCACCATCAGAAAATCCTGCGTAAGCTCCACGCCGATTTCGGCGCGCACATCTCCCAATGCCTCAAACAACGGCCCCTGTGCGGGGAGCGGCCAGTCGGCCAGCGATCCTGGGCTCATGGCGTACAACGGGTTGAGGCCGAACTCCTCCTTTATCTGTTCGCGCAGCTGGTTTATCGCTAAGTGAAGCACCATTTCGTTGAGCGCATCTTGAAAATAGCGCTCCATCGGGTCGGGGTTGCCGAGCGAAAGCTCGTGAAGCTCCCTGCCGCAGGTGCATACATAGGGAACCGCCAATTTCTGGTCCGCCAGGTTGACCGCGAGGATGCGGCTGCGCATGCGCACGCCCGCCACGCACGCGCCGTCCTCATCCGCGTGCGTTACATCCGCTGCGCCGTACAGAGCTTTTGCGCAGGCTGTTTCGCGGGTTTTATAGATCGTGGGCAGCATTTCCTCGAGCATATCTTCGGGAAGGCCCATTGCGCGCATCGCATCGTCGTCCGAAAAGGAAACCGGTATGATCAGCCTTACCATCGCCTAATCCTCCTGCGGAAGGTTACTGTCTTCGTATGCGGAACGCATTTCATACACCGTAAGCTCGTGGATGCGCACTCCGCCTTCGGCATAGAGCCTCAGGCCGTCGCAGCCTTCGTGGGGATACGCTCGGGTGGTCAGGGTTTCGCGCCCGTTTGCATAGATCTCCAGCGCGCTGCCATCTACGAACACGCGTAGGTTTACGCGGCTTTCGCCGGCTACGGGGCCTCCCGGGTTGCGCGGAGCTCCGCCGGAAAGCGATGTAAGATCTGCGCTCAGCGTTTCGGAGGCGCCGTCGTATTCAATGCGCGCGCATGCGTTTTGCCCGGCACGCAGCACCTCCAGCGCCAGGGTGTTCGCGCCGGTTTCGAACGTTATGTCGATTTCGAGGTGCTGCCCTGTGATGCCCTTGAGCGGATTGTCGCCCGAGCGCACCGAGAAGTTTTTGCGCTCGAAGAGAGTCTCGCCCCGCAGCAGGGAGACCTCCCGCGCAGGGCGGACACAGATGCCCGTGCGGGTAGCGCGAACCTCGCGCGGCAACGTTAGCATGCCCTGCCAGCCTTGTTCCCCCCGCCGTGCGCCATCGCCGCATTCGCGCATCCAACCCCACTGCACATAGCGCCCGGAGGCGTCCTTCACGGTATTGGGCGCGTAGAAGCAATCCCCCAGATCGTATTTCCACGGCTTACCGGGCACGAGAGCGCCGTTTGCGTACGGGCCTTGCATCGCCAGCACGTCCGCCTGGGGCAGCGCCGATACGATGAGCAGCCCCTGGTCTTCAAAACGCAGAAAATTTGGGCATTCCCACATGTACCCCGTGGATGAATGATCACCTCGGCACAGCTCGCCCACAGCTTTCCAGCGCTTAAGATCATCGCTTTGGTACACGAGGGCCGTACCGCCTACGCCTTTGTACCCCGAGCCGATCGTCATGCGGTATGCGCCGTCTTCGCGCCACACGAAAGGATCGCGCCAGCCGGTATACTGCTCGTTTTGAACGGTCAGGATCGGATTGTCCGCGTGCTTGCTAAAGGAAAGACCGCCTTCATCTCCTACGGCCAGGCACAGCACCTCAGGCGATACGCCCGTGTAAAGGATGTGGGGCCTGCCCTCGTGCATTACACAGCAGCCGGAGAACACGCCGTCCTTGTCCGGCCCGCTGGGCGTAGGGGATAGAGCGTTGGGCAGATGCCGCCAATGTATAAGATCGGGGGATACGGCGTGCCCCCACGTCATGTTGCCCCATGCGGGGCCCTTGGGGTTGTGCTGGTAGAACATGTGCAGTGCATCGCCGATGAAAACAGGGCCGTTGGGGTCGTTCATCCAGTTTTTTCTAGGCTGTAAGTGGTAGCGGGCACGCATGGCCATCCCTCCCGGCAGTCATTGTGGAAGCGCGGATTCGGAGCGAATCGGGGCGTGCCCCTAAACTCTTGCGCGCGCATCTTGCGGCATCTTATCGGAGCTTTGCGCCTCGCGGGTGGGTACGCGTACCCCGCGATCCCCCGCCGAAGAAAAACGACGAAATTCCTTGATCCGCCGAAAAACTTATCGCAATTTGCAGCGCGGATACTTTAGGGATACGCCCCGGTTTCCTCTATAGCGACAGGATTTCTTCAAGGGCGCGAATGTCATAGGTAGGCGGCGCTGCGTCTTGGGGGAGTTCTGCGCCGGAAGGGTTGTACCAGCACGCATCCACGCCCGCCCTCTGAGCCGCAAGGATGTCGGTTGCGATGTTGTCGCCCACCATTACGGCCTCTTCTTTGCGGGCGCAGCCAAGCCTTGCGAGCGTCACATCGATCATCTTCGGGTCCGGCTTAAATGCGCCGATATCTTGGGAAATGACGAGCTCGTCGATGTAGGGCGCAAGCCCGCTCGCGGCGAGGCGTCCGCGTTGGGTGACCCCTACGCCGTTTGTTACGATTGCCGTGCGCACGCCCTGCTCTTTAAGCTTTTGAAGGATGTCGGACACGCCGGGGTACACAGGAGCCTGGCGCGACAGCTCGGCAATATAGCGTTGCGCGGCGGTTTGGCCGTCATAGCGCGCGTCGCCCGCGAAAAACTCGGTAAAGCGGCGGATGATCAACTCGTCCTGGGTAATGCCGCCGGTTTCGCGCAGCTTCCACAGGTGCGCGTTGATCGCATCGAAACGTGCGATATCCGCGTCGCCCACGGGCCACCCCATGGCGCTAAGCGTGATCGAAACGGCATTTTTTTGCGCGAGGGGGAAGTCGAGCAGCGTCTCGTCGGCATCCAGTAAATAGAAGCGATAGCGCAGCATGGCGGCCTCCTGTGTATAAAAAACTGTGGATAATGTGGATAAGTTTGTGCAAAACCCGTATTTCCAGCGGTCTTTTCGCATAGAATCCGGGATGGCCTGTGGATAACTCGACATCACTGCCGCGGCTTGTCCCAAAGGCCATACTGCGCCTCGTTGCGAAGTGCGGACAAAAGTTTTTCCGGGGCATCCGGAACCGTGGCGGTCAGCTTCGCCAGCAGCTCCTTCATCTCTTGACGCTTTGTCAGCCCGTTAGCGGGGCAGGGGTTGTGCGCAACCGGCAGCTCAAGCTCGCGCGCCTTGCCGATGATATACTTTTCGCTCAAGTACACCATCGGGCGGATCACCGTAAGGTCGGCGCGGCTCAAATATGTTTTGGGACGAAACGTGTGAAGCCTGCCTTCGTACAGCGCCGAAAGCAAGAGCGTTTCCAGCACGTCTTCCCGGTGATGCCCCAGCGCCACCTTATTGAAGCCGCGCGCCTTCGCCGCGTCGTTGAGCGCTCCCCTGCGCATGTTGGCGCATAGCGAGCAGGGGTTCTTCTCCTTGCGCTCTTCAAAGACCACCTTGCCGATCTGCGTAGGGATGATTTCGTAGGGGACGTCGAGCTGCTGCGCCATGGCTTCGATGCCGGAGGCATCGAAGCCGGCCCAGCCCATGGTGAGCGTTATGCCCATTACCTCAAACTTTGCGGGGCTGAATTTGCGATATAGAGCCATCGCCCGAAGGAGCAGAAGGCTGTCTTTTCCGCCGGATACCCCTACGCAGACGCGATCGCCTTCTTCGATCAGGCCGAAATCCTTGTCCGCGCGGCGGATGCAGCCAAGCACCTTCTTCAAGCGCGATCCCTCCCGCCTACATTATAGTAGCCTTATGTAAAACTGCCAACCCGTATAAGCGGCGGATGATGCCGGAAACTTAAAGAAAACTTGTCGCGGAAACGCAACATGGTTCGTTTACAAACTGATGTGCCGAAATTGCCCTGCACGGGCGCTGAGGTGAAGAATGACTTTTTTCGAATGGCTGCTGTCCTCGCTCCGCGTCGTCGTAATGGCGATGATTCCGCTGGTGGAGGTAAAAGGGGCGATCCCCTTTGGGGTGAACATCCTGGGCCTTCCCCCGTGGGAATGCTTTTTCCTTGCGTTGGTCGGCTCGTTCCTTCCAAGTCCATTCATCATGCTGTTTTTCCGGCCCGTGGCTAAGTTCTTGCGTGCGCACGGGCCGCTGAAAAAGTTTATCGGCTGGGTTGAACGCCGCGCTCATAAAAAGAGCGACCTTATAAAAAAATACAGCCTGCTCGGCCTGTTCATCTTCGTGGCGACTCCGCTGCCGGGCACGGGAGTGTGGATGGGATCGCTCATCGCCACGCTGATGGACATCCGCATCAAGCGCGCGCTGCCTACGATTTTTATCGGAAACATCGTCACCGCGCTGTGTATGCTGGCGCTTGGCACCATCGTGCTGGTGGCGACATCGTAGAGCGGCTTTACCGGCGCGGGTAAAAGGATATGTAACTCCCCTAGGATGACGAGGCCACCGCGCCGCTGCGGGCCAGACGCGAGCGCAGAACCGGAACAAGCGCCGTACAGAGCGCGATTTTCATCGCGTCCGGCGCGAGAAAAGGGATTACACATGCGGAAAGGGCGGCGGCAAGGCCGCTCTTTTGCTGTATGCAAAACCATGCCGTGCCTAGAGCATAGCATAGAAGCATGGCGAAAGTCATGCCGCCCGCCAGCAACGCATAGCGCGGCGCGGCCTTACGTACGCCCTGCGAGGCCTTTGCCGCCAGAGCGACGCAGGCAGCCATGATGGGATACGCCAGCAAGAAGCCTCCCGTAGGCCCGATCAGCCGCACGACGCCGCCCTGAAACCCCGCAAACACCGGCAATCCCGCCGCCCCTAGCAAAAGGTAGGCGGCCTGCGTAAGTATCGCGGCGCTCGGGCTCAATAGCCCCCCGCACAAGAACACGGCCGATACCCCGAGCGACACCGGCACGGGGGAAAAGGGCAGCGGGAACGCGATTTGCGAAAGGACCGCCGTCATTGCAACCATCAGCCCGCAGGCGACGATCGTGCGGATCTTCATGTGCTTTTCCTCCGTTTTTTCGCACTGGCCACGCGACGGGTTTATTTTCTCCCCGCCCGCATCCGCTGCGTGCTGTCGAGTATCCGCTTGCGCATGCGAATGTTTCTGGGCGTTATCTCCACCAGTTCGTCGTCTCCGATAAATTCGAGAGCCTTTTCCAGCGTCATCGGGCGCACGGGCTTGAGGCGCATAGCATCTTCGGCGGCGGCGGAGTTGCGCATGCCGGTAAGGTGCTTCGTCTTGCATACGTTAAGGTCGATATCGCCCGAGCGCACGTTTTGCCCCACCACCATGCCGTGGTATACCTTTGTGCCCGGCGTGATGAACATTTCGCCGCGATCTTGCGCGTAAAAAAGGCCGTACGTTACCGCCTCGCCGTCTTCAAACGCGAGCAGGGAGCCGTAGTTGCGAATCGGAATATCGCCCCTGTGCGGCTCGTAGCCGTCGAATACCGCCGACATGATGCCTTCGCCGCGCGTATCGGTCATGAACTCGGAACGGTACCCAAACAGCCCGCGCGAAGGCACGGAAAATTCGAGCCGCATGCGGCCGGAGCCGGATACGCTGATGAGCTGTCCGCGCCTGCGGCCGATTTTTTCGATGACCGGCCCCATGGCCTCCTCCGGCACGTCCACCACGAGTCGTTCCATCGGCTCGTACACCACGCCGTCGATCGTCTTCATCAGCACCTCGGGCTTGGATACTTGGAATTCATACCCCTGGCGGCGCATGGTTTCGATGAGCACCGTCAGGTGCAGCTCGCCCCGACCCTGCACCTTGAACGCGTCGGTAGAGGACGTTTCCTCCACCTTGAGCGATACGTCGGTTAGCGTCTCGCGCTCGAGCCTTGCGCGCAGATGGCGCGAGGTTACGTACTTGCCCTCGCGTCCGGCAAAGGGGGAGTCGTTTACCGAGAACGTCACCGCGACGGTCGGCTCGGAGATCTTCACAAACGGCAAGGGCTCGGGGGAAGCCGTATCACAGATCGTATCGCCGATGGTCAAATCCTCCATACCGGAGAGCGCGATGATATCGCCCACCGTCGCCGATTCGACGTCCACGCGATCCAGCCCCTCAAAGCGATACAAAACGCCGATCTTTTCGTTGACGGGCGCTTCGTCCGAGTCGTGTACGACCCGCACCGCCTCGCGGCCGCGCCGGATCGTTCCGCGTTCGACCCGCCCTATGCCGATGCGCCCGACGTATTCGTTGTAGTCGATCGTGGAGATCAGCGTTTGTAGCGGCGCCTCCGGGTCTCCGTGCGGCGCGGGCACGTGCTTAAGGATCGCCTCGAACAGCGGCCGCATGTCCCCTTCGCGGTTGCCGTCATCCTCGCTGGCGTAGCCGCCCCTCGCGGACGCGAACAGAAACGGGCAGTCGAGCTGACTTTCGTCGGCCTCCAGGTCGATGAGCAGATCGAGCACTTCGTCCACGACTTCGCTCGGGCGTGCGTCCGTTCTGTCCACCTTGTTGATCACCACGATCACCCGGTGGTCAAGCTCTAAAGCTTTGCGCAGCACGAAGCGCGTCTGCGGCATCGGCCCTTCGAATGCGTCCACCAACAGAAGCACGCCGTCCACCATCTTTAAAACGCGCTCCACCTCGCCGCCAAAGTCTGCATGGCCCGGCGTGTCGATGATGTTGATGTGGGTGCCTTCATATTCTACGGCAGTGTTCTTTGCCAGGATGGTGATGCCGCGCTCCCGCTCAATATCGCCGGAATCCATGATGCGCTCGGCCACGTGCTGGTTGGCGCGGAACACGCCGGATTGCTTGAGCAGCTCGTCCACCAGCGTGGTCTTGCCGTGATCGACGTGCGCGATGATTGCAATATTTCTAAGATCGTTTCGAATGATGTCCGCCATATGGTTTTTCGCTCTCTTTCTATGCCGGGGCGCGTTACGCACCCGTATCCGATACGGTATCCACAAGCCGTATGCCCTCGTTGTTTTCGTGGGCCCACCGCATCGACCAGTCGTTTTCAAACAGCAGCACGGGCCTTTCCAGCCTATCCAGCTCGACGACGGTGGTCGAAGTAAGCTTGAGTTTCTCCAGCGGAACCGGACTGTGCTCCACCCAGCGCACATAGCGAAAATTCAACGGCTCCATGCGCACCTCCGCCCCGTATTCGCCCAAGAGGCGGTATTTGAGCACGTCAAACTGCAAAAGGCCCACGACGCCTACCACGAATTCTTCGCCGCTGGCCCCTACGCGCTTGAAGGTTTGGATCGCCCCTTCTTCGGCCAGCTGCGCGACGCCCTTGACAAACTGCTTGCGCTTGATGGAGTCCATCGCCGCAAGCCTTGCGAAATGTTCCGGCGCGAACAGTGGGATGCGCTCAAACCTGACGGGCGCGCCGGTGAAAAGCGTATCGCCCAGCCGGAATACCCCCGGGTCGAAAAGGCCGATGATGTCGCCCGGATAGGCGGTTTCCACGCTCTCGCGCGCATCCGCCATAAAAGCCTGGGGCTGGGCGAGTTTGATTTCCTTGTTCGTATCCGCCTGCGTTACCGTCATTCCCTTTTCAAATACGCCCGAGCATACGCGCAAAAATGCGATGCGGTCTCGGTGCGCGGGGTTCATGTTCGCCTGAATCTTAAAGATGAAGCCGGAAAAGTCGTCGGAATCCGGCTCGACAAATTCGTCGCCCGAGATGCGCGGCCCCGGGGGTACGCTATATTCGAGAAAGTATTGCAGAAAGCTTTCCACGCCGAAGTTGTTCATCGCCGATCCGAAGAACATCGGCGTAAGCTCCCCCGCGCGCACGCGGTTAAGGTCGAACGCGTCGCCCGCGACATCCAGAAGCTCGATTTCATCCTTGAGCCTTTGGCGGTAGTGCTGTGCCAGCCGCGCCTCGCATTCGGGCCCTTCGCTCGCCATAAAGTGCGCCTCGGCCTGGGTGGCGCCGTGGTTGCCGCCGGTAAACACTTCGATTTCGCCGCGACCCCGGTGGTACACGCCCTGAAAATCTCCATCTACGCCGATGGGCCAGGTGACGGGCGTCGCCCGGATGCCCAGCACTTTTTCGAGTTCTTCCATCAGCTCGAAAGGGTCGCGCGCGGCGCGATCCATCTTGTTGACAAACGTAAAGACCGGTATGCCGCGCATGCGGCATACTTTAAAAAGCTTGATGGTCTGTTCCTCGACGCCGCGCGAAGCGTCAAGCAGCATCACTACCGAATCGGCGGCGACCAGCGTGCGGTATGTGTCTTCGGAAAAATCTTGGTGGCCGGGGGTATCCAGAATGTTCACATGGCAGCCGCCATAGCTAAACTGCATCGCAGACGACGTCACCGAAATGCCGCGCTGCTTTTCGATTTCCATCCAGTCGGATGTCGCGTGCCTATCCGCCTTGCGCGCCTTTACCGAGCCCGCAAGGCGAATCGCGCCGCCGTACAAAAGCAGCTTTTCCGTAAGCGTTGTCTTGCCCGCATCGGGGTGCGATATGATTGCGAAGGTTCTCCTTCGCCGTATTTCCTGTGCCAAGGCTACGTTTGCCATGTGGTTTGCTCCTTCATGCGCGTACAGCTCGTGCTGCACAACAGTTTATTTTACCCGCCATATTTGAGGGCTGTCAAATCACTGCGTGTAAAAAAACGCAGATTAGCGCGTCTTCGCAATATTTTCTGCCGTGTGGATTTTTAGGATTGACAAATCTTCCCTCCCTTGGTATGATCATCCTGTATTCGTGTCGGAAAGGGGATGAGGGTGTGGCCATTGGCTCTCTTAGCAGCTACAATTCGTATGCGACGTATGGAAAAGTCACATCGATGTATGCCAATGCCTATTCCAAATCCAACAGCTCTCTGTTTGGCAGCACAAAGGAACAGGATTCTCCCTTTGCGTCGCTATACGCATCCAGCACCAGTTACGACACCAAGCTGCAGCGCTACGGATCGGATGTCAAAACCGCATCCAGCGTGCTCAAGCGCGCGCTCGGCGAGCTGACGGCCAAGCAGGGTTCGTCCTCTTCCGCGCGGCAGATCGCCAAGTCTTCCGACGAAAAAAGCCTTGCCGTCGCAAACAATGGTACGACGTACGGCAAGTTTACCGAAACCCGCGTTAAAATCGACCAGGTCGCCTCCGGTCAGGTGAATAAGGGCGATGCGCTCAAGGCCAACGCAAACGCGGGGCTTTCGGGACGCATGCAGTTTGCCATCGATGTGGACGGCAAGACGCATCAGTTTACTTTCAACGCGTCCTCTGCGGATACCAACCAGGCCATCCAGCAGAAGATGGCCGACGCGATCAATACCCGCGGCATTGGCATTACCGCCTCCGTATCCCGGGACGGCGCAAGCGCTTCCCTGACCCTCGAGGCGAAGGAGACCGGCGCCGTATCGGCGAGCCGCTTTGCCGTGCGCGATGTGGCGGGCGCCGCCGTGGGGAAGACGGGCGCGGATTTGGTTGCGCAAAAGGCGCAGGATGCGATTTACCATATCAACGGCGGAACGGCAAAGATGTCTCGCACCAATGCGGTCGATCTGGGCGGCGGCGTGACGGCCACGCTCGTGGCGGCGTCCGATCAGGAAATCACCGTATCCAAGGTGCAGGATGATTCCGGTAAGCTTACCGCCGCCAAGAACATGATCGACAGCTTCAACAGCCTGCTCTCCTCCGCCGATAGCATGTCGAGCACGTCGCGCGGGGCGATCAAGCTTACGCGCGAGCTGCAGGGCATCTCCAAATCGTATGCCTCCTCGCTCAACCAGCTGGGCATCGGCGTCACCAAGGATGGGGCGCTGGCCGTTGTAGACAGCGATAAACGTGCCAAGGCCGCCGAAAGTGGCGATCTTGATAGACTGATGAACGGCGGCGGGGCGGCCGATTACGGTTTTGCCAACCGGCTTTCCAAGGTGGCGAACAACATAAGCCGTTTCCCGGCGCAGTATGTTAATGCGGTGCCGATCGAGCTTATGAACATGAACGCCAAGGTAGCGACCGACAACATCAGCATGCTGTTCAGCCTACTCATCTAGGGCGCGCTAAGCAAAGAGCGGCAACGGATTTTTCCTTTCCAAAGAGATATTAAGGTATACAAAGGGAGTGGCGCATCGCCGCTCCTTTTCCATGTTCGCCGCCGAAAACCGGTATATATGTGCGCCCCACGATGGTATAATGAGCGCGGAGAAGATACGATATTGCCGGGATTGGGAGGAACAAGATATGAGTTTTTCGCAGGACGCATGGAAGACATATAGTTTTGATAGCGCGAAGATCGTTGAATACTTGAGCGAGCTTATTAAGATGTTGACGGACATGGGCGTAGATATCACGAACAGAAGGCAGCTCAAAGAAGGATTCGAGAAGTTGTTCCATATTGAATACTGTAATTTTCCGGACTTGGATGAGCGCGGCTATATCTTGGCTCCCAATCATGTGAGCGATTTTGATGCGCTTATACTGGGACTGGTTCATAAAGACATCAAGATCATGTCGAAAATTGCATGGGTCGAAAACGCGAAGCTTATGGAGTTTTTAAGTATACATTATGATTTGATCGGTATCGATAGAGATTCGAAGGTCAACCAGGCAAGGGCATTGGTTGCACTGATACAATACCTGCGTTCTCCTTCACAGGCAAGGCATGTCCTCATTTTTCCGCAGGGAACCATCTCCGATATCAATAGAAACAGCATCGAAAGAGTCCAATCCGGGGTTTTTGCGCTGTCGACTAAATCGGACACCCCGGTTTTGCCCGTCTATGTCGAGCAGCCCAATTTTCGCCATCCAACGAGAATCGTATTTGGAGAGCCTATGGATATCCCGGCAAGAAAGCAGGACTGCCGTGAGCTTTGGCGGGAAAAAATCATTTCACTTCAAAATAGCTTGATCCCGATCGCGAGACCCCCTATTTTAACGGAAAAACATGCGAACAACAATAAGCCCGCAGATCCTTTTTTCTAGCTGTGCCATGTACTTTGGTTAAGGTGTCGCTAATTATGAAGGATACGGCTAAAAAGCATCCTTTGCGGGACGCTCCATACACGCATATACATTCTCATCGCCTTCTTGGATGTCGGCGACGAACGAATACCCCAACCCCTCGTACAAGCGCATCGCCCGGATGTTTTTGCGGTTCGTATCCAGGTGCACCCACTCGATGCCCCGCTCGGCGGCATAGGCATGCGCCCATCCCATCATCGTCCGTGCGAGGCCGCTGCCCTGCCGGCGGGGGTGAACTGCCAGCCGATGCACATATAGCGCGTCGTCTTGCGTCCACGGCAGGCCTTTGTGCCATGGTTCGCACCGGTCATTCAGCACGATGGCGGCCAAAGGCAAGCCGTCATCCTGCGCGGCAATGAAGAGCTCGCCCCTTAGGATGTCTTCGGGCAGCGCGCCGAACGGATACTCATCATCCCATTGATCGACGCCCTGTGCATGCAGGGACAGCATGGCCTCCCTATACAATTCCATCAGCGCGGGCAGGTGAAAATTTTCTGCCTGAAAAATTCTGATCATGCTTTACTTTTCTCTCACCTTAGTTTATAATAATAATCGTTACGAATAACGATGCCGCGCGGCGGCACAGCTAGTATATCATACATGAAGGAGAGAAGATCAATGAAGAAATGGGTATGCGAAATCTGCGGCTATGTACACACCGGCGATACTCCTCCCGAGCGCTGCCCGCAGTGCGGCGCGCCTGCGGATAAATTCTACCTGAAGGAAGAGAGTGGCGCGGATGGCGCCAAGGCCTATGCCGACGAGCACCGCATCGGCGTCGCCAAGGGACTAGATGCTACGGTTGTAGAAGGCCTACGTGCCAACTTCCAGGGCGAGTGCACCGAGGTAGGCATGTATCTGGCGATGAGCCGCCAGGCCGACCGTGACGGCCTGCCCGAAGTTGCCGAAGCGTACAAGCGCATTGCTTGGGAAGAGGCCGAACACGCCGCGAAGTTTGCGGAGCTATTGGGTGAAGTGGTCAATGCCGACACGAAGATGAACCTTCAGCTGCGCGTCGAGGCCGAACACGGTGCGACTGCGGGCAAGCTGGAGATCGCCAAGCGTGCGAAAGAACTCGGCTACGATGCGATTCACGACACCGTGCACGAGATGTGCAAGGACGAGGCGCGCCACGGCAAGGCGTTTGCAGGCCTGCTCAAAAGATATTTCTAAGTTTTTACAAAACTTATAGGCTTGTGGAAGAGATGCTCGCGTGGGCATCTCTTCGTCGTCGCGGGCTACATGTCGCTCCTCGTCGGGGCGCACTGCGTTCTGAAATCCCACCAAACTGCGGTATGGTGGGATTTTTTATGCTCCGTGGCCCCTCCTCTTCCTCAAAATCGCTGCGGCGGTTTTGAGGAGTGAGAAGAACGACGAGGAAGGCACGGAGTTCACGTTCTTCGTTCTTCTTATTCCCATAAGACGCCTCAGCATCTTATGGGAAGAGGAGGTTTCACGTAGCGGCAATCGCCCATGACACCGCAGCGTCATGGGCGATACAGCGAAGCGCAAACCGACGAGATTATTGGGCCGGAATGGTGAAGTACCATTCCTCGATGCCGCGGAACGGCTTTTCTTCGCGGATCGAACCGTTTAGATGGAGATTGGCCCTCGTCGCCAGCGTATCCAAGCGAAAAAAGAGGCCGACAAACGGTATCTGATCGAGCACATGGTTTTCGATGGAGTGAAGGGCCAACCGATAGGCGGCCTCATCTTTCGCCGTGGACATCGCATCCAGCAGGTCGTCAAGCCCTGCGTCCTGATAATGCGTAATGGAATAGCCGCTTTGCGCGCCTTCATAACGCGAAGAAAGCATAAAACGCAGGTCGTTCGAAAGTGGAATCTGATACCCCAACAGCGCCATATCGTATTCGCCCTCTTCGATCGCCGCGGGAAGATCGGCGATGGCGACGGCTTTGATTTCTACCGGCAAGCCCGAGGCGCGCAAGTGATCGGCGATGCGCAGCGCGGCGTCGCGCCTGACGGGGTTATCCTTATCGTAATTCGTCAGCAGACGCAGGGGCTCAAGCCTTGCGGCCACGAGGGCGGGGTCGGTCATTGCGCCGCTAATCAGCGCGTCCAGGGGAGACAACCCGTCCGTGCTGCCCGGAGAGGGAGAAGGCGACGGAGTGGGGCTGGGCGTGGGGGAAGGGGTCGGGCTCTCATCGTCGTCCGTAGCACTGCTCAGAGGGCTTCGAAACTTCTCCGGCTTTAAATCAAAAACGCCATCTCCGTCCACGTCCACAAAACCAGCGTTTTCCAGCCGACTCCAAATCTCCGGCACATTTCTTTCAAGCCTTGAAAGCCTTACTTCGTGCAACCAACTGTCGGGGGGGACGGGCACGTCGCACGCCACGGCGTGATTTTGGTAGATGTTTACGATAAGATCCTGCCTGTCGATGGATTGGGCGATCGCCAGGCGGATTGCGGCATCGGCCATCATAGGCCTATTAAAGTTAAAAAATAGAGCGTCATAGCCCTGGGTCATATAATCTTGTGTCGTACTGACGCCGGCTTCGCGGTATTGCGAAGTGCTTACGGCTTTGGTGCGGGCGAGATCGACTTCGCCCAGCGCGAACGTTCCCAGTTCAGATTCCGCAGATTCGCGCGCGAGGGCATAAACAGTCCTAAGCCGCGGGGCCGTGCGCCACCAGCTGTCCTGCGCGGTTAGTTCCAAGGATTCGCCGGGCTCATAGCGAGCAAGCTGATAAGGGCCTGTCCCTACGGGGTACCCTTCGCCTTGCGCCTTCATTACCGGAAAAACCATCGCATACAGCGTGGCGTAACCGCCCCGCGCAGAGGTGACGACGAGAGTTCTGTCGTCCTGGGCGTGCCAGGCGGTCAGTTCGGAAAGCACCCAGCCGTAGGGGCCGTCCGCGCCTACGGTTAGAATGCGATCCAGAGACTTTGCCAGGTCGAACGCCGTCATCGGCGTGCCGTCGTGAAAGTAAACGCCGTCGCGCACGGAAAACGTCCAGGTGACCCCGTCGGGAGAGGGAGACCAGCTGACTAATTGATCCTGCGGTTTCAAGCTGGAATCCAGGCGGACGGGGGTTTCAAACACCAGATCCATTAACGCCCGCATCGCCTGGGATTTGTTGACGGAAGGATCCCACACGCCGCTCGCCACCGGCATAGTGACCCTAAGTGTATCCTGATCGGAAACCGCCTCGATGACTGCCGCAGCGTTCGCCGGTGGTTGTGAATAGATGGCCGACCAGGTGAGCCCTTCATCGCGCGCGCAGCCGCATAGCGCGCAAAGCGCAATCGCCGCGGCCCAAAGCCGTGCGGCCTTGCGCACACCGAGTTGTTTTTCCAAAATGTGGTTTTTCATATGCGCAGCTGTTTTTCCGCCCTCCTTGCGGTTCAAATCAGCCATTCGCATATGGAACAAACCTTGTTTTCGGGACAAACTTAGTCCTCCTTCGGCGCAAAGGCGTCTGGGTAGATTTTTTCGTATTTGGCGCGCGCCGCAAGGATGAGACTAGCGTATACCTTCCCATCGCGGATATGGGCGGGAAGGCCTATGAGCGTCGCGCCATCCTCGGCCTTTTGCAGGGATTTGCCGTCCGAGCTGATAGAATCGTCGGCCAGCCAACCGTCCACCGTGCCGTGACCCTGGTTGTAGGCGGTGAGCGCCTCGACGACCTGGCCATCGTAGCGGTCGATCAAAAAGCGAATATACCAACAGCCGAGCCTGGTGTTGTACGCAGGTTCGCTGAGCTTTTTTTCGTCGTAATCCGTTATGTTTAAGTTTTTCGCGATCCAGGCGCCGGTTTCGGGCATTACCTGCATAAGGCCCACCGCGCCGGCGGAACTGACGACTTCGGCGCGAAAAGAACTTTCCCTGTGTATCAGCGCGGTGATCAGATAAGGATCAAGATCAAACTCGGCGCTTGCGACGCGTATTTCGTCGGGATAGCGGAGCGGGTATTTGCGCTTTTCTGCCCATGGCAGGTAGACAAAGGCCCAAAGAACCGCGATCATCACGAGCAATAGAAACATGGCTAAAACGACGGCTGCCCTGTGCTTTGCGCGAATGCTCATAGTTCCTCCTCACTAGGTGCTCCTAAGCGCTATTTCATATAGCGCCTTGATACGCGTCCTGAACGCGTTCAAGGTGCTGTCGTTTACGATGACCTGATCTGCCAGCGCTTCCTTTTGCATAAGGGGCATCTGGCTGTCGATGCGCGCGACCGCCTCGTCGCTCGTAAGCCCATCCCGGGCGGCAATGCGTGCAAGCTGCACTTTCCTTGGCGCGGAGACGACCCATATCTCATCGCACATTCCCTCGAGCTTCGCCTCGTATAAAAGTGGAATGTCAAGGAATGCGAGCCTGAAGCCTTGCTGCTCAAAATCCGCAAGTTCGCGCCGCATACTCGCCTCAACGATCGGGTGAACGATTCCTTCCAGCTTGTGCCGCGCCGCCTCATCGGCGAATACCAGCGTGCCCAGCATTCTCCTATTCAAACGACCCTGATCGTCGAAGTATGACATGCCAAAGGCATCGCGGATGGCAGGCAGGGCCTCCCCGCCCGGGGCGGTGGCCGCCCGGGATAGCATATCCGCATCGGTAACCGCGGCGCCGAGTGAGCGCAAAAAGGCGATCGCCTCGCTCTTGCCACAGGCGATCCCTCCGGTAACGCCGATTTTTTTCATTCGACAAATCCCCCCCTCTCCTCGTCGTCGCGGACTGCGTATTGCTCGCTTCCGCGCTGCGGCACGAAAGCTCGTTCACTTCGTCGCTCCTCCTCTTCCACAAAACCGCTGAGGCGCTTTTATAGATACAGGACGACGGGGAGGAGACACACGATTCATTCCGCCGCTCCTCCTGTACCTTCAAACCGCTGAGGCGCTTTGAAAGAATGGGCGACGACGGAGCTGGGCCGCGGCGTACCCGTCGCCCTCTTTTTCCTCGAAACCCGCTGAGGCGCTTTTGAGGATGGGGAACGACGTAGAAAAAATCGGCGGAGCGCGCGGTTTTCGTTCTTTCTATTCCAAAGAAACCTCAGTTTCTCTGGAAAAGGAGGTTCCACGGAGCGCCAGCCTCCCGGGCACAGCAGTGCCGAAGGAGACAGAGCGTAGTGCGAATCTCCGCCGCCGCTCCTCCTCTTCCATAAAAGCACTGCGGCGCTTTTATGGATTGAGAGCGACGAAGCAGAAAACGAAACGCGCGGCCTTCGTTCTTCTTTCCCCCAAGAAGCGTTGGTTTTTTGAGAAGAGGAGGGCTATTTCGCGTTTTCCCACGTATCGCCCACGTGCACATCGGCCTCCAACGGCACGCTCAGCGACACCGCGCTTTCCATCTCGAGGCGAAGAATCTCCTCGACGGCCTCGGCCTCTTGTGCAGGCGCGTCGACGATGAGCTCGTCGTGCACTTGCAGGATCAGGCGGGCCTTGAAGCCGCCGTCTCGAAGAGCGCCCGCAACCTTTACCATCGCAAGCTTAATGATATCCGCGGCCGTGCCCTGTATAGGCGTGTTCATCGCCGCTCGTTCGCCGAAAGAACGGGTGTTGTAGTTGGAAGAACTCAGCTCCGGCAAGTAGCGCCGACGGCCCAGCAGGGTGGTGACATACCCTTCCGTCTTGGCCGTGGATACGCACGAATCCATAAAGCGCTTCACCAGGGGATAGCGCTCGAAGTAGGTGTCGATGAAGGCGCGCGCCTCGGTGCGAGAGATGCCGGTGTTGCGCGCGAGCCCAAAGTCGCTGATGCCGTACACGACGCCAAAGTTGACCGCCTTGGCGGAGGAGCGCATCGTGGGCGTAACCTCCTCCATCGGCACGCCGTAGATCTCCGCCGCGGTGCGGCGGTGAATATCCTGCCCGAGGC
The DNA here is from genome assembly GCA_031551255.1 of Eubacteriales bacterium. Taxonomy (GTDB): domain Bacteria; phylum Bacillota; class Clostridia; order Christensenellales; family UBA1750; genus JAVBNW01. Next base: position 8,251 of record JAVBNW010000021.1, on the reverse strand, counting down.
GATACGCCTCCTGCATGTTCGGGTCCCCCGACATGTGCGCGAGCACCCTAAGCTCAATCTGAGAATAGTCGGCGTCCACCAGCACGTTTCCGGCGGCGCCGGGCACAAACGCCTTGCGGATTTCCCGACCTTGTTCTGTTCTTACCGGTATGTTCTGCAAGTTGGGCTCGGCCGAAGATATGCGGCCGGTGGCGGTCAGCGTTTGGTGGAATGTGGTGTGCACCCGCCCGTCCGCGCCGATAACGCCGAGCAAGCCGTCGATGTAGGTGCCCTTGAGCTTGGAGAGCGCGCGGTACTCCAGCACCTTTTGCGCGATGGGGTGATCGAGCGCCTCGAGCACACTGGAATCCGTAGAAAAACCGGCTTTGGTCTTTTTTTGAGGAGGAAGGCCGAGCTTCACGAACAAGACTTCGCCCAACTGCTTGGGGGATAGGATGTTAAACGCCTCTCCGGCCAATGCGTAGATTTCCTCGCGAATGCCGGCGAGCTGTTTGTCGTACCCCTCGCCCAAGGCACTAAGAGCCGCCGTATCCACGGCAAACCCTTCCCGCTCCATGTCGTACAATACGTCGGCCAACGGCAGCTCGATTTCGCGATACAGCCTCTCCATTCCCTCCGCGGCGATGCGCTCGTGCATGGCCTGCGTAAGGTCGTAAAGCACCGCCGCCCCTTCGCCAGGTTCGCCGAACACCTTTTCGGCGAGGGGAGATAAGGTTTGCGCACCCTCCATCGTAAATAGGAGATAACCCGCGATCAGCGCGTCGCCTAGCGCGGGTGGCGCTTCGATGCCCCGCGCGGCAAGATGCGCGCGGGAGGCTTTGCGCCCGCAGTAGTAGACATCCCGCCCTTGCAAGGCTTCCTTAAGCAGTGCGTAAGCGTCGCCGTCCTCAAAGCCGTCGGACAAAAGGTCGAGCTTCAGGCACAGCCGCGCGTGCTCTGCCCCCGCCGCGATTTCAATTTCGGGCCACAGCGTCAGCGCGAGCGGGCCCCCGGGCAAATCGGCAAGGAAGGCCTTCGCTTCCTGCGCGGTGGTGAGCAGCTTAATGGGCTGCCACGTTCCGCGCGCTGCGGCAGCGCCCTGCTGCGCCACCATGGCCGGGGCCGAGCGCTTCAGGCGCTCGACGAGGCTGGGCATTTCAAGTTCCGCCAGCGCGTCGTACGTGCGCTGCGACCGAAGATCCGGCGCGGCTAAGGTATTCGGCGAAAATTCGATCGGTACATCGCGCCGTATCGTCGCCAATTCCTTGGAAAAGCGCGCGGACTCCGCGCCTGCCTGCACTTTTTTTAGCATTGCGCCCTTGAGAACTTCCTCCGGGCGCGCAAGGATGTCCTCGAGGGTTTCAAAGTGGTTGATCAAATTGAGCGCCGTCTTTTCGCCGACGCCGGGGATGCCGGGGATGTTGTCCGACGCGTCGCCCATGAGCGCCTTAAGGTCGGTCACCCGCGAAGGGGCATAGCCAAAGCGCGTTTGCAGCTTTTCGTCGTCCAGCGCGTCGATGTCGGATACGCCGCGGTTTGCATACAGAACCGTGACGTTCGGCCCGATGAGCTGAAAGACATCCCGATCTCCCGATACGAGCAGCGCCTGAGCGCCATATTCGGCGGCACGGCTGCCCAGCGTGCCTAAGATATCGTCCGCCTCAAAACCCTCGGCCTCCAGCACCGCTACCCCGATCTTGCCCAGCAAATCTTTAAGGAGTGGAAATTGCGGGCGCAGCTCTTGCGGGGTGGGCTTTCTGCCCGCCTTATACTCGGCATATTGTTCGTGGCGGAACGTCGGGCCGCTAAGGTCGAACGCGACGCCCACCGCGTCGGGCTTGTAGTCGCCCATCAGGCGGATCAGCATGCCCATGAAGCCGTATACGGCGTTGGTAAAGCGCCCGTCCGGCGTTTCCATCACGGGCAATGCGTAAAACGCGCGGAACATCAAGTTGTTGCCGTCCAGCAGTAAAAGCTTCTCCATATCCATCACCTTGCCGTACAAATTATCGATGCTATTTATCGATAAGGCTATCACGGCGGCGGCAAAAGTGCAACATCGACACCGCGCGCATAACGACCTATAATATAGGTGGAGATGACCGATACTTTGGAGGGGCGAGGGGATTCCACCATGAAAAAACGGCGGTTCGGCAACACGGATATGGACGTATTTCCCATTGCGCTCGGAGGTTACCCGTTTTCCGGCGTCAACCGCGCACAGGGATGGGACCCGTATGCGCAGGAGGGCAAAAAAGAAGCGGTGCGCACGGTGCATGCGGCCCTGGATGCGGGCATCAACTACATCGACACCGCGCCGGGCTACGGAAACGGGCACAGCGAAAGCATCATCGGCGAGGCGACGGCCTCCCGCAGGCACGAATGCTACATCGCGACCAAGTGCCCCTGGACGGGGGGCAAGGACGACGTGCTGCGCAGCGTGGAGCAAAGCCTTGAGCGCCTCAAGACCGACTATGTGGATGTGCTTCAGCTGCACGGCGGGCGCTTTACCCCCGAGGAGCAAACGCATATCCTCGAAGAAGGCCCGCTGGAGGGCCTTTTGGAGGCCAAACGCCGCGGTCTTACGCGCTATATCGGCGTGACGGCCGAGGAGGCGTGGACGGCGATACCGCTGGTGAAGGCCGAGGTGTTTGACGTGTTCCAGGTGTGTTACAACTTGATTCGCCAATCGGCGGGCCAGCACTTTCTTGACGAGACGTCGTCGCGCGGGCTGGCCGTGTGCGCGATGCGGCCCATGACCTCCGGCATGTTCCAGCGCCAGCTCGAGGCGCTCGCGCCCACGTGGCTGGAAAACGGCGAGGCGTACAGGGTGTGCCTGTCGTTCATCTTGTCGGATTCGCGCGTGCACATGGCGAATGTGGGCATGCGCTGGGCGCGCGAGATATTGCAGAATGTCGAGTTCGTGCGCGCGTTTACGCCCGCGTATGATATCGCCGACACGCCCAGGCTTACGCAGAAGATCTATGAGACGGACGACGCGCGCCACGAGCTTTCGTAACGCTTGCGGGGGAAGGCCCTTATAGCCGTTGTGCGGTTTTGCGGTAAGGTGATTTGTAAGGAGGGCTGGGCATGCCGTGGTGTCCCATATGCAAAGAAGAATACGAAGAGGGGATCGGACGCTGCGCCGACTGCGGCGCGGCGCTGGTGGAGGAAGCGCCGGAAGCGGGATGCGGCGAAGTAGCCTCCGCTTACGAAGGCGGCGAACCCTGGGAATTTCTTGTTTCGGCGGCGGCCGGGGAAGCGGATGTGATTGCGTCGCTGCTCCAATCCATGGGCATACCCGTGCTGAGGCGCAGCCGGGAGGCCGGCGACTATCTCAATGTATATATGGGTTACAGCGTATACGGCGTGGATCTTTACGTGCCGCGCTCCGCCTTGCAGGATGCGCGGGCGGCCCTTTCCCCGGATGCCCTTGCGAGAAAAGAAGAGGGTGAGAGCCCATTCGCGGCGTGCGCGGACGAGTCTGCGCTGGATGATGAAAGCGAGCGGGATGTGGAGGCCGGGTTTGAGGAGGCATCGCGTCGCTATGGGTTAAGGCGGCGCTGGGCGTTGGCGCTTGTGGCGTCGGTCGGCGCTTCGACCGTCCTGGCGCTGATCGCGCTCGCCGCGTGGATATTCGGCGGGGGTCGGTGATCTGGGGGGGTATATTCCAGCTTCCGGCGATCTTTTCCCGCCCGGCTTTGCTGACCTTTGCTTGGTGTGGCTACGGCTACGACCCCGCACAGGTCTCCCGCCGGACGAAAAATTCTCTTTGTGCATCATAACCCTGTTAGAACACTAGGCGCTTGCCGCCCGTATCGTTTTTGACGCTTGCAGCCGGGAAGGGATGATGTGTATGGATCGCAGGAGGTTTCTGCCAAGGCGCATCGGCATGATTGTGCTTGCAGCCGTTCTCGCCGCCGCCCTGTGCCTTGCGGCGCTTCGTCCCATCGCTACAGTCGTCGTGACGGGGGGAGGGGTGGCGGGCCCTTCGTATTCCGTACTAAAGGTCTACGGCAACAGTGTGCTGCTTGTTTTCCAGGGCAGTGGCTTTTATTCCGCGAATGCAAGCGCGCGCGACGCGCCCGAGCTCGTGTCCGCGTATCCTATCACCTTTGGCGAGCTTAGGCAATTTGCAAAAGCTGCCGAGGAAGTGCGTATTTCGCCGCCCTCCGGGCCGATCGCCATTCCGAACGGAGATCGCAGCGGCGGCACGCTGTACGAAGTGACGGTCGGCGGCGAAACGCGCTCGGAGGCGCAGTCGGTGGGTTGGGCGCTTCCCCCGGCCTCCAGCGTGGGCAAGATGGTGGCGGCGGTGGAGCGCGTCGGTAAGCGCGTGCGCCCCCGCTGATGATGCCCGCGCCGAATACTTCGCCGCGGGGAGCTACCCTCCCCGTGGCGTGTTTTGCCGCACATCGGATAGCTCGGCGCTGAGCACATCGTATGTGATGGTTCCGGTTTGCGTATTGTCGAGCGAGTCAAGGAACGCATAGGCGAGCAAAACGCGCGAGCCGTCAAGCCACTCCGTCGCGCTCACCACGCCATATCCGGATCCGAACGGATTCAACTCAAATGTGGCGCCGGCGGCAAGCAGGGCTTCGTAAACTGCGCCCGAGGGAAGCTCAGGATGCAGTTCGCGGGTTTGGGTGTCGATGATCTGAAAGCTGCCCCATGTACGACCGTAAAAGCTTGCGGCGGCAAAGCGGCTGTTCGCGGACCAGCAAAACGAGAAGTTGATGCCGACGATATCGTATGTTTTAAGAAGCTTGTCCTTTTTAGCGTCGAACAGCAGCGCCTCTTCGATCCGCTCGTATACGCCCTGATCGCTTTCATATTCCTTGCGCACGCGCGACGCGGCGGCCCATTTGCCGTCGGGCGACAGGATCGCCCCCGAAGGAATTTTCTCGCTTGCAAACAGCGAAGGAACTGCCACTGCGGCCGGTAATGCGAGCAGCAGCGCGAGCGCGACCGCCACGATGCGGGCGGTTTGCTTTTTCATGGGCACACACTCCCTCCCGGGTGAAAACGGGTTGTTATACCAGCCATTCCTTTGCCCTTTCCGCATCGGAAAAGTACGCATAGGGAACGGGAAGGCGGCTCGTTTTTAACTTTTTCGTCAGCCTCCATCGCCCCATACGCCCAACGCCGATCAGGGCGATTTTTACAATGTGGCCCTGCATGCGCGCGATGCTCGCGGCCACTTGGGCGATCAGCGCTTCGTCGAGCGACGTTTCATCGACGTTATACCATATTCGAAACTTGTTTGCAGCCGGTTTTTCTATAAAAAACTTTTCTATGTCGGTCAATCGCTTCAAAAAGGCTTCGCGTTGCTTTTTATAGCCGTCCAAATGGCAGCAATGCAATTCACAATTTCGAAAGGACAGTATTTTTATAGCATCCGCCGGACCCATACGACCGCCTCCTATAGTAGAGCGAAGGATCGCCCATCTAGGATTATAGCACCATGACCAGAGCGCCCGCGGCAATGAGCACGCAGCCGATAATCGCCTTGACGGTGACGGTTTCGCGAAGCAGCAGGAAGGCCAATACTACCGTGAACACGATGGACAGCTTATCGATCGGCGCCACCTTGGAAACGTCGCCTATCTTGAGCGCATGGAAGTAAAATAGCCACGACGCGCCCGTCGCTATGCCTGACAGCACCAGAAACAGCACGTTTTGCTTTGTAAGCGCGGCGATGCCCTTTTGCGCGCTCGTCACAAACACCATGCCCCATGCCATGATCAGCACGACGATGGTGCGCAGCGCCGTCGCGAGGGTGGAATCCACCCCCTTGAGCCCCATTTTTGCCAGGATGGACGTCAGCGCCGCAAACACCGCCGACAGCAGCGCGTACAGGATCCACATGCTAAAGCCCCCTATCGTTTCTTTGCCGTGCGATTGTGTATATTGTATGGTATAATCGGCCAAAAGGACAAGAGGTGACGCATATGCATCCTTATGATATCGGGCTGGTCGGCCTTGCGGTGATGGGCCAAAACCTGGTGCTGAATATGGAGCGCAACGGCTACTCCGTAGCGGTCTACAATCGTTCGGCCGGACGCACCCGTGCGTTCATGCAGGGGGCGGCGCAGGGCAAGAACATCCTGCCATGCGAAACCCTTCAGGATTTGGTGGGAGCGCTGCGCACGCCCCGCAAGGTGATGCTGATGGTGCAAGCGGGCGAGCCGGTTGATCAGACGATCGGGCAGCTTGTGCCGCTTTTGTCGCGCGGGGACACGATCATCGACGGCGGCAACTCGTTTTTCGCCGATACCATCAGGCGCAGCAGCATACTGGAGGAAAAGGGAGTTCATTTCTTGGGCACCGGGGTTTCCGGCGGGGAAGAGGGCGCGCTGAAGGGCCCTTCCATCATGCCGGGGGGCTCGCCCGAGGCGTGGGCCGCGGCGGGGGAGATCCTAACGGCGATCGCCGCGCGCGCGGAGGGCTCGCCCTGCTGCGCATACCTCGGGCCCGACGGCGCGGGGCACTATGTGAAGGTGACGCACAACGGCATCGAGTATGGCGACATGCAGCTGATCTGCGAGGCGTACGACCTGATGACCCGCGCGATGGGATTGACGCCTCAGCAGGCGGGCGAGGTATTCGCCGAGTGGAACCGGGGCGATTTGGACAGCTATTTGATCGAGATCACCGCCGATATCCTCGGCCGCTTCGATCCCGAGACCGGCAAGCCTATGGTGGACGTGATTCTGGATGCGGCGGGGCAAAAGGGCACCGGCAAGTGGACGAGCCAGCAGGCGCTGGATTTGGGGGTGCCGGCTTCCACGATCGCCGAGGCGGTGTTCGCGCGCTATCTGTCGGCGCTCAAAGAGCAAAGGGTAGCCGCATCGAAAAAGCTGGCGGGGCCGAGCGGCGCCATAGCCCTGGAGGACCGGCAAGGCGCGCTGGAGGATTTGCGCGTGGCGCTGTATGCGTCGAAGATCTGCTCATATGCGCAGGGCTTTGCTTTAATGAAGGAAGCCGGCGCGCAATATGGTTGGGATTTGGACTTTGGAACCATCGCGCTGATGTGGCGCGGCGGATGCATCATCAGGGCGCGCTTTCTCGGGCGCATCAAAGAGGCGTATGACCGCGATGCGAGGCTTGAAAACCTGATGCTCGACCCCTTCTTTGCCGACGTGCTTAGGCACGCGCAGGACGGCTGGCGGCGCACGATATGCCGCGCGGCCACGGCGGGGGTATCCGCGCCCGCGTTTATGTCGGCGCTTTCGTATTACGACGGCTACCGCGCAGAGCGTTTGCCCGCGTCGCTTTTACAGGCGCAGAGGGATTACTTCGGCGCGCATACGTACAAAAGGGTCGACCGCGAGGGGTCGTTCCATACCGAGTGGATGCAGGAGGAATGAAGCTATGAAACCTACGATGGAAATCGCCGGTCAAGTGGTCGCGATCACTGGGGCCGCCGGAACGCTGTGCTCGGCCATGGCCCGCGCGCTGAACGATTGCGGCTGCAAGCTTGCGCTGCTGGGGCGCACGGCCGCCAAGGTGGAGGCGTTGGCGGAGGAACTGAACAAGCAGGGCGGCGATGCGATCGGCATCGGCTGCGATGTCTGCAATAAGGGCTATTTGGATGCCGCGCTCGAAACCATACTGAAAAAGTATGGACGGGTGGACGCGCTCATCAACGGCGCGGGCGGCAACCACCCCGGAGCGGTCACCAACGACGCCGATCCGATGAGCTTCTTTAATCTTGAGGAAGATGCGCTGCGCTACGTGTTCGACCTTGACTTTTTGGGCACGCTTCTCCCGTCGCAGGTGTTTGGGCGGGCGATGATGCAGCAAAAGCAGGGTAACATCATCAACATCGGCTCCATGACCGGCATCCGCGCGCTTACGCGCACGGTGGCCTACTGCGCGGGCAAGGCGGCGGTGCACAACTTTACCGCGTGGCTAGCGATCTATTTTGCGAAGAACGGCTGCCCCGGGGTGCGGGTGAACTGCATCGCGCCGGGCTTTTTCCTGGCCGAGCAGAACCGCAATCTGCTGGTCGACCCTGCGACAGGCGAGGATACCGTGCGCGGCGCGACGATCAAGCGCCAGACGCCCTTTGGGCGCTATGGAGACCCGGAGGAGCTAACGGGCGCGCTGGTGTATCTGCTCAGCCCGAGCGCGTCGTTTGTCACCGGCACGGTGATGCCGATCGACGGGGGATATTCGGTGTTTTCGCTGTAGAGGCGGGCCTGCCCGATTGCTTTGAATAATGAGGAAAGCGGAAGCAATCGGGCGGAGCCCCGGGGGGGGGGGGGGG
>JAVBNW010000134.1:0-14746 GCA_031551255.1 Eubacteriales bacterium | reverse complement strand
ACCTGTTCCCATTCCGAACACAGAAGTTAAGCCCTTCAGCGCCGACAATACTTGGCGGGTGACCGCCCGGAAACTTAGGAAGTCGCCGGATTCTATTTCTGTAAGGCCTGACTACAATCCTGTAGTCAGGCCTTACTGTATTCCCGATGGCTTCTGCGGTCAAATATAGTCGGCCAGCCCCAAAAGCAAAGCAATCGAGCGGGTTTTTTCCCGCATGGCGGCGTCGAGCTCCAGTCAGCGTAGCTACCGGCTACGCTTCCTTACGCCTCCTTGCCCTGCGAGAAAAATTTCTCGCTCGCCTGCCCCGTTTTTGAAGTTGGCCGACTATATTTGCAAAACATAACAGGAAGTACAGTCTGTTGCTTTCTTACTGTTTGTGCTATACTTATTGATACACCTGGGGTGCGTTTTAGCAATAGTTAAAATAAGATGACTCTGTAGTATGGAGGCGGCCATTGAGAGTTTCAGTATTTGTGGACGGCGCAAACTTTTTCTATATGCAAAGGGATGGCTTGCATGCATTTGTCGACCCTAAAAAATTGCTCACCTATATCGATGAGGAGATCGGTGAAATCGAAGATTCATACTACTATGTAGGCCAGGAAACGCCGGTGGATGTTAAGCAGCAGGCATATTTGGATGCACTGCCGAACATGGGTTATTCTGTAATTACTAAGCAGATTAAGCATGTATTTGATCAATCTACGGGTCAGGTGCGGCAAAAGGCTAACCTCGACATTGAGATTGTACTGGATATGTTTAACACCATTGATCTTTACGACTTGGCGGTTCTCGTTAGCGGTGACGGCGATTTTGAACGCGTTTTACAGCTCTTGAAAGCGCGGGGGAAGCGATTCAAAGTGCTTTCTACGAATAGCTTTATAGCCAGGGAACTGCGTATGACGGCAGGCAGGCATTATATCGATCTTTTAACCATTCTTGATAAAATCAAAAAATAGCGTGGGAGTGATCATCGTTCAGCCCAAGCTTGATGAAGCTTTGATACCGTAGGAACACTCCGTGATGTGAAAGATTTGCATTTTGTACAATATTTTGCGATTGACGTTAGGGCGGGTGTCCCTCCTTTTCTTACTTGCGATGTTATAAATGAACATACATTGTGAAGAGAGAGAGATTCCGGATCACCTATTGTTCTATGAATGGTTTAGCTATATAATATATCGGGGTAAGATTCTCCTGCGATGCGGGCGGCGTTGATGCATGCATGGCGGTTGTGTCTATGCTTCTTATCGTCGAGATTAGACTTCTCCAGTAGAATTGAGCAATATAGCCTCATAGCGATGCGGAATAGAGGGCAGCGCATGTTGCAATGGAAATGAAAAAGAAGGATGTAGAAAAATTTGAAGATGTATGGGCGGAATATCATGACGCCATATATCGATTTATTGCCTATGCTACCAATTATTGCGATGAGACCATGGATATTTTCCATGATACATATATCGCAGCATATTCGTCTTGGCATTCGCTGAATCACTATGGTGCGCGAAAAGTATGGATTTATACGATAGCGAAAAATATGATCATAAAGCACAAAAAGGATAAATTGAAACTTTCGTTCATTCCGGATGTTTCATTGCTCCCTATGGACAATCGAGAAATCGATATTACGACGCGGATGGATATGGAAAAATATGTGGAACCCTTGGAAGAGCCCTGGCGCACATATTTTTTTCTCAACGTTGTATTTGGCATAACGACGAAGGAAATTGCCGATATGTACGGTCTTTCCCACGAGATGCTTCGCAAGAGGATCTACCGTATGAAGCAGACGATCGTTGGCAAGATGAGGCAAGATGAAGGGGATAAGACATAGCTCGGCGAATGTGTGCTCGCGGCTGTGATTTTATGTAGATATGGCCAACGACAAGACGGTGGCACCTATCATGCCGCCGTCTTGCGTTTCTTATGTGCGCCGCTATCGCCTTGTGGTACGATATGAAGGCAATAGCGCATAAAGCCCCTTATCCATCCTGCCGCTTTTTGCGTACTGCGTTTTCCAAAGATGCAATGCCCAAGTACATTAGCCCCGCAAACACGCACAACACAGCGGTAGAGGCCATGACGAGATCCAACCTAAACACTTGCCCGCCATATACGATAAGATACCCAAGCCCCGCGCGGGAAACCAGGAATTCTCCGACGATGACGCCAACCCAGCTCATGCCGATGTTTAGCTTTAGTGCCGAGATAATCGCGGGCACCGAACCGGGCAGGATGACCATGCGCAGCACTTGTCCGCGGCTGGCGCCAAAGGCTTCGAGCAGGGTGCTTTTTTCGTTGTCGATCTCCAGAAAGCCGGATAACACGGTAACCAATGTGACCACGACCGATACCAACAGCGCCATGGCGATGATGGCAGGCATTCCCGAGCCGATCCACACGATGAGCACTGGCCCCAAAGCGATCTTTGGCAATGAATTGATTACAACGAGATATGGATCGAGTATGCGGTTAAGCGTGGGGAACCACCATAGCACGATGGCGATGGCGATGCCCATTACCGCGCCCAGCGCGAAGCCGATCATGGTTTCGACCAAGGTGGTGCCCAAATGAAGCCATAGTTCGCCGGTGGCGATCAGGTTGGATAGCGTCACAACGATGCGCGAGGGTGACGAGAGCAAGAACGAGTCGATCCACCGCAGCCGGGCGGCAACTTCCCATAGCAACAAAAAGGCAAGCAGCAAGCCGAACTGCGCAATGCGGATCAGCCTTTCCCGCCTGGCGCGCGCACTTAGATACGCCTGTTGGGAGGGAGAATAAAGGGTGGCAGGGATGACCTCATGCGACATGAACGTCCAGCTCCTTCCACAAAAGATTAAAGTATTCTTTGAATAGAGGGTCTTCTCGCCGCTCCAGCGGCAAGCCATCGATCTCAATTTTATGCTCGGATTTGATGGCTGCCGGACGGCGGCTCAGAACCACAACCCGGGTGGCCATCGAAACAGCTTCCGAGATATCGTGCGTTACGAGCAGCGCGGTGCAGCCGTGCTCCACGATCGTCTGTTTCACTTCATCCGAAATTTTCACGCGGGTCTGCGAGTCCAGGGCGGAAAAGGGTTCATCGAGCAAAAGAAATTCGGGCTTAACCGCCAGCGTGCGCACCAATGCCGCCCGCTGACGCATGCCGCCGGAGAGCTGGGCGGGGAAACGGTCTCGAAAATCCCACAGGCCTGTGGATTGCAAAAGCGCGTCCACCCGCTGGAGCGAGTCTTCGGAGGCGTCTTTACGTACCCGTAGCCCGATGCGTGCATTTTCGCGTATCGTTAGCCAGGGAAATAGATGATCGCGCTGAAGCATGTAGCCCATGTCGTTGGGCGGCGAAGTAATTTCTATGCCCTTGTGCATTACCCGACCCTCATCGGGATGAATCAGACCTGCGGCCAGGGATAGCAATGTCGATTTCCCACAGCCGCTCGGGCCGATGATCGCAATAAATTCGCCTGGTTCCACCTGCATGGAAAAATGATTAAGTACCGGCGTTTCGCCGGAAAGCGCATGATAGCGCATGACGATGTCATCATAATGTATCAGGGGAAGGACCATGAAACAGCCTCCTTACGTTGGATGGTCTATGTATCGTATGTCGTCTCGACCATGTTCGTGAGGTCGCGCGTTGCGTATGCGAGCCGCCGGTGATAAAATGGGGGTGGATACCCCGCCAAGACACCGAGCTTTGCGCTCTATTGCGCTTTCTTTCCGGGGGGCTAAACCGATTGTGCGTCCGCACCGCTATTTGCCGTCGTCATTTGCCGCACAGGATCCATCCTAGGAGGTGCCGGAACTGTTTTTTCGCGATAATTTTTTCGCATCGCTGCCGGAACTTGCGACGGAGCGCCTGTTACTGCGCCGCGTTGCCATGCGGGATGCGAGAGATATATTTGATATTTCCAGCGACCCTAATGTTTCGCGCTATGTGATGTGGCACACGCATCGCTCGCCGGCCGATTCGCGGGAATTCATCCGCGGCATCCAACGCAACTACCGGAGTGACCGCCCTTCGCCGTGGGGGATCGAATTGGTATCCGAACAGCGACTGGTAGGCACCATCGGCTTTGCATGGATCAACCGAGATCACATGACCGCCGAGGTAGGTTATTCGCTTGGGCGAGCATTTTGGAACCAAGGGCTGGCAACAGAGGCTCTTACCCGCGTGTTGGAATACGGATTTGTGCAACTGGGCCTCAATCGCATTGAGGCGCAGCACGATATCCGCAATCCGGCGTCCGGCAGAGTTATGGAGAAGGCGGGTATGCACAGGGAGGGCACGTTGCGCGAGCGGCTGTTTAGCAAGGGAGAGTATGTTACCGTAGATTTATATGCGATGCTTAGAAAAGACGCGCCCATGCGGAAACGCGAAGGCTAAGGATCGCCTGTCATTCTGTATTTCATGCAGCCGAAAGAAGCTTTAGCGCGCGGGTTAATTCGCGATAACCCGCGCGCTATTTTTGAGAGGGTATAAAATGAAACAACGCATTGAACGCGGCGTAGCCGCTATGGGGATCTCTCTACCGCCAGGCGCTGCGGAGATGATGGGCGCTTACTGGGATCGACTGCTTGTTGCCAACCAAACGCTGAATCTTACCCGCATTACGGATCCCGATGAGGCCTGTGCGGCGCATTTTCTCGATTCTTTCGCTCCGCTTATCTATGGTAAGCAGATGATTCCACAGGGTGCCTCTTTGTTGGATGTAGGAACGGGAGCCGGTTTCCCGGGCGTTCCTTTGGCGATGGCCCGCCCCGATTTGTCGGTAACGTTGCTCGATGCGCGCAAGAAGCGTCTTGTTTTTATCGAAACCGCGCTTGCCGGGCTTGGCGTTTCCAACATACGCACGGTTCATGCGCGCGCGGAGGATCTCCCATCGCGCTACGATGTAGTGTGCGCGCGCGCCGTTGCAGCCCTTCCCGCGCTGTGCCGTTTGCTCGTACCGTTGCTTAGGCCTAGTGGTCTCGCCCTGATGTGGAAGGGGCCGGGCGCTGCGGCAGAGATGCAAGAGGCGGCGCGCGCATGCTCATCCATCGGTGCCCGCCTGCTGAAGCCGACGGCGTATGACCTACCGGATTTCGACAGAAAGCTGTGTCTGATTGCCGCCGAGCGCACGCGCTGACTGTCGAAACGCGCGAATTGAACGAATATTCTGTCACATAATGCGAAACATGGCGAAATAAAGAGAAATAGGGAGATATAAAGAGAGAAAATAATGTAGAACGGTTTTTCGACGGAAAATGGAATATTTAGAAGGGAAATGAAGGATTGTACAGAAATTTATATAACAGAAAATGTGCAATCCATTTTGTTGCGCGAGTGGGAGGGGACCCAAATGTTACAAATGACCATGCGTAGACATGGCGCGCGGGCAAGTGAGCGGGAAGTTATGACGATACCGCTGGACGAGATCGTACCCAACCCATATCAACCGCGACGTACCTTCACTAACGAAGCCCTCGAAGAACTGTGTCAATCCATCAAACAATACGGCTTGCTCCAGCCGATTAGCGTGCGGCGCGTGCGCGGAGGTCATTTTGAGCTCATTGCGGGAGAGCGGCGTTTGCGCGCCTGTCGCATGGCAGGATGGACGCATATCGATGCGATCGTATTTAGCGCTTACGAACAGGATTCTGCGGTGATTGCTATGATCGAAAATCTGCAAAGGGAAAACCTTCATTATATGGAGGAGGCGGAGGGCTACCAGAATCTGATCCGCGACCACAATCTTTCGCAGGACGAGCTTGCAAGGCGCCTTGGCAAAAGCCAATCTACGATCGCGAACAAAATGCGCATCCTGCGTTTGCCTGCACAGGTAAAGAGAATTCTTTACCAGTACGCGCTTACGGAACGCCATGCGCGCGCGTTACTGCGTTTGCACGATGAGTCTATGCAGCTGAAAATTGCGAAACAAATTGCAGAACAGGGCCTGAATGTTAAAAAGACGGAAGACTTGATCGAGAGGACGCTCAACCATTTGTATGGCATAGAGGAGGATCATGCCGAGCGTAAAAAGGTATCGGCTTTTGTGCGCGACGCCCGGCTGTTTATCAATTCTATTAAGTCGGTAGTGACGCAAATGCAGACAGCCGGCCTTGCGCCAAAGTATGAACGGCGTGAGACGGATGATGGGCTTGAGGTGGTTATTTTTATTCCTAAGCAGTAGACCTATTTGTTTTCAGTTTGTTTCACGTGAAACAGCCCCCCCGCGTTTCACGTGAAACAATCGCCGCTTGTGAAGGCGGCGGTATCCCTCTTCACTAACCCGCTTGTTAACAAACAAGCGGGCCTTTTTTCTTCTCAAGAGCGATGGAATCCGGTATAATGATAAGGACATGCAAAAGTATATGCGCTTGCAGCATGTATATGCATGCTCTGTAGCGAACAACTAGGAAGTGATGGATTGTCCAAAATAATCGCAATTGCCAATCAAAAGGGCGGGGTAGGGAAGACGACGACCGCCGTCAACCTCTCGGCCAGCGTCGCCGCGGCAGGGCAGAAGACGCTATTGATCGATATCGACCCACAAGGCAATGCGACCAGTGGCTCCGGTATTGCCAAAGAAACGGTAAGTCATTCGGTGTACGATGTTATGGTAAACGACTTGCCGCCCGAACAGGCGATTGAGGTGACCGAAGTGGAGCGCTGCTTCGTGATGCCTTCGAACATACAATTGGCCGGCGCGGAAATTGAGTTGGTTTCGACGCTGGCTCGCGAGCATGTGCTGAAGCGGCAGTTGGATATCATCAAGGATAGCTATGATTATATCTTCATCGATTGCCCGCCTTCGCTTGGTCTTTTGACGCTCAATGCGCTGACGGCCGCCGACAGCGTACTTGTGCCGATCCAATGCGAATATTACGCGTTGGAAGGCCTTTCGCAGCTGATGAACACGGTGCGGCTCGTGAAAAAGCGGTTGAATCCTGCGCTTGAAATCGAAGGGGTTGTGCTCACCATGCTGGATGGTCGTACAAATTTGGGCGTGCAGGTCGTGGAGGAGGTGCGCAAATTTTTTAAAGCCAAGGTATATTCTTCGATCATCCCGCGCAACGTACGCCTGAGTGAGGCTCCGAGCCATGGAAGGCCCATTCACCTGTACGACGCGCGCTCTGCAGGGGCAGAGGCGTACCGCGCGCTGGCGGAAGAGTTTTTGAAATGGAACCGGGAGGTGGCATCATGAGCAACAAGCGCGCGCTTGGCAAGGGCATCGACGCGCTGTTTGGAGACATCGGCCTGGAGACCAAGGCGGAGGAGAACATCGTGCGAGAGATTCCTCTTGCCGATATCGACCCGAACCGCGAGCAGCCTCGCAAGCGCTTTGAGCAGGAAGAACTGGAACGGCTTGCAGATTCGATCGCCGCGGTGGGCGTCATCCAGCCGATCACGGTATATCAAACGGGGCCGCGCTTTACCATCATCGCCGGCGAGAGACGTTGGCGCGCGGCGAGGATCGCGGGGCTCAAGACGATCCCGGCGCTCGTCAGAGATTTTGACCGCGTTCGGCGCATGGAAGTCGCCCTGATCGAAAACCTGCAGCGTCAGGATTTGAATCCCGTCGAAGAGGCGCTCGGCATTCGCACGCTCATGGAAGAATGCGGCCTTACACAAGAGGCCGCCGCGAAGCGGTTGGGTCGTAGCCGCCCGGCCATTGCCAACCTGCTAAGGCTGCTGGCGCTGCCGGAGTCGGTGCTGACAATGCTCAGGCTTGGAGAGCTTACCGAAGGCCACGCGCGCGCGATCGCCGGACTCGGTACGGAGCGCGAACAGGAGCAGATGGCCATGGCCGTGCTGGAACGCGGCATGACCGTTCGCCAGACAGAGGACGCTGTGCGCCGCACATCCATCAAGGCCATAGAATTACCCGAAAAGCTGCCGACCGTTCCCGATGAAAGCGTACGTGCGGTAGAAGAAGCGGCGCGCCGTACATTTGGCACCAAGGTGACGGTCGAAGGAGATGCGGCGCGCGGCCGGATTACGATTCACTATTACACGCAGGAGGATCTCGAACGCATCTATGCCGCGCTCGGCGGCGTCGACGAATAAGGAGGACTTATGGGCGCGACGATTACTTACCTCGATCACAGTGGGTTTGCGGTTGCACAGGACGGACATATGATGATTTTTGATTACTATAACGATAATGCCGAGCGGCGCGATCTGGCGCACGGCGTGATCACCCGCGCAGAGCTGGGCCCCTACGGGCGCGTGAGCGTATTTGTAAGCCATGGGCACGGCGATCACTTCAACCCTGCGATTTTCGGCTGGGCGGACAGCGTAAAGGCCGAATACTTTTTATCCGACGATATCGGCTCCGAACACCCCGGCTTTCGTTTGCGTCCGGGCGAGGCGCTCGAGCGGGAGGGAATGATGATATGGGCTTATGGGTCCACAGACCTGGGGGCGTCCTTTTTGGTCGAAACCGGCGGTTTGCGCATCTTCCACGCGGGGGATCTAAACTGGTGGCATTGGCGTGAGGAATCGACGCCTATGGAAATCGCCCAATCGGAGACGGATTTTAAGCGGGAGATGGAGCCGATCATTGCCGAGGCGAAAAAGGCGCCGTTCGACATTGCATTCTTCCCGGTGGATCCCCGGCAAAAGTCTTTCTACGATGCAGGAGCCAATTACTTCGTGCTGTCGGTCAAACCCAAAGTGTTTGTTCCGATGCACACGATGAACCAGCCGGAGCTCGTGAACGACTACGCGCGCCGCACCCAACAGCGCGGCACGCTGATCGTACCCATGACTGCACGCGGTCAGCAATATATCATACAGGAGGAGTAGGAAACATGAAATTTTGCATGAATCATAACAACATCAACATCACCGACATGGAAAAGTCCCTCGCATTTTATAAGGAAGCGTTGGATCTTTCGATCGTGCGCGAGCATAACGCGCAGGACGGCAGCTTTAGGCTGGTATTTTTAGGGGATGGGCAGAGCGATTGGCAGCTGGAGCTGACGTGGCTGCGCGACCATCCCGAGAAATATGACCTTGGCGAAAACGAGATTCACCTGGGCTTTATCGCGGAAGATTATGAGGCCGCGCACGCGCTGCACGAGAAGATGGGTTGCATCTGTTACGAAAACGAGAGCATGGGCATCTACTTCATCGAAGATCCGGACGGGTACTGGCTGGAGGTAGTCCCCACGCGCGATCACTGATGGGGGAGGGGACGATGCTGCGCAACGATGTGCTCGATTGCATCCGTGTTCGCAGGAGCACGCGCGCCTTTTTAGAGGCGCAGATCGAGCCCGAACAGCTCGACGCGCTGCTCGAGGCCGCCATATGGGCGCCCAGCGGCGGCAATAACCAAAGCTGGCTGTTTACGGCCATTCAGAGCAAGGACTTGTTGCTTAAGCTCAACGAACTGGTGAGCAAAGGGTTTCAGACCTGGATTCCGGATGACGACTACCCTGCCAAACTGAGCGCGAAGGCGAGCGCGCAGCGCACGGATTACAACTTCTATTATCGCGCGCCGACGCTGATCGTCGCCTCCAACCGCCCGAACTACGAGAATGCGATGGCAGATTGCGCGCTTGCGCTGGAAAACATCTTTCTCGCGGCACAGTCTCTTAAGCTGGGCAGCTGCTACATCAATCAGTTGCATTGGCTTAGAAACGACGAGGGCGTGCGCACGTTTTTATATCAATTGGGCATTCCACGCGAACATACGATCTGCTCCGCCGCGGCGATCGGCTATATTGCAAAAGAAACGACGCCCCCCGCGCGCAAGGAGGGCACGGTGCACATCGTGCGCTGAGGTCTGGAATCGCAGAGGCGAAGTCGGGGGACTGCGTCCCCCGGCCCCTGCGATGCCTGCGGGCATCGCTCAATATATTGACAAAGGTTGCGATAAAGCTCTCCGGTAGCTAGCTCTTGAAAAGTTCAATGAAATAATTGGGAAAATGTTCTGGCGGGCGTGGAGTAGAGCTCCACCTGCGGACTCTCTCATCGGTCTGTGCGATGCCTACGGGCATCGTTTCTTCATGTCCATGCGATATTTTAACAGGGATGACGCTGCGAAGGGAGGAACCTGCGCCGGCACCGCCGAAAGCGTACGTCGCGGCCCGGGGTGGGGTTGGGTGGTGAGGGACAGCTCACGTAAACCAGCGCGGCCTCAAGAAGATCGTCGCCGACGGGCCGCGCCATGCGTGCGACGATGGCGGCAGATCCTTCTTGCGAGCCTGCCAACACGACGGCCGACAGCCCGCCAACCGAAGGGATAACCGACGCGACGGAAGGGTTGGTGGACGACCAGGAAACGGGGCCGTGCACAGATTCTTCCGGAAAGATGGCCGCAATGGAGAGCGTCGCACTTTGCCCGCAGGAAAGGCTAAGGCGCAAGCTGTCGAGGAAGAATGCCAGCGTTTCCTGAGCGAAGAATACGTTCTTCGGCGCGTTGACCCCGTTGCCGTAATACAGGTCGATCGGCCTGGGCTCCAACATTTCTAGAATAAACAGAGGCGCCGCCCCTGAAGCGTTATAGATGACAAACCCGCCCGGGCCCGTGCCGGAGAGGGCCGGAGCATAGCTCGAATCCGCCGTGAAATCGCCGATGATGGTCGCCTCTTGCGCGAGCGCCGTCACAAAGCCGTTGCCATCCGTCGCGGAGTCGCTGCTTTGCTTGCCGCCCCCGCGCCCTACCAAGCGCGGATACTCGCCTTGCGGCACGCTCAACGGGCCGGGCGCGCTCAGCGTGCCGATCAGGATGCCGTTTCCGCCCTTGGCGGCGCCGTTGCCGCCGATGCCCGTGATCCACGCCGCATTATGTGCCGTCATACCTGTACCGCATATCATGCCGTTTCCGCCGTTGCCCAAGGAGGAGCCCCCTCCCGCCGCGAGGACGCGCGCGTTCGCGCCTACGGAAAGCATGCCCTGCGTTTGTAAGCCGTTTCCGCCGTTGCTGCTGGAGCCCTGCGTGATGCCGCCGCGCGCCGCGACCTTGGCGCCGGGCTCTAGCGTCATATCGCCCTGCACGAATATGCCGCGCGCCGAAAAATTGCCGCCATCCGCTATTACGACGGCGGAACCCAAGATGATAAGGCTTTTCGCAGTGATGCCGTCGAGAAAATCGTCGCTGGCCGTGACGGACACCACGCCGTCCAGTACCAGCGCGCCGGTAATCGTGTTGGCATGTAGGCACCCACTGGTGATCGTCAGATCCTTGACGTATACATCGCCCATGCCTGTGAACGTCATCTCGGACGTAAGCACGTGCGCGTTGCCAAGTACGGCGAAATCATAGGAAACCGCGATGCTGCCGTTGCCGGCAAAATCGTTCTGTATCGAAACCGCTGCCGGGCCGGTGGCGTTTGCGGCGGCGGCGATAAGCTCACTCATGCTCGTTACCGGAACCGCGGCGGCGACGAGCGGGGGCGGGGGAACAAACGGCACGACGGACCGCCTCCTTGGCGGGCGGGTTGGCCCGCATAATGGGGATTGATGGCCGCCCCCACATTGCGCGCAGGCTCAGCGAGGCCGGTGATGTTCATGCGATATCAATGTATGCTTGCATACCACAATTCGGTGCGCCAAATCCGCAGCAAGATCCCCATTGGGCGCGATATGAGGGGCCATGTGTGACTGACGCTCGAAACTTCGCTTGTGTTTCCCGGTGATTTTTTGTATACTGGCAACATATTCATCGTGGGGGTTTGTGTTTTCAGCGCGACGACCTTGCCTACATTCGGCCGCGGGGCGAAAGAGGCGGAGGGCGTCGGGCTGTGAGTGCGGTTCCTGCGCCTAACAGGAGGTGCCCATGTCTCAACTTCCCGTATTTGACGGGCTGCTCGAATACAGCTGCAAGGCCGGAGCGACGGATCTTCACCTTTGCGCGGGCAGCCAGCCGGTCATGCGGCTAAGGTCGGCGCTGTTCACCCTGCCGGGCACCGAGCGTGTTTCGCCCGAAATGACGCTGGAAATCACGCGATCGCTGCTTACGGAAAAGCAGTTTGCCCGCCTTGAGGAAGACAAGACGCTCGATTTTTCGTTTTCCCGCGCGGGCCTTGGGCGCTTCCGCTGCAATATCTACAGCCAACGCGGCACCTATGCGATCGCGCTACGCGCGCTGCCCTTTGAAATCCCCAAGCTTAAAAACCTGGGCCTGCCCGCGGCGCTCGCGCAGTTTACGCAGCGCACGCGCGGGCTGATCCTCGCCACCGGCGCTACGGGTTCGGGCAAGTCTACCACGCTGGCGGCGATGCTGGATGTGATCAACGAACAAAACGCCTACCACATCATCACCATCGAAGATCCCCTTGAGTACCTGCACAGGCATAAGATGTCGCTGGTTACGCAAAGGGAGATCGGCGAGGATGCGCCCTCGTTCGCGTCGGCGTTGCGCGCGGCGTTGCGCGAGGATCCGGATGTGATCATGGTGGGCGAGATGCGCGACGCCGAGACGATCTCCATCGCGCTTACCGCCGCGGAAACGGGCCATCTGGTGCTTTCCACGCTGCACACGGTCGGCGCGGCCAAGTCTATCGACCGCGTGATCGACGCCTTCCCCGCAGGGCAGCAAAACCAGGTGCGCGCGCAGCTGGCGGCGGTGCTCGAGGGCGTGATCAGCCAGCAGTTGATCCCCAGGCAGGATAAGACCGGCATCGTGCCCGCCTGCGAGGTGATGGTGATCAACCCCGCCATCCGCAACCTGATCCGCGAAGGAAAGCACTACCAAATCAACTCGGTCATGCAAACCGGTCAGGCACAGGGGATGCAATTGCTTGAAATGGACATCGCGCGCCTCGTGCGCGACGGGATTATCACCATGGAAGAGGCGCAGCTGCGCACGCAAGATCCCCAGCTACTGCAACAATTTCTCGCCAGGAGATGATGGGTATGGCCAACAAGAAACTTTCTCCGATTCCATCCAAGGAGCTTTCGATTTTCTGCCGCCAGATGTCGCTGATTATCGGTTCGGACATCACGGTGATGCAGGGCGTGGAAATGCTGCTGGGCCAGGCGGAAGACAGCCGCATGCAGACGTCTTTGCAGGCGGTCGTCGATCAGATGGAGCAGCAGATACCCTTCTCGCAGGCGTTCGCGACCCAGACGGGCGCGTTTCCGGAATACCTGACGAGCATGGTGACCGTGGGCGAGCAGTCGGGCACCCTGGATGTGGTGTTCGCCCAAATGGCCGACTACTACGAAAAAGAGCACCGGGTGCAGCGCAAGGTGTCCTCGGCGCTTACCTACCCGGCCATCCTCACCGCGCTGATGCTGGGCGTTATCGCGCTGCTGGTGCTGCGCATTTTGCCGATGTTCGAGCAGATTCTCGTGAACATGGGCGGCACCATGCCTCTGCTTACGCAGGGCATGATGTCGGTGGCCAACTTCCTGGCGGGCAACGTGCTGTGGCTGTTGGCGGTGATCGTAGTGCTGCTGTGCTTCTACGCGTTGTATCGCTCCTCTAAGTACGGCAAGGTGATGAACTCCAAGCACAAGCTTACCTCGCCCATCACCGGCTCGGTGCGCCGCCGCGTGCTCACCGCGAGGTTCGCGCGCTCGGTGGGCATCCTGCTCAAATCCGGCGTGCCCATCCTCACCGCGCTGGAGGCGATGGATGCGCTGCTGGGCAACCAATACGCATCCGGCCTCCTCAAAGATGTGCGGATAAAGGTACAAGAGGGCGGAGACTTAACCCAGGCTCTCAAGGATACCGGCCTCTTTCCGACGCTGTTCATCCGTTTAACCACCGTCGGCCAGACGACGGGCTTCTTGGATGAAATGATGCTCAAGGCCGCCGCGATCTACGACGACGAAGTCGACGACGCGCTCGAAAAGCTGACGACCGCCATCGAGCCGTTCCTGATCATCGTGTTGTCGGTCGTGGTAGGCGTCATCCTCCTGTCGGTCATGCTGCCGATGATTTCGATCATGACGAACATCGGGTAATGCTTTCTTTTGAAAAGGTATGTCTTTTGCCCGGGCGGATCGTTCCGCCGGTTTGCAAGTTTGAGGTGATGGGATGAGACGTGCGCTCGACGCCAAGGGCATCGCGATGCTGCTCCTTCTTCTGATGGTGGCCGCGCTGGTCATCTATATGGTGCTGCCGATCAACAACTTTGCCGCGTCCTCTCTGGAGAGGCAGAGCGGCGCGATTGAGCGCGCGATCACCACGGCGGTTTTGCAGTGCTATGCGCTGGAGGGCAGCTACCCTCCGGATCTTCAGTATGTAAGCGATCACTACGGTGTGATACTGGATTACGACAACTACTACTACCAATACGAAATTTTTGCAAGCAACATACGGCCGAGCATTTCGGTGACGCCCAAGCTGCACGAGAAATAGAGGTGAGCGCGTGACGAGAGACTCCCAGGCGAACAAGGGCTATACATTGGTGGAGCTGATGCTGGTCATGCTGCTGCTCGCCTTATTCGGCATCGTCATCATGACGCTGATCCAATCCGGCTCTACCGCCTATGCCAAGGTGGTGGAGAATCGCAACGCGGAATCCGACGCGCGCATCGCGCTCAATTATCTGGATGTGCGCCTGAGGCAAAACGACGAGCTTGGCGCCGTGCGCGTGGAGGAAAACCCGCTCGGCCCGGGCAACGCGCTGGTGATTACCGAAGAGTACGACGGCGTTAACTACCATACATGGGTGTATTTCCTCGACGGAACGCTCTACGAATGCGCGCTGCTGCTCGAGGGCGAAGAGGTCCAAGTGGATCGCAGCGAGCCCATCGCCCAGCTGCTGGATTTTCAGTTTGAAGCGCTGCCCGGCGGGGCGATCC
>JAVBNW010000093.1:0-19457 GCA_031551255.1 Eubacteriales bacterium | reverse complement strand
CGCTATTTCCCCGTTAACCGGAAGATGGCGTCAATTTGATCCTTTCAGCTTGCGCTTGTTTGCATACATGCGGTTATCCGCCTCGTGGATGATATCTTCGATATCCTTCTCGCGCGCGTTGGCAACCGCATACCCCGCCGCGTACTGGATCATCTCGAGCTTGTTCACCTGCTGTTCGTTGTATGCGTCCACCCCTCGGCGCACATCGGCCAGGAATTTTTCCGAGCCCGCCTCGTCCCCTGGGCTAAACACCGCGAGAAATTCGTCGCCGCCAAAGCGCCCTACAAACCCTAAGCCTCCCGCATTTTTTAGGATTGCTGCGAACGCTGCGATAAGCTTGTCCCCGCCCTTATGCCCCAAGAAGTCGTTGGTGAGCTTCAAATCGTTCATATCGAACATGAACACCGCAAGGTTTGCATCCTCCGGCGCGGCATTCAGGCGCGCTATGAGCCGCTCGCAGCTCGCGCGGTTGTCGATGCGCGTCAGCGGGTCGATGTAGGCAATCTTGCTGAGCGTATCGGCGCGCCGCTTCGCCGCAAGACTGCGCGCATAGAGAATCAGGCTCAGAATGATCAGCATAATGAACACCCCGTTGACGAACATCAGCGTCGTGTTGATACGGTCTACCTGCGTTTCGGAATACGACTCGGCCGAAAACACGGTATCGTTGACCAGCTCAAAGTACGCTTGACTGGAATCGAAAAGCCGCTGGGGATCCTCCCCGGCGCGCACGTCTGCGATCAGCGCTTTAAGCGCCTGCCAATGTTCCTTTACCCTGCGCATATTGTCGAGATATGTTTCATCCTCGAGTACGACGAGGTCGTTAGGCCCCTCGCCGGTCAGCAATTCATCGACGATAGAATCCAACCTGGCGATGAGCTTGTCATCCGGATACCAACCCGACGTCTCGGCAAACGAAGGATCCATCCGCGAAAGATGCCAGCCCATGATCTCTTCTTTGACGAGCTTTTGCGTGGCGCCCCTTACAATGCCCACATAGTTTACCACGCGTGCGTTGCCTTGCAGAAGGCGAATGGACGAGACGGATGTAACCGTAACGAAGATAAACAGCGCGATGACAACGCCGAAGGCAAGCCACTGTTTCTTTGCCCATAGCTTATTCAAAGCCACTCCTCCATGCCGGCGTATAGTTCGGCAAGGTCGATGGGTTTGGCAAGATAGCCGTTCATACCGGCCTTGCGCGCCCGCTGTACGTCTTCGGGCAACACATTCGCCGTCATGGCCACGATCTTAATATCTTGGGCATCTCTTTTGCCGCTGTCGCGTATTTCCATCGTCGCCGCGCAGCCATCCATCACCGGCATCTGCATATCCATCAAGATAAGGTCATACCAATAGGGCCCGGCCGTTAAAAACGCATCGAGCGCCTCTTTTCCGTTGACGGCGACATCCATGATCGCTCCGCTACCGTCGAGCAGGGCCTCGACCACTTCCCTGTTGATCTCTATATCGTCCACAATCAAAATTCGCTTGCCGTGAAGTTTGGCGGGCGGCGCGAGCGCCACATTGCGTTCTTCGAATTCTGTGAAGCTCTCCTGTGCCGGCGTCCGGATAGTGAACATAAACGCCGATCCTATCCCAGGTTGGGTTTCCAACTCGATATCTCCACCCATCATCCTGACGATATTCTGCGAAATCGCCAAGCCCAGCCCCGTTCCGCCATACACGCGCGCCACGCCAGCATTGGCCTGCATAAACGGAGTGAAAAGCTTCTTTGCCTGCTCCTGATCGATGCCCACGCCGGTATCGCGCACGGTAAACCGGTATACGCTTTCGCCCCCCACGTGTAGCAATTCTTCCACAATCAGTTCGATCGTCCCTCCGGAATCGGTAAACTTAATCGCATTGGACAAAAGGTTGATGAGCACCTGGTTGAGCCTGAGCATATCGCCCACGACGCCGTCGTGCTGGATACCGCCAACGTCCGCGGAAAAATTGAGGTTCTTATCGGCAATCTTCGTCTTGAGCATGGATACGACAAAATCGATATCGCGTATCAACGAAAACAGCTTTGCATCCAGCGCAAAGTTGCCCGATTCTATTTTAGAAAAATCTAAAATATCGTTGATGACGCCGAGCAAATGCTTTGAGCTATCTTCCAACTTGTCCATGCAATCCTTTACTTTGCTCTTCTCCGATGTGTTTTTCGCTATTTGCGCCATGCCGAGAATCGCATTGAGGGGCGTGCGGATTTCGTGGCTCATCCTCGACAAAAAGTCACCTTTGGCCTGGGCGGCGGCCTTTGCCTTTTCCACCTGCTGCTCATAATCCACCGCCTTGGCATCCATCTCTTTGCGAAGGAGCAGCACAGCATGGCGATACCGCGCCAGAGAGACGCACAGCACGATAAGGACAAGGCCGATAAGGCATGAGAAAATAAGGATCCAGGCCGATCCTATTTTAATGGATGAATCCATGGCACACCACCCCAAGCCATTTCAACAAGCTCAGTGATCCCACAGCGAACACCCTCACGAATTTGTTCGGTAATTGTAGACTTGTCGATCAGTATTCTACATCAAAAATAGCAAAGAATCTGCAAAGCCCGACGAGAGAATGGGAAAAGATTCGATGCCATCCATAAACTGTAAACCCGATGCAATCCACAACATAAAATTACTACCACATTTTGGGGACGCTAAAACATAGACTGCGGGCCTGATAGAAAAAATAACGCATGGGTGGCAAATCGCTATGGAAGCTGCCGTTTATATAGATGTTTTACCAATTTCAAGCTATACCTAACCGCGATGCCGACCAGCACGCCCGTGACGGCGCCGGACAGCAAAAGCAGCGGCAAATAGGCCGCGATCAGCCATGTGCGCATCAGAAAGGAGGCCGCAAGTATCTGCCCGATGTTGTGCGCCACCGCGCCGGCAATGCTGACGCCTACGGGGCCTACCCTGTCCCCCAAGCCCTTGAGCATGGTAGCCATCACCAAAAAGCTGAGCAGAGCGCCTGCTATGCTGTATAAAAACGACGCAAACGTGCCCGAGAATATCGCCGTCATCGTACATTTCAACGCGGTAAGCATCAGCGCTTCGGGCACGGTAAACAAATAAAGCGCCATCAGAATCACGACGTTTCCCAAGCCGAGCTTTACGCCCGGAATCGCAAGTTCGATGGGAAACGCGCGCTCGACAACCCCCATAATCAGTGCGTAGGCTAAAAAAATGGACAGCAGCACCAAGCGCTTGGGCGTCATACGGGGCCTCTTATTGAGCAATGGAATCCACCTCTCCCCGCACAGCCCCACCGCTCAGGCGCAGCAGCAGCCTGTGTGGCAAGCAGGCGTTCGCCTGGCCGGGCGCAGTGAGCGCAGCGGCACGCACGCAATCCTGAGACGGGCAATCGCTCTCAACGATGAACGCGCTATGTGGGGTCACCAGCACCCTGTTATAGCCGCCTATACCTTGGATAAGGATTTCCTCCTCGCCGCTCGCCGGCAGAGGAACGCTCTTTACAAGCACTCCCTCTACGTATACCTGGGCAACCAAATTCTCCGAATCCTTTTCGCCCAACAGCCAAAGCAGCAAAAAGGACAGGCCCGCGGCGGCCAACACAAGCGCAAGCACGATCGCATCGCCTTTTTTCATGGCGTCGAAACCACCTTGAACCGTTGATCCTTCAAGGAAAATGCGGTATGCAGACCGTCGGTGATGAAAACCTCTTTTTCCTCCGTAATGAAGATCCCTTCCACGCCATCCCACGATCGGATCAGCTTCAGCCCCTCCTGCGTGCCCAGCACAAAACATGCGGTGGACAGCGCATCGGCCATCGCGGAGTTTTCACAAACGACCGTTACGGACAAGAGGCCGCTATCGGCGGGATAGCCGCTATGCGGGTCCAAAATATGGTGGTAGGTCTTCCCATCTTGCTCAAAGAAGCGCTCGTACGCGCCCGAGGTTACGACCGCCTTATCCCTTACCGAGAGGATGCCCATGTACGCCGCTTCCTCCCCTATCAGAGGCGTGCGCAGGCCGATCCGCCAGGGCGAGCCGTCCGGATATTCGCCAAGGGCGTAGATATTCCCCCCAAAGTCGAGCATGGCATGCTGAACGCCCGCCTCCCTGAGAATCCGCGCCGCTTCATCGCAGGCATAGCCTTTGGCGATCGCGCCCAGGTCGGCCGCCATGCCCTGCTCGGCAAAGCGCACCGTGGCGGACGCGGCATCGGCATCGAGGTGCTTATAGCCGGTCACCCCAAGCGCACGCACGATCTTGGCGGGTTCAGGGACATTCGGATGCTCGCCGCCGATATCCCACAGGCCGGTCAGGACTCCGACGGTGATATCAAAAGCTCCGCCGCTTGCTTCGGAAACGGAGCGCCCCATTTCTATAAGCGCCAAAGTATCCGGTGAGGCATTGCCAAGAAAGCCGTCCCGGTTCAGGCTAGCGATTTCGCTGCTTGCCTCATGCACCGACATCCGGGCGTGCACATCGGCCACGGCGTCAAAAGCGTCCTCCAATACCGATGCCGGGGCTTCGTCATACAGCGAAATAGAAATGACGGTGCCTAAATAGTTAAGCTCCGTTTGTATAGCGACCGGCCCGCTCGGCGCGGCGCGGTTGCACGCGGATAAGAGAACGAGCATAAGAACACCGGCGACGATCTTTTTTTTCATTTCCTACCCTTACAGCACCTTTGCACGCATGAAAGAATACTCTTCCGGTCAATAACCTTCAAAATAACTCATTAAATCTGGTCAACAGTATGCTACGTCCGCATGTGGTTGTCAACGATGCATGCCGGATGGCGCAATGAAGAATAGAGATATCAGCGGTTGCCATCCGGCACTGCCATTGCCAGGCATTTTTTATTTCGAGCTTATTTCCAGTTTTATGGCAACGATGCGTGCCGCCCCGCAATAAGAGACCGCCGGAGGCTTTGCCTCCGGCAGTCTCTTATTTGTTACTTACACTTTGATCGAATTACTTGCCGCTCATCTGGCGCTCGTGCTGTTCGATCATGCGCTTGACCATGTAGCCACCGATGTAACCGGCGTCGCGGGAAGTCAAATCGCCGTTGTAGCCCTGCTTGAGGTTGACGCCCAGCTCGTTCGCGATCTCATACTTCATGTTGTTCAGATACTGCTTCGCCTCAGGAACCGTGGTCTTCGTCTTGGTGTTCATGTTCGACATGTGTTTTTCACCTCCTTGTGTTTCTGGCCTTATCATGCGCGACAAGGAAAGCGAATACACCCGTAACATTTTGGCTTTGCTGACATCGATCCCCTGCTTGACTTTTATGCGTGAAAAATGCCTTTCTTCAGTTTAATGCGATCGCATCGATTTTTTTGCCGACGCTTTCGCACGCCCAGGCGACTATGACGCGCGCATCCTGATCGCGCCGGGAAAGCAGCTCAATCGCGGCCTCGTGGGTTTCCTGAAGCAGCATCGCGTCGCCCGCCAATGCCGCAAGGCGGCCGTCGATCATCCCGTGCTGCTTCGTGCCGAACATTTCGCCGGGACCGCGCATCTCCAGATCCTTTTGAGCGATCGCGAAGCCGTCGTTTGTGGATGCGAGCACGCGCAATTTTTCATCTTCGCCCATCAAAAAACAATAAGAAGCGCGCTGGCCGCGGCCCACCCGCCCCCGCAGCTGGTGAAGCTGCGCGAGGCCAAAGTTATCCGCCCCTTCGATGAGCATCACGTTTGCGTTGGGCACATTAACCCCCACCTCAATCACCGTCGTCGAAACGAGGATGTGCATTTCTCCTGTAGAAAATTTGTCCAGAGCGTCGTCCTTTTCCCTAGCGTTCATCCTTCCGTGCACCAGCCCCACGCAAAGATCCGGAAACCGCGCGGACATCTCCTCGTATCGTTCCTGCGCGGATATCTGATCCACCGCTTCGGATTCCTCCACAAGGGGGCAAACCACGTACACCTGCCCGCCTTGGTCGATCTGTCCGCGCAAAAATCCATACATATCCTCCCGCTTGCGTTCGGGTACTACGTGCGTGCGCACAGGCGTGCGGCCGGGAGGGAGCTCGTCCACTACCGAAATATCTAAATCCCCGTACAAAATGAGCGCCAACGTGCGCGGGATCGGGGTGGCGGACATCACGAGTACGTTGGGCTGCTCGCCCTTTTCCTTGAGCTTTGTGCGCTGCCTGACGCCGAAGCGGTGCTGCTCGTCGGTGATTACAAGGCCAAGGCGCGCATATTCCACCTGCTGGGTGATCAACGCGTGCGTGCCGATCGCTACATCCGCCTCCCCCGACGCCAAACGAGCCCTGACGGCGTTGCGCTCCTTGACGCCCAGGCTTCCCGTCAGAAGCTCCACGCGCATCCCCAGCGGCGCCAGTTCCTTCTGCGCGGCAAGGTAGTGCTGCCTCGCAAGTACCTCCGTAGGGGCCATCAGCGCCCCCTGCCAGCCCTTAAGACGCGCGGCGTACAGCGCCAGAAACGCCAGCGCCGTCTTGCCGGAGCCCACATCGCCCTGCACAAGCCTGGTCATGGCCTCAGGCTTGGCCAAATCGGCAAGGATCTCGCCGAGCACCCTTTCCTGGGCGCCGGTCAGCGCAAAGGGCATGGCATTAAGCAGCGGACAAAGCGCCTTTCGCGAGCAGGGAATGGCGATGCCGGGGCGCGGCTGGGCGCGCTGCTTCATCAAGGCGAGCTGATAGGCCAGAAGTTCCTGAAAGGCCAGCCTGCGCCGCGCATTCGCGAGCGCCGTGGCATCCGGAGGATTGTGCGCATCAAAGACTGCACGCGTCAGCGGAATCAGGCCGTGCCGATCTCTGATCGCCTCGGGCATCGGATCCTTCACGCTCGCTCCATAAAGCTCCAGCGCCGCGCGCACGGCCTGTTGGTATATTCTTCCTGGAATTCCCTTAACCTGCGCATAGATGGGCTCAAGCCCCGCGCGGCTTCCGGGAGGGTCCATCGCGGGATTGGCCACTTGGATAAATCCCTTACGCTCGGAAACCACCCCGAAAAACAGCCACTTTGAACCGGGCGCAAGGCGCTGCGCGACGTAAGGCTGGTTAAACCAGCGGCACGCGATTTCCCCCGTGCCGTCCGCCACGCGCGCGGTAACGACGCAAAGGCCCTTCATAAACTGCCTGCGCGCCGGCGCGGTCACCTCGCCTAAAAAAGCCGCGCGCATGCCCGGGCGCAGCGAGGCGATGATGGCGATCTGGGAATAATCGCGAAACGAGACTGGAAACCGATATAAAAGATCTTCCAGCGAGTCGATGCCCGCCTCGCCAAGCGCCTTGCGGCGCAGCGGGCCAATGCCGGGTATGTCGATCATCTCTAGCCTCCGTTCTCGAGTTAAAGTTGTACGTAAGCTTGGCGCTTAGCCGAAAAAAGCCCCCGAAGCATCGCTTCGAGGGCTTCGGTGACCGTATAATACCACATTATTCGACGGATACCAAATAATAATATAGCGGCTGACCGCCTGAGATCACTTCGATGTCGATGTCCTCATGCGCGCCGGTAATCTTATCGGCGAGCGCACGCGCCTGATCCTCGACGATATCCGATCCGTAGTACAGGGTAACCAGTTCCATGTCTCCGTTGAGCATTTCGTCCACTAGCTCGCAGGCGACGGTTTCCACATCCTGCCCTACCACGGCTAGGCGCTTTTCGTCAAGGCCCATGATGTCGCCCTCGCGGATCTTTTTATCCTCAAGCTCCGTATCTCTCACCGCGAAGGTAATCGAACCGGTGCGCACCGCCGCCGCACCTTCCTTCATAGCCTCGATGTTATCCTCGGGCGCCTTGTCCGGCATGAAGGCCACCAGCGCCGCGACGCCCTGGGGCACGGTGCGCGTCGGCACCAAGTGCAGCTGCTGGTCCGTAGCCAGCTCCGCCGCCTGCTGCGCCGCCAGGATGATATTGGGGTTGTTGGGCAAAAGATAGACATCCTTGCCGCCGGTGCGGCGCGCGGCCTCGAGAATATCTTCGGTAGAAGGGTTCATCGTCTGCCCGCCGGTGACGACCTGGGTCGCCCCCAAATCGCGCATCAGGTCGGCGAGGCCGTCTCCCGAGCACACCGCGACGATGCCGTATTCCTTATCGACCGTTGCGAGGCCTTCGGCCTTGGCGGCGTCTCCCTCTTCCACGACGACATGCCGGTGCTGTTCGCGCATGTTGTCGATTTTTATGGATGTAAGCGAGCCTAAGCTCAGCCCATACTGTAACGCCTTGCCCGGATCGTTGGTGTGGACATGCACCTTGATAAGCCCCATATCCCCCACCACGATCACGCTATCGCCTATGCGGTCGAGCTTCTCTCTCAGGCGCAGTGTTTGCGCCTCGCCGACGCCCTGACGCAACTGCTGTATTAAAAACTCGGTGCAATAGCCAAACTCGATGCTCTCGCCGCCCTCGTCGGCCTGCGCGGGCAACTCGGGCCCGCCAAGGCCAAGCAGCAGCTCCGCGTCCTCTACGCTTTCGCCGTCCACGAGCATTTTATAGCCCATGTACAAAATCAAAAGGCCCTTGCCCCCGGCGTCCACTACGCCCGCCTGCTTGAGCACCGGCAGCATGTCGGGCGTGCGCTTGAGAACATCTTCGCCCCAAATGAGCATGTTTTCAAGCAGGCCGTATAGATCTCCGCCCTGGGCCGCGTACTCTACCGCGTTATCGGCGATTTCCCGCGCAACGGTAAGCACGGTGCCCTCTTTGGGCTTCATCACCGCCTTATAGGCGGCCTCCGAGCCTAGCTTCAGCGCGGCGGCAAACTCTGTGGCATCCGCGGAAGCAAGGTGCTCAAGCCCCCTGGCAAAGCCTCGGTACAGCTGCGAGAGAATGACGCCGCTGTTGCCCCGCGCACCCTTGAGCGCCCCCCGGGCGATGGCCTCGGCGACAACCGATACATCTTTAGCATCGGTTGCGGCAAGCTCCTTGGCGGCGGCGAGCATGGTGAGCGACATATTGGTGCCCGTGTCGCCGTCCGGCACGGGGAATACGTTCAGCGCATCCACCGCCGCTTTATTTTTTTCCAGCAGGGAGACGCCCGACAGCACCATCTCCTTCAGAAGAGGGCCGTCGATGGAACTTACAAAGGTCACGCAACTACCTCCCAAACGCAAGTACGCAAAGAGCGCCTGCACGGCGCTCGCGCACTTGCCTTCCCGAATCCTTTCTCTCGAACTATCGCCCGCACACGGTAGAATCGCCTATACGCGAATCCCCTCAACCGTCACATTCACGCGCTCTACGTTTACGCCCACGATCGTCTCGAGGCGGTATTTCACCGTTTCGATCACCGTGCGCGCAACCGCCGCGATGGAAACGCCATATTCCACGATGATAAACAGATCGACGATTACGTTGTTGTCATGGATGTCGATCTTGATGCCGCGCCTGAGGTTTTCGCGCCCGAGCAGTTCGACAATGCCATCCGTCGCGCGCTTGGAAGCCATTGCCACAATGCCTGCGCATTCCACGGCGCTATAGCCGGCGATGATGGCGAGTACATCTTCGGTAATGGAGATGGTGCCTAAGTCGTTTTTGATGCTGCATACGAGACCAGGCATGATATTACCTCCCGTCCAGTTTCTATTATGAAGAAATGAATCTTTTTAGGACACACTCGTTCTACTTTAGTATACCCCAAAGCTTCCCCCCGCGCAACACTTTGGCCCGCGCCCAGCCTACATCGCGAAGGCTCTATTCGTTAATTCAACACAAAAGCCTTGCCAAGCCTTTCAATTCGTGCTAGAATACCGATGCTTTTGATCTTTGTGCGGGGAGGTGGATAGGATGGGAAAGTATTGTGAAGTGTGCCACAAGGGCACGATGTCCGGCAACAATGTCAGCCACGCAAAGAACCGGAACCGCAGGTCGTGGGCTCCGAACACTCAGCGCGTGCGCGTCGTGGTGTCCGGTACGCCGCGTACGATGTATGTGTGCACGCGTTGCCTCCGCTCCGGCAAGGTGGAAAGACACGTCTAATTTATAAGCATAAAAAGGCCTGTCCGCGCCGCGGGCAGGCCTTTTGCGTGGGCAAATGAAGCGGCGGCCAAACATGGCGGTTTGTGTAGGCCTATGCTTGGCGCCGGGGGCGTCTCCCCTATCGCTTAAAAACCGGGCGCAGCAACAAAAAGCCCACGACGATCAACAGCAGCGCGGCGACAGCACACCAAAACCAGCCGGGCACGACAACCAGCACGATGATCAGCCCTGCGGCGATCAGCAAAATTCCAATCCATACCGCCAGCGTACGCAGGTTGCGCAGCATGCGATCACCTCCTGCCCTATGGATACGCGGGAGGCGGCGCATTTGTGCATCCGCTCGCCGACAAAAATACGCCGCCTATGAAAAGCGGCGCAAGTAACCGATGGGCGGTTTACGCTAGGTGCAAAAGCGCGGTCGCCACGTTGAAAAACACGACGAGCGACAGCGCATCCACGATTGTAGTGATGATGGGAGCAGCCATCACGGCGGGATCGAACCCCAGCTTTTTTGCCAACAGCGGCATCAGGCCACCGATGATCTTGGCCATGAGAACTGTCATGTATAAGCTGAGCGATACCCCAAAGGCTACCATAATGCCGGCATCGCGCTGGAAGAGCATGATCCTTCCAAAGTTTACGATCGCCAACGCCGCGCCTACGATGAGCGCCACGCGCACTTCTTTAAACAACACGCGCAGCATGTCGCGCGGGCGCACCTCGCCAAGGGCGAGGCCGCGGATGATCATCACCGAGGACTGCGAGCCGCTGTTGCCCGCGGTGTCCATCAGCATCGGTATAAAAGAGCTCAGAATCATCGCCGACGCCAATAACGATTCATAGTGCGATATGATGCCGCCGGTAAACGTGGCGGACAGCATTAGAATCAGCAGCCATGGGAGCCTGTTTTTAGCAAGCTCCAGCACGCCGGTGCGAAGATACTCCTTGCCCGAAGGGGTAATCGCAGCCATCTTTTCAAAGTCTTCGGTGTTTTCTTCCTGGATGACGTCCACGATGTCGTCCACGGTAATAAGCCCTACGAGCCGCCCTTCCTTATCGACGACGGGCATGCTCATCAGGTCGTATTTGCTAAACTCCAGCGCGACGGATTCCTGATCGTCGCCGGTATGCACGTATATGACGTTCGTCTCCATAATGTCGCGCAAAAGTGCGCTCTCCGGCGCGGTAATCAGCTTGCGCAGCGCAACCGTACCGGTAAGGTGGTGCGTATCGTCGATCATATAGCAGGTATATACGGTCTCCTTGTCAAACCCGGTTTCGCGGATGTGATCCAGCGCCTGGCGCACGGTGGAGCGGTCGTGAATTTCCATGAATTCGACCGTCATCAGCGAGCCGGCGGAATCCTTGGGATAGCGCAGCAGCTGCTGGAGCTGATCGCGCGTCTTAGCGTCGGTAAGCCTGAGCACCTTTTTTACGACGTTTGCAGGCACTTCCTCGAGAAAATCCACGGCGTCGTCTAAAAACAAGTCGTCGATGACCGCGCAAATTTCGCGATCCGTCATCGCGGCGACGATATCGTGCTGTCTGTCGGAATCAAGATACGCAAATACGTCCGCCATCACATCCTTTGGCAGAATGCGAAACGCGAGCAGGGCCTCTTCGGCATCGAGTTCGCCGATGAACTCGGCAATGTCCACCACGTTCATATCGCTCAGCTCGCGGCGCAGCATGGCAAACTGGCGCGTGGCGAGCAGCTCCCTGAGCTTCTCCATGGGATTCACCCCTTTCTATCATGTGCCGACGGGCAATTTTCTTGCGACCGCGAAAGCCACACTAAAACGGGCGCTTTCCGTCACGACAAAAAAACCCGCTGGCAGGGCTGCCATGGGAAGTCAAAGCAACGCAAGGTTGTACCTCTGCTTATGGGCGCGCAGCCGACAGGAGTAGCGCGGGCCCGCATCGCAGCGGTACATCCATGGCGCTACTTCGATCGTTCCCGTCCATCCTGGTCACCTCCGCGTAGAAAATTGGTCGAAAGCTTCGACAATGCAAGCATAGGCGCGCACTAGGAAAATGTCAAGCAAAACATGTCGCATGTCGGCTATGAGTTATAGTCGGCCAACCCCAATAATGAGCAATCGAGCGGATCTTTTCCCGCATGGCGGCGTCGAGCTTAGGTCAGCGTAGCTTTTATAGTCACCGAACCCCAAAATGAGAGCATCTGAGCGGCCTGTTTCCCGCACCACGGCGTTGTCGTCCTCGGCGTGCCCGCCCGGCACGCCTGCGTCCTCCGTCTTGTGGCGCGAAAAACATTCTCGCTCATTTCCCTCCCATTTTGGGGTTCGGTGACTATAGCATTTCACGCCGAAGGCGTATCCGGAAGGGTCGCTTCCTTACGCCTCCTTGCCCTGCGAAAAAATCTCTCGCTCGCCTACCCCGTTTTTGAAGTTGGCCGACTCTATCTTCGCATGGCCAAACGACCATAAAAGCCCGCTTACCTTCCGGAAAGCGGGCTCATTGCTCGATAGGGATTACGCCTGCTTGGGAGCGTCCACCGGGCACACATCGGCGCACGCGCCACATTCGATGCAGGTCGTAGCGTCGATTACGAACTTGCCGTCTCCCTCGCTGATGCAGTTTACCGGGCACTCGCCTTCGCATGCGCCGCAGCTGATGCACTCGTCGTTGATAGCATATGCCAACTATGACACCTCCTGTCGATCATGATTTATCGAAGTTCGATCTCGTGGTATTGTAGCACCAACCCGTGCCGATGTAAAGGAAAAGCTGTAGGCGCTATAGTGGCAAAACAACCTGCTCGCCTACGGGTTACCCCCTGGAGGTATAGGCCTATTCCGCGGCGGGCTTGGGCGGCTGCTGGTTTCCGCCGCCTCCGCGGCGTCTGCCGCCGCGCCGCCTAGGCCTGCTTGCGGGGGGCGTTTCGCCTTCCTTAGCTTCTTCCCGTTCTTTAGGCTTAGGCGCGGCCGTATCGGCTTCCTGCCGCTCGGGCTTGTTAGGCTGTGGGCGAGGCGGCCTGGGCGGGCGCCTTCGTTCTTCCCTGCGGCCCTCTTCCCTTTCGCTCTCGCTTGGCGCAAGCCCTTCTTGTTCGCGCTGAACGCCGGCAAAGTATTCCTCGTCGCTCTCCTCGGCCTTTGGGGGAACCACGCGCTTGAGCACGTACTTTTCGCCCTGCTTATGCGGCTCGAGCGCCTCAAACGGATAGTGCTGATACTCCCATCCGTCCTTCATTTGCACCTTTACGGTGAGCCTCTCTCTGAGAACGTTGACCTCCACTACCGTGCCCGGGCCGTCCGGAGTTTCCACCTCTCGACCAATGCGGGGCATGCTCTTATGGGCCGCCTCGTAGTGATCCTGCTCGTACTTCAAGCAGCACATCAACCTGCCGCACAGCCCGGAGATCTTCGTGGGATTGAGCGAAAGGTTCTGTTCCTTGGCCATTTTTATCGAAACCGGCTGGAAATCCGCAAGAAATTGCCTACAGCAAATGGGCCGTCCACACGGACCGAGCCCACCGATCATCTTCGCCTCATCCCGCACGCCGATCTGCCTAAGTTCAATGCGCGCACGAAATACCGACGCCAGATCCCTTACCAGTTCTCGAAAATCCACGCGGCCGTTGGCGGTAAAGTAGAATACGATGCGCGAGCCGTCAAACGCGTACTCGACATCCACCAGCTTCATTTCGAGCTTGTGCCTGTCAATCTTGTCCTGCGCGACGCCAAACGCATCCGCTTCCTTGCGCTTATTTTCTTCGGCCCCGCGCAAATCTTCTTCCGTGGCGGCCCTAAGCACCTTGCGCAAGGGCTTTACGATCTGCTCGTCCAATACCTCTACCGGCTTGCCCGATATAAAACCAAAGTCCGTTCCGCGCACAGTTTCGACGATGGCAGGCTCGCCATCTTGAAGTTCTAATCCGTTAGGATCAAACCAGTATACCTTTCCGGCGCGCACAAAGCTCACGCCGATCACCGTCGTCATTCGTTTTCCCCTTCCGCGATCATAAACAACAACGGCTCGACCGCAACGCTCCACGGCACGTTCGAGCCGAGTTTTTTTCTCACCAAAACGATCTCTTCCATGATACTGCGCAGGCGCGCAAATGTAAAGCGGCTAAGCTCGCCGCCGATCTTAATGGATGCCCCAAGACCGCTTTGCGCGCGCAAAGCATCGGCGGATGCGCACTCCAGCCACAAGAGGATATCCTGGGCGATGTCCTTATCGTCCTTGAGTGTCTGCCAAGCGGCGGGAACATCGGCGATGCCGCGAAGACGCAACACGGAAAGGGCCTTTTCGCGGCCCTTTAGGCATGCCGGGGATGCATAAAGTTCCTTTGCCCTCATCAGCGCGCCGCCGGACAGCACGGAAATCTCGCGGGCGTAGTCGTCGCCGGCGCCCAACTCCATAAGCCTTTGAGCTATATCGGCATCCGGCATCATGCGCATGAGCCTCACGCGCGATATCACCGTCGGAAGAATCTGCGAAGAGTCCGTCGCCAGCAGAAAAAATATGATGCCCGGCGAGGGCTCCTCCAAGGCTTTCAGCAGCGCATTTTGTGCTTGCGCGGTCATCTTATCCGCATTTTCGATGATCGCCACGCGATTTCCACCCTCGTACGCGGTGATCGCCAGCCGGGCAAGGAGCGCGCGTATCTCATCCACGCCAATGCCGGCCTTCACCGGCGATACGATCATCAAATCCGGATGAACCCC
Source organism: Eubacteriales bacterium (assembly GCA_031551255.1). Taxonomy (GTDB): domain Bacteria; phylum Bacillota; class Clostridia; order Christensenellales; family UBA1750; genus JAVBNW01. The sequence continues at coordinate 4,837 of JAVBNW010000093.1, read as the reverse complement.
TGCCGCGGCTCTCGTACATGGGCCGCATGCGCCGCAAGGCGATCCATCCCGACGACGATTTTCGCACAAAAGCGCGCGCGCGGCCTCGATGGCAAACGCGCGCTTGCCGGAGCCCTCAGCCCCGGCCACCAGATATGCATGCACCGTCCGCCCCGCGGCAAGGGATGTATAAAAACCCTTTTCCGGGGCGGACGGCGCAAATGCTTCGCCGACGCAGGCCATGTTAGAGCTTGACAAACTGCTCGATGTTCATGACAAAGATCGTTGCGCCGCCTACCATAACCTCGATAGGATAGGGCATATACGTGCCGGTGGTTCCCGCAACCGGCGAAGGGGATGTGGCGATCTGCCGCCTGGATTTACAGATTTTTTCTATGGCGCTCATCGCGCCTTGCAGCTTGGCATCTTCTACGCCCATAAGCAACGTGGTGTTGCCTGCGCGCAAAAAACCGCCGGTGGTGGCGAGCTTGGTGACGAAGTAGCCGTCGTTCATCAGGCTTGAAACCAACCTGGCCGCATCTTCGTCTTGGACGATTGCGATGATCAATTTCATCGTAATACCTCCCCTTCTAACGATTTCCTTATTTCCATTATACAAGATACCCGCCTATTATGTAAAGAAAAAGTGAAGTGCGCAGCCCAAGCCGCCACATTTGGGCAGCGGAATCCAAACCCATGGTCTTCCCGAGCGGAGTGGGCGGCATAGCCCCGTTGCCGCCGTTCGGAGTGGCCTGGCCACGCCATCGCGACGTCGCCCTACCCCGTCGCCCTCTGTGCCCTGAAAAACTCGTTGGCCCAAACCGCCTTGCGAGGATGCCGTTCAAGGAAGAAGAGGGGGGCAGCAGCGCATCATTGCTTTGCTTACGCCGCTTGCCTAATCCCGCTGCGCCGGCTCGGCGACGCCGCGCACTGCTACCCCGCTGTGCCACTGGAGCTCTTCGACCTGAAGCGGCTTAGTTTGAGACTGTTTGAAGGCAACGCAGGACGGCGTCGCCGAGCGGCAACCGACGGCAATGCGGAAACTGGCCGAAATCAGCCGTTTCAGGCGGGTACGGAGACTCCCGCCAATCTCAACCTCCCAGCTCTCCCGGAAGCTTGCGCACCTTCACAGCCGGAACCTCGATGCGCAGAAGCGTCATTCCGTCGTCCTGCCTCTCGAATCTGACATCCATTTCTTCCTCGCGGATCTCCATATACGAAAGCATAACCGTTGCGATATCCCTCTTAAAAAGCTCGAGCGATTTGCCGCTTAGATGCCCGCGGTCGCTTTCCAACACCGCGCGCAGCCTCTCCTTGGCGATGGCGTTGGTGGGCGCGCTTCTCTTGGTCATGTTACCGTCCTCCCTGCGCGTTTGCTGGAAAACAGCCTGGAAAGCAGGCCGCGCTTCACGGCCCTGAGCTGGCCGAACGGAACCTCCTCGCCAAGGATCCGCCTGGCGATATCCATGTACGCCTGCGCGGATCCCCCCCCCCTGAGCACAACCGGTTCGCCGACGTTGCCGGACTTGATCACCTCTTCATCATCCGGAACGATGCCGAGCAATTCGATGCCCAGTACGTCGATCATATCGGAAATGGACATCATGTCTCCCTTTTTTACCATATCGGGGCGCAGGCGGTTCACGATGAGGCGCGGGTTGGGCAGATCGTACGCGCCGAGCAGGCCGATCACGCGGTCGGCGTCGCGCATTGCCGAAACCTCGGGGTTTGTCACCACGATCGCGCTGTCCGCGCCGGCTACGGCATTTTGAAAGCCCTGCTCGATGCCCGCCGGGCAATCGACCAGGATATACTCGAACATATCGCGCAAATCCCAGGTGACGATCTTCATTTGATCGGGCGTCACCGCGGATTTATCTCTCGTCTGAGCCGCGGGCAGAAGAGCGAGCCTGTCCTCGAAACGCTTGTCGTAAACCAGCGCCTGCCTGAGCCTGCAAACGCCCTCCACCACGTCTACCAGGTCGTATACAATGCGGTTTTCAAGCCCCATCACCACATCCAAATTGCGAAGGCCGATGTCGGTATCCACTAGTACGACGCTCTTGCCCTCCGTCGCAAGGGCCGCGCCTATGTTGGCGGATGCGGTGGTCTTGCCCACTCCGCCCTTCCCGGAAGTAACCACGATGACCTGGCTCATCGAAACCCTCCACTTTGCGCCTTCGCGGGCAGGTAGGGGGCAATTTCGATGCGCCCGCCTCTCACCCTGGCAATTTCCGGACAATCCGGCTTTTTCATCCCTTCAGGGGGTCTGGCGATGCACCTGGCGATGCGCACCTGCGTAGGCATCAGTTGAAATGCGGCAATGTATGCGTTTTCATCCCCCAGAGCGCCCGCATGCGCGTTGCCCCTAAGCGCCCCGAGTACCAACACGTTGCCGCCGGCCACGAGCTGCGAGCCGGGATTCGCGTCGCCCAATACGATTAAGTCGCCCTGATAAGTAATTCTCTGGCCATTGCGTATTGTGCCTTCGATCGTCAGCGCATAGGCCTCCCGCTCGACCGGCGCATTCACTTTCTGCGCCCGCTCGGGCCTTTGCGCAGGGTCCGGCCTGGAGGCGAGCTCCACCTGTGCAAGCCCGAACTGGTCTTTAAGGAGCGCGCGTAGATGATCCATCGTCCACGCGTCGATCGCCCCGGAAATATAGATCGGGCAATTCCCACCTTCGAAAAAGGCCCTATGTTGCTCCATCTTGTCGATCATCGCCGTCAGCGCCAAATCGACGGGCCCGTCGGGTAAAAGTACCAAAAGACCGTCCCGCATTCCCTTGAATATGACATCCTTCGCCACGTACTCACTCTCCGCCACTCGTGTTCACTGAATAGCCGCCGCGCCCATGCCGCGGTCCTGGGCCTGTTGCCATCGTCCGAAACGCTTGTATACTGCCAAATTTTTGTTTCGAACAAGGCGGAGGATGGAGGCCATGGCAACGCCATGGCGACCTAAGGCAGCTTAAGTTCGGGAGGAAAACCCGCCCGCCGCACATTTATATCGGTAGGCCCTAGGTTTCCATTGTAAGCAAGCTGCCGTTTCCGCGTCAAGCTGTGCGCAAAAGCTGCGATATTTAGGGGCTGACGATCACGGAATCCACTGGCCGGCAACCGCCTCGGGATCGGTATGCGTCCGGTTTTTGCTCTCAAAATAATGCGTAAGCACGGCCTGCGCCGTGGGCGAACAATGCCCTCCCGCATAGCCGTTGGCGATAAACACCGCCACGGCGATCTCCGGGTTGTCGATCGGAGCATAGGCCACGAACCACGCGTTGTTTTCAATATCGATAAGGTTTACCTGCGCTGTGCCTGTCTTACCGGCGATCTGATCGGTGTAGGGGTAATCTTTGAAGTACTTAGAGGCCGTGCCTCCCTCTTCGGCATCTACCACGCCGCGCATGCCTTTCTTAATTGCCTCCAGCGCGGCATCCACCCCTTCCAGCGGCGGGGCCGCCACCGGCTGTATTTCCCGGACAACACTGCCGTCGGGCGCCAAAATGCGGTCGATAACCTGTGCGTCGTACACCACCCCGCCATTGGCCAGCGCAGCAAGATAGCGCGCCGCGCCAATGGGCGTAACCTCGGTAATCGACTGGCCGATGCCGGTCATGATCGTTTCGTTGGCCGTCCAGCGAAGATCGCTGATCTGCGCCTGGATAACCCCGATCACGCTGCCTACCTCTTGGTACGTAAGGCCCATATCCGCCATGAGAATCGAGCGGATGCTGGCATTCAGGTCGATATTGGATTCCACCGCCAGGCTCATCAGCTTTGTGAGGACTTCCTCGATGCGGTCATCGCCGTAGTTGCGCTCAAGATCGCGGCGCAGGTTCGTCAGCTGCGTGCGGACCGCATTGACCGCCTGTCGCGTGCGGGCGACGCTTTGCTTACTGGGCTCCTTGGTAATATCGTAGAGCACCTGCTGTTTGCCGACAACGCTTGCAACCTCTCCGCTGAGCTCTATGCCCGTCGTGCTCGTAAGCCCAAGCCTTCCAGCCCACTCGTTGAGCCTATCGATCTTAAGCGCATCGGCGACGGTATAGAAGTAATAGTTGCACGAGTTCGTAATCGCGCTGGAAAGCGTCATCGCCCCATGTCTGTTGGGGTAGTACCAGCAGCGGGGCGCCTTGCCGGAAATGACGTGCGCGGTATACTCTCCCTCGTCCACAATCGTCTGATCCACCGTCACAACGCCCTCCATCACGCCGGCAAGCCCGGTGGCCATCTTGAAGATAGAGCCCGGGGTTGCTTTGGTGCGGATCACGCGGTTGAGCGTGGGCGAAAGCTTAGCCAAATCGCTCTTTTCGGTATCGAAATACTTTTGCGCGTTTGCAACGCTGAGCCCGCCTACGAAATCGTTGGGGTTAAACCCCGGGTAGCTGCTCAGCGCGATAACTTTGCCGGTGTTTACCTCCATAACCACCGCGGCCCCTGCTTGGGAGAGGTTAAGCGACGTGGTGCCGCGGTTGATCATCGCGTTATAGTAAACCGCCTTTTTTTCTTCCTTCGCGTTTTCCATCACGATACGCTGCTCGGCCCGGGTAGATTCGATGTTTTCTTTGAGCGCCTGATCCAGTATGATTTGATATTCCAAATCGATGGACAGCGCCAGGTTATTTCCATCCGCAGCGGGCGTATAGGAAAGCTCGCGCGTCTTGCGGTTCTGCGCGTTGACCTCCACCGTTTGGCTGCCCTGGCGCAACGTGCTGTTGCCGGTCAGCTCGTCCTCCATCGTAAGCTCTATGCCGGATACCCCTACCAAATCGTCGGGAGCATAGCCCTTATCGGTTACGTATTCCTTGAGTGTATCGGCGGTAATCGCGCCCATATAGCCGATGGTATGCGCGGCG
>JAVBNW010000015.1:0-20182 GCA_031551255.1 Eubacteriales bacterium | reverse complement strand
ATACTGCTTACTTGCAACGCCAAGGAAGTGATCGCGGCGCGCGAAGGCGGCATGAGCGAGGCTTTTATCGATAGGCTCACCCTTACTCCGGCCCGCATAGGCGACATGGCGGAAGGTCTTAGGGCCGCCGCCGCGCTGCCCGACCCTTTGGCCGCGAAGGACGAGACTTGGACGCGCCCCAACGGCATGCGGATCAGCCGCGTGCGAACCCCTTTGGGCGTGATCGGCATCATCTACGAATCGCGGCCGAATGTAACCGCGGATGCGGCCGGGCTGTGCGTATTTGCGGGCAACGCCTGCATTTTGCGCGGGGGTTCCGAGGCGCTTTTAACCAACGGGGCCATTTGCGATGTGCTGCGCGGCGCGCTTTTAAGCGTGGGCCTGAATCAAGATTGCGTGCAGTTTATCTCCGACCCCTCCCGCGAAAAGGCGCGGGAGATGATGCGCCTAAACGGCTTGATCGACGTGCTGATTCCCCGCGGCGGCCATGGGCTCATCAAGGCCGTGGTCGACAGTTCCACCGTTCCCGTTATCGAAACCGGCGCGGGCGTATGCCATGCCTACATCGATGCGGATTGCACGGATTTTGCGATGGCGCGCGCTATCGTTATCAATGCCAAATGTTCCCGGCCGTCGGTATGCAATGCATTGGAAACTCTATTGGTGGATGAGAAGATAGCCGGCGCCTTTTTGCCGGAATGTTTAGGCGAGCTGCGGGAGCGGCGGGTGGAAATACGCGGCTGCGAGAGGACGCGTGCGATCGCGCCGTGGATCTTCCCGGCGGAAGATGCGGATTGGGACGAAGAATACGGCGCGCTGATCCTGGCGGTGAAGGTTGTGAAGGATATAAATGAGGCGATCGACCATATCGATGCGCACGGCACGCGCAACAGCGAGTGCATTGTTACGCAAAACAACGCCCGCGCGCGGGAGTTTCAGCTAAGAGTCGACGCGGCGGCGGTATACCACAACGTATCGACCCGCTTTACCGACGGCTTTGAGTTCGGCTTTGGCGCGGAGATCGGCATCAGCAACCAGAAGCTGCATGCGCGCGGCCCGATGGGCCCCGAGCAGATCACCACCTATAAATATGTGGTGAGCGGGGAAGGGCAAGTGCGGTAACCAGCTTTTTCAAGCTTTGTAGAATCATGGAACATTTCGCGGGAAACGATCGTTTGAAGGGCGGTGAGAGCATGACGGAACCGAATGCGCCGGATCAGCTGGATATGGACCGGTTGGTCAGGCAGTACGGCTCCATGGTGCTCAAACAGGCCTTTTTCTATTTGCGCGATGCGCATAAATCCGAAGATGCCGCGCAGGAAGTGTTCATGCGCATCTACCGCAAGCAGCCTATGCTCAGCGACGAGCAGAGCGAAAAGGCTTACCTTTTGCGGGTGACGATCAACGTATGCAAAGATGTGCTCAAAAGCGCCTGGAATCGCAGGGTCTCGCCGATGATCGAGGGATTCGACGCCCCGACGAACGCGCCCGGGCCGGAAAATTCTGCGATCGATAACGAAGAGAAGCAAATCCTCTTTGATTGCGTACTTGGGCTTCCGCCTATCTATAAAGATGTCGTGTTGTTGTTTTACTATCACGATTTGCCAACCAGCGAAATCGCCCGCATCCTGCACATCCCCGAGGTGACCGTCCGCACGCGGCTAATGCGCGCGCGCGGCAGGCTGGGGGAGGCGCTAAAGGGGAGAGGACCTGCATGAGCCTGGATCGCTTTCGCGAAATTGCCCAGGAGAAGACCGCGCATCTGGTGATGACGCCGGAGCTGCGCGACCGCATCCTGGCGCAACTGAAAAAGCCGCAGCCCAGGCGGCATCGCGTCGCATGGGTAACGGCGGCGGCATGCCTTGTGGTGATGGCGCTGTCGGCCGGCATCCTGGCGCTCGGCAGCCAGGGGTTGCTGGGCGGCGCTTCGGACGACTTGATTGCGGCTGCCCAACCCGCATTCAAATCGCCGGTGGATTTCTCGGCGACAAAGACGATTTCCGTAGAACTTACCGGCGCGCAGCGCATCGGGCCCAAACAGGATGAAAACGGGCTTTGGGGCTATGCGGACGACACGGGCGCATGGGTTGTCGAGCCTGAGTACGCGTTGGCGCATCCCGTGGAAGGGTTGTTTGGTACGGTGGTTACCGCCCAGGGTGAGGAAATCCAGCTTCAACTCATCCAGTTTGAGCCCAAGCAAAATGCCGACGGGCTTTGGGGCTATGTGGATGGCGAAGACGCGTGGGTCGTCGAGCCCGTCTATGCACAGGCCGACCCCGTCGAGGGGATGTGCGGGCGCGTAGTGACGGTAGATGGCGAAGTGAACCTGATTATGCTGCCACAATGATGTTTTTTCGAGCGAACGAGGGTGAAGATTTCTTCGCCCTTTTTTATACCCGTCGGAGGATAGTAAAAAAGTCGGCGGTACGCAAGACTTCTGGCAGATTCGGAAAAAGTGCCCAAAGGCCTATGGGGGCGCAACGGCGCCAGAGAGCCTTGCGGTGTGGCTCATCATATTTCGTGCACATTTGCTAATGTGAATTGGCCTTATGAATGAGGGGGAGGGGACGACATGGGCGGCGTACTGATCGTATACTATTCCCGCACGGGCACCTCGAAAAGGGTGGCCGAATGGCTTGCGGACAAGTTGGATGCGCAGCTGGAGGCCATTGAGCCCATCAATAAGTTCGGGGGCGCTTTCGGGGCCGCTCGCGGCGCATTGGCAACCTTGCGCGGCAAAGAGCCCTTGATCGTCGTGGGAGAAAAGACGGGTAAGTACGAAAGGGTTGTGCTGGTCACTCCCATTTGGGCGAGTCACATCGCCGCACCCGCGCTTACATGGCTGTCCCGTCAGCGGGGGGAGAGGCAATCCATAGATCTGGTTACCGTGTCGGCCTCCGATTCTGCCGATGGGGCGCCCGGCTACCTGACGCGCGCCGGCGTGGAGATCCGGCACGTCGGCCATATCAGAAATAAAGATCTCGACGCCAGAGGTGCGGACGAGGTGCTTTCCCCGCTACTTTCCTAGCAATCTGATAGGGTTAGCCTTTGTTTCCAAGGGGGTCTTATCTCGTTCGGCAGTATCGCCCTTCGCCTGATATAACGCTGCTATACCTGCGCTCCGGCTCCGCGTTGGGCAGAAAAATCTCTCGGCGGATCCTATATCCTAGCCCTGTCGGAATAATAGCTCCAGATTCGGCTCGTTGTCGCAGGTTGTTCGCACGGCCCGACGGGAACTACCCAAGGGCGTAACGGTAGGGAATTTTAGGGCATCCGGCCTGGTGTACGCATGTTTACTCACATATAATGCGATAGGATACGGCATAAAAAGGAGGATTGGCATGAAACCGCTCGCGATTTTATATCGGTCCATCAAGACATCCATTGGGGGCAACCGGGAAGTTCTACGCTTTGAGCACACGTTTGGGCGCCCGTTTGAAGAGCGCGAACACGTCACCCCTGTCGCCGCCCATCAGCGACGCATCCTGGGCCAGCTGGAATTTGCCATTGCGATGGATCATCAGGCCCAAGGGGCTTACGATGCGCCCATCAGAGATGCCCTGGAGTTTTTGCAGGCGCGCCTTGACGAGACGGGCGTCATCTCCGTTGGCGACGCGGGCGAGGCAGAAGGGCTACTTGCGCCGCTCGTCAAAGCGGCGAAGGAATACCGGCTTATCCTGTGCGCGCATGCGCACATCGATATGAACTGGATGTGGTCCTGGCAGGAGACCGTAGCCGCCACGCTGGATACCTTCCGCACGATGCTCGCGATCATGCGCGAATACCCACAATTTACGTTTTCACAGTCGCAAAGCTCGGTGTATAGGATCGTCGAAGACTATGAACCTTCGATGATGGATGAGATCAAGCAGCGCATAAGAGAGGGTCGGTGGGAGGTTACGGCCTCGGCGTGGGTCGAGACGGATAAGAACATGCCTTCTACGGAGTCGCTCGCCCGGCACATCCTGTATACGAAAAAGTATTTAAGCGAGACATGGGGCGTCGACCCTGCGTCGCTGTCGATCGACTTTTCACCCGACACCTTCGGCCACAGCGCCAGCCTGCCGGAGCTGGATGCCGCGGGCGGCATAAAGTACTACTACCACTGCCGCGGCAACGATGTAACCGATCCGCTGTATCGCTGGCGCGCGCCTTCCGGCCGCGAGATGATCGTATACCGCGAGCCGTATTGGTATAACAGCGGCATTACGCCGCACATCGGCGCGGGGCTGCCGGAGCTCGCCAAAAGAAGCGGCGGCCTGAAGACCGGGCTCATCGTGTACGGTGTGGGAGATCACGGCGGCGGGCCTACCCGACGCGACGTGGAGCGCGCGATCGAAATGCAGGGCTGGCCTGTGTATCCGCGCATAAACTTTGGCACGTTCGCTGAGTTTTACAAGGAGGCGGAGTCTGTCCGCGGCGAGCTTCCGCTGGTGGATAGCGAGATAAACTTCATCTTCCCCGGTTGCTATACCACCCAGAGCCGCATCAAAAAAGGCAACCGCCACAGCGAGGCGGCGCTGTACGAAGCCGAGGCGCTGGGCGCCTTGGCAAAAGTCGCCACAGGGGCATCCTACCCCGTCAGGCAATATGAAGGCGCGTGGCGCAACGTGCTGTTTACCCATTTTCACGACATTCTGACCGGCTCTTGCGTACAGGACACCCGCGAGCACGCGATGGGGCTATATAGCCATGCGTTGGCGGTGGCCAACACGCAGCGCTCCCAGGCAATGCGCGCCCTTGCCGACGCGATCGATACCTCGGCCCTTCTGTGCGATGAGGATATTTCCGCGAGCCAGTCCGAAGGCGCGGGCGCCGGCTATGGTCTGGAGGGCTTTGGCCCCCCGGTGGCTGAGCGCGGGACGGGGATGAGGCGCATCTTCCACATATTCAACCCGTCGGCCCATCCGCGCAAGGCGGTGGCGGAGCTTACCGTGTGGGATTGGCCCGGCGACCTTAGGCGGGTTGAGCTTAGCGACCACGAGGGAAATCCGCTCGCGTGCCAGCTTTTGCAGGATATTCAGCAGAAATACTGGGATCACCAGTTTTTTAAGCTCCTTGCGGATGTCGACCTGCCCGCAATGGGCTATGCGACCGTGGTGCTTAACGAGGGAGACGGCGAAGGCTATCCGTTCTACTATCACCCGGCCGAGCGCAGCCAAAAGCCCTACCGCAATATCGTGCTGGAGAACGATTGCCTACGTGCGGAGTTCTGCTTCCGCACGGGGCGGCTGATCTCGCTGGTGGAGAAGGCATCGGGCATAGAAACCCTCGGCGCGCCTGCAGGGCTTAACATCGTGGAGTGCGACGGCGAAAACGACAACGCGTGGATCATCGGGCGGTATATGAGCGCAAAACCGCTGACCGAGCGCGTAAAGGTGAAGGCCATGCCCTGTAGTGGAGCGTTGCGCTCGGGGGTGATTATCGAAGCGCCGGTGATGGGCTCCACCGCTACCACCGTGGTGACGCTGGATCGGCACAGCGCAGCTCTTTCCTACGATATTACGGTGGACTGGCACGAGATCGCCAAAGATAAGGGAATCGTGCCGACGCTCATCTTCTCGGCCCCCGTGTCGTACGACGCCAGGGAGTACCTGTACGACATCCCCGCCGGTGCGCAGACCCGTGCGCCCATGCACCTGGATGTGCCTGCGCAGACGTACGGCGCGGCAGTCAACCCCTCAGGGGCATCCCTGGCGCTGACCACCGACTGCAAGTATGGCTTTCGCGGTGCGGACGGCGCGATCGCCGTTACTTTGATCCACAGCGCCAACGCGCCGGATCCCTATCCCGAGCGCGGCATCCACCGCATCCGACTGGCGCTCTTTGCCCAAAAGGCATGCCCTAAGGCGATGAAAGATGCGGCGTTCGACGCAATGTATCCTCCCATCTATTGCTCCGCGCGCGCGGGCGAGGGAACGCTCGGCATGGAGGCGGCGCTGCTGGAGCTTGAGCAGGGCTCGACGGCCGTGGTATCCGCGGTAAAATGGGCGGAGGATAATTCCGGCGCGATCGTGCGCCTGTACGAAACCTGTGGGCGCGAAACCGAGGCTGTGCTCGCGTTCCCCAAGCCCGTCAAGACCGTTTGCGCCGTGGATATTCTAGAGACACCCTGCGCGGGCGAGGCTCGGGCCGACGGCGCGAAGGCAATCGTGCGCATCCCCGCCTGCTCGCTTGTGGCGATTAAGGTGGAATTCTAGCCGCCTTTTACGGCGGGGCATTTATTAGGCAGGGATATTAGGAACACATCCTAATTTTATTCTTCAGTATGTTGGCCGATCGTTCATCGTACTACCCTCGTCGCATTTCTTCGGCGGGGGGTTCACGGGGGGCACGCGTGCCCCCCGTGACGGTAAAGGGGGGAAGGCCCTTGCTGGGCTGGCTAAAAAGGTGGTTGGGGCGGGACGGCGGACGCACCGCATCCGGTAAAGACGAGTCGCAAACGGCTCAAGCTCCGGCTGAGGAGATGCCGGCGGAGGTAAAGCCCGTGCCAAGCGTGCGCACCGCCGCCGCGGGGGGGAACCAACGGGACGCCGCGGCATTTGCGATAGGGCAGGCAAACGGCCTTGCCTACGCGGCGCTGTTGGATCGATTTTTTGAAGATGAGCAGGACGATTCGCTGCTGCTGGGCCACCTGGCGCGCAGGATTTCCAGCCTAAAAGGAGGCGAGGAGCTCGCTTCTTTTTTAGAGAATGAAATGCGCGACGCCAATGACCGCCTGGCGGAGCGCGGCGCGGCAGCTTCGCTTGCGGTGCTGGTGGTGTGTGGCGAAAAGTTATACTGGGCCGCCTTGGGCGACGCGCGCGTATATATTTTCCGAATGGGAGCGGTGGCCAAGGTGACTCGCGAACCAGTCTACCGCGAAGACACGTGGGAGGCGGGGCGCGACGCGCTGGCCGCATATCTGGGCGTTACGCCGATGGGCGACATCGATTTGAGCCTGAGCCCACTATACCTTTTGTCCGGCGATGCGGTGTTGTTGATCAGCGATGCGCTATGGCGGGTGCTGGGCGATCAGCGGATCGCGTCGGAGGTGCGCGCCGCGCAAAGCCTTGAGGATGCCGTGCGCGCGCTCGTGCGCTCCGCCCGCGCCGAAGACCCGGATGGCCGTCATTTGGCAGCCTTGCTCGGGTACGACGGCGAAGGCTGAAGAGGCGAAAGGTATGGGTACGAAGAGACGAGGCCAAGGGGCATGCCCCTTGGAACCCCGCGATGCTTGCGAGCATCGCTATCTTCACCGGTTATAGCCGAACCAACCCCCAACCAGAGCAATCGGCTGTATAGAAGCGGATATGGCGTTACCTATACCTCTTGCCATACCGCTGCTATTCCTGCGGGTTGCCGCCTCACCATGCGCGCTTTTCCCTCTATCTTCGTCAGACCGTTGGAAAAGTCAGCAAAGGCAAAGAAAGATGCAGGAAACGAAAAGGCCCTGCATTATGCGGTTTTTCCCGAGGCCCCGCGTAGAAAGAGCCGGGGCCCCCGACAAACCGAAGGTTTGGTGGGGCGGAGTAGCGACCCACGGCAATCGACGTTAGGAGATTGGCCGGGGGTATTCGCGAACTGCAAGGCTGTGCGTGCGTAGGCTCATACCTGCTGGTATGCAAATCCGACCGGAAATGGCGCAAGATGTGGGGTTGTAAGCGAGAGACCTTTCCGCAGCCCTCTCTTGCGCGATGCCGGATTGCCACATCATCAATGCTTCCAAGCAACCCGGCATGCATGAGCCATGTCAAGCACTTGCATTGCGCGATGGTAAATCGCAGTTTGTCGGCGCCTTGACGCAAATACCCCAAAGCATTGCTCTGGGGTATTTGCGTTCGGTAAACCGGCAATATTACTTCGACAATTTAACCGTATCCCTCGCGATGGCCAGCTCTTCGTTGGTGTTGATCAAAAGAATCTTCGCGGTGGAGCCGGGCGCGGATAGATCCACCTCGAGCCGCCTTCCCTCGTTGAGCTCTTTGTTGATCTTAAGCCCCAGAAATTCAAGCCCCTCTACGGATTTTTCGCGCACGACGTCGTCGTTTTCGCCGACGCCCGCGGTGAACACCACCGCATCCAGCCCGCCCATCGCCGCGGCATACGCGCCGATGTACTTCTTGATGCGATAGCAGTAGACATCCTGCGCCATAATCGCCTGTTTATTGCCCGCGTTCACCGCATCGGTGAGATCGCGCATGTCGCTCCCGACGCCGGACAGCCCTTCCACGCCGGATTTCTTATTAAGTACGGCCGTCACCTCGTCGATGGAAATGCCCTCTTCCTTCATGATGAACTCGATGCTCGCAGGGTCGATATCGCCCGAGCGGGTGCCCATCACCAAGCCCTCCAGCGGCGTAAGCCCCATGGAGGTATCGATGGATTTGCCGTTTTTCACCGCCGCGACCGAGCAGCCGTTACCCAGGTGGCAGGTGACGATTTTAAGCTCTTCCACCGGTTTACCCAGCATTTCGGCGGCGCGCTGTGCCACAAAGGCGTGCGACGTGCCGTGGAAGCCGTAGCGGCGGACTTTGAGGCGCGTATAGTATTCGTACGGGAGGCCGTACATGTATGCGTGTTCGGGCATCGTCTGGTGAAACGCGGTATCGAACACCGCCACCATCGGAATGCCGGGCATCAGCACGCGGCACGCCTCGATGCCCTGTATATTCGCCGGGTTGTGCAAGGGGGCCAGGCGTATGTTCTCGCGAACCGCCTCCATCACCTTATCGTCGATGCGCACGGACGAGGAAAAGCCCTCTCCGCCGTGTACGACGCGGTGCCCCACTGCGTGAATGGAGGACATATCGCTGATTACGCCGATGTTTTTATCCGTAAGCGTGTCGATCAGCACGCGCATCGCGGCGATGTGGTCGTCCATCGGGGTTTCCTTCGTTACATTACCCTTGCCGGACTTGTGCTTGATGCAGCTGCCCTCGATGCCGATGCGCTCGCAGATTCCCTTGGCGATCACCGATTCATCCGCCATGTCGATCAGCTGATACTTCAGGCTCGACGAGCCTGCGTTGATAACCAGTACATTCATGGTGCGACTCCTCTCCCTATCGTTTCTCTATTTCGTAATGCCCGCTGTTGACTTTAGAATGCCTAAAAAGATTCGGCCGCAGCGCGCGGGTTTACCCGTTCAGCTGCGCCTGCACGGCGGTGATCGCGCTGACGGCCACGATATCTTCCCACGAGCAGCCGCGCGAAAGATCGTTGACCGGGTAGCGTAGCCCCTGGATGATCGGGCCGATCGCCTCAGCGCCTGCGAGCCGCTGTACGAGCTTATAGCCGATGTTGCCGGCCTGCAGATCCGGGAAGATAAGCACGTTTGCTTTGCCCGCCACCGGGCTTCCGGGGGATTTGAGCTGGCCTACCGCCTCTACCAGCGCCGCATCCGCCTGCAATTCACCGTCCAGCAGCATATCGGGGGCAAGCTGCGCGGCCAGGCGGGTCGCCTCGGTTACCTTGTCCACCAACTCGTGCTTGGCCGAGCCCTTCGTCGAGAACGACAGCATCGCAACCCGCGGCTGCATGCCGGCCAGCGCCCTGGCGCTCTCGGCGGAGGACACCGCGATGGCCGCAAGCTGCTCGGCGGTGGGGTTGGGGTTCACCGCGCAGTCTGCAAAGATCAGCACGCCGTTATCGCCGTAGGAAGTGTTTTCGCACTCCATGATAAAACAAGAGGAGACCACCGAAATGCCCGGCGCCGTTTTAATGATTTGAAGCGGCGGGCGCAAAACATCGCCGGTGGAATGAATCGCACCGGCCACCATGCCGTCGGCCTTCTTTTTGTAGATCATCATCGTGCCGAAGTACAGCTCATCCTGCATGAGGGAAAGTGCCTTTTCCGGGGTAACGCCCTTGTCTTTGCGAAGCTGGTAGAGGGTATCGGCATATTCTTGAAGGTCGGGGCTGGTTTTTGGGTCGATAACTGTCGCCCCGTCGAGTTTTTTTCCGCTTTCCAGAATCGCATTCCGGTTGCCGAGCAGAATCAGCTCACAAAGCCCTTGCCTGAGAATTTCCTCTGCCGCGTTCAGCGTGCGCTCCTCGGATCCTTCCGCCAGCACGATGCGCTTTTTATCGGCCTTTGCCTTTTCTTTGATGCTCTCCATTAAAGACATGGACAAAACCCCTTTCCATCGCTATGCTCTTTCCTATACAGATGCGTAGTAGTAAGATATGTCAAGGTCATTATACCGGAAGCGTCCCTTTTTGAAAAGGAGATTACGCAGTTTGAACATAACCGCAATCATATGTGAATACAACCCCTTTCACAACGGACACGCGCTCCACCTTCGGGAAGCCCGGCAAAAAACCGCCGCGCGGTATGTAGTTTGCGCGATGAGCGGCAGTTTTACGCAGCGCGGCGAGCCGGCAATCGTGGATAAGTGGACCCGCGCGCGGGCGGCGCTGAGCGCGGGAGCGGATGTTGTGATCGAGCTTCCCGCGCTGTGGGCATTGCGCGCCGCGCCGGATTTTGCGCGCGGAGCGGTAAGCTTGTTAGGTCGGCTCGGCGTGTGCACGCACCTTAGCTTTGGCAGTGAACTTGCGCTGGAGGCGCTTGAAGATGAGCTCGGGGGTGGGGAAGACAGCGATGCAATCCATGCTGCGCTCGCGCGGGGGGAGAGCTACCCGCGCGCCGTCTACGCCGCGTCGCCCAGAGACGCGCTGCGCCTGCCCAACGCGATGCTGGGGGTGGAGTATCTGCGCGCTCTGAAAGCTTGCCACAGCAATATGCAACCCTTGGCCGTCGCGCGCACCGCACCCCATGACGGCGAAGAGATGGGCGCGTTCGCCAGCGCGTCGGCTATCCGCGATGCCACGAGGCGCGGCATGGATGTGGCGGGCTCCATGCCCGGCTTTGCGCACGCGCCCTATCTTGCCGCGCTTGCGAGGCAGGGCGGTCCGGCGGGTTGGGAACGCCTTGCCCCTCTTGCGCTCGACCGGCTGAGGAATCTTCGCCCGGAAGCGCTCGCCGGAGCATACGCGTTGGGCGAAGGCCTTGAAAACCGCATGATCAAGGCCGCGCATAGCGCGGGTTCTATACAAGAACTGTTGGGAGCCGTCAAGTGCAAGCGCTACACCCACGCGCGCATTGGCCGCGCGCTCGCGCACATCGTGCTTGAGGTTTCGCCGTCGCTTCTTCCCACGCCGCCCACCTATGCGCGCGTCTTGGGCTTTCGCAAGGAATCTGTGGAATTGCTCGGGATGATTAACAGGGCCTCGTCTTTGCCGTTGGTGACCAAGCTGCCTGCGCAGATCGAAGACCCCATGCTCGCGCTCGACGTCCGCGCGCAGGAGTTGTGGGCGCTTTGTTGTCCGCGCGCGCAGCGCGCGGGCATGGACCGCTCGCATTCGATTTCCATGATTTGAGCTTGCCGTGAAGCGAAGAATGCGCGTTCCGTCGATTCTTTCCTCGTCGTTCTCAATCCTCAAAATCGCCTCAGCGGTTTCGGGGAATAGAGCGAAGTGCAAACCGGCGAGTTGACAATGGACGCCTCCATATCCTACAATCACGCGGGATGGATTAAGTTTCTTAAACGGAGGGGCCGCATATGAGCTACGCGAAACGAATCATGCTGATGGCGCGTTCGTACTGGGGTTTGATCGCCGCTGCGACCATAGCGATGATTCTTTTGTCGCTGCTCAACCTCGTCACTCCCGAGGTCGTATCCCGTTTTATTGCGCAGCTGGACAGCCCGGGCGGGGTATCGATGGATCAATTGCTCTTCTATGCGGGCATCCTGATCGTGGCCTACGTATTCAGCGCGGTGTTTCGCTTTTTGCAGAATTATCTAAACCACAAGGCCGCTTGGAACTTCGTGCCCGAACTTCGGGTCATCATGTTCGATCATTTGCAAAAGCTTTCGCTGCGCTTTTTCCACGATAAGCAGACGGGCCAGCTGATGAGCCGCATCATCAGCGACACCGACAAGATCGAAACGCTGATCGCCCATGCGGTGCCCGATCTTCTCAGCAGCATCCTCGTGCTCATCAGCGTCACCGTGGCGCTGCTGATTAAAAACCCGATGCTTACGCTCTTAACCTTCATCCCCGTGCCGCTTTTACTGGTGGCGGGTTGGGTGTTTTCAAAAAAGATCCGCCCGCTGTTTGACGAATCGCGCCAGGCGGAGGCGGAGCTTTCCGCCATCTTGCAGGACGACTTATCGGGCCTGAAGGAAATCCAGGCGTTCAACCAGCAAAACCGCGAAAAGCGCAATGTCAAAAAGCGCGCCGACCGCTTTGCGGCCCTGAACGTCGCCGCCCTGAAGATGAGTTCGATCTTTCACCCGACGGTGGAATTTATTACGAAGCTCGGCACGGTGATCGTGGTGCTGTTCGGGGGTATGCTCGCGATGCGCGGCAACCTTACCACCGCTGAAATCGTAGGCTTTATTCTGTATCTGACGCTGTTCTACACCCCGGTTGCTACTCTTACGCGAGTGGTGGAGGACGCGCAAAACGCCGCTGCCGGCGCGGTGCGCATCTTCGACATTTTAGATTGCGAGCCGGATATCAAGGACGAGCCGGACGCGCGGCCGATTCCCCAGCCGGTGCTTGGACGCGTGGCGTTTGAGGATGTGTCGTTTCACTATTTGGACGGCCAGCCGCTGCTTAGGCACATCAGCTTTGTGGCCGAGCCCGGGCAGATGATCGCCCTCGTCGGCCCCACGGGCGTGGGAAAGACGACCATGATCAATCTGCTCGACCGGTTTGACGACCCGGTGGAAGGCCGCGTGACGCTGGACGGCCACGATCTGCGCTCCGTCACCGTCAAATCGCTGCGCGCGCAGATTTCGCTCGTGTTACAAGATGTGTTTTTATTCAACGGCACCGTGGCCGACAACATCGCCTACGGGGTGAAGGAGGCGACGTTGGATGACATCGTCAACGCCGCCAAGATCGCCAGCGCGCACGACTTTATCGAAAATATGCCGAGCGGCTACGACACGCCTGTGGGCGAGCGCGGCGTCAGGCTCTCGGGCGGGCAAAAGCAAAGGCTTGCGATCGCCCGCGCCGTGCTGCGCAGGACGCCCGTGCTCATCCTTGACGAGGCGACCTCTGCGGTGGATGTGGAAACCGAGGCCAACATCCAGGCGGCGGTTCAGCGGCTGGCGGGCACGCGCACGATCTTCGTGATCGCCCACAGGCTCTCTACCGTAAAGCGCGCGGATTGCATTTTGGTGCTGGAAGAAGGCGAGATCGTAGAGCGCGGCACGCACGACGAGTTGCTCGCTAAAGACGGGCTCTATAGCCGCCTGTGCAAGGTGCAGTTTATGGCGAGCCGGTATATGGATGATAACGAAACCTGACGGCCGCCATTTGTTTTGGATGTATGAAACGTTAAATTATAGGGTTGACATAGTGGCCGCGCCCATATGCACAGCCCAAACGGGCCTCGCGGAAAGAGGTTTCACTTCGGCGCTTCGCCTTTTCGCCGGGCACGGCTGCTTTAGGCGATAAGGCAGGCCGGCGTTCGTATTGTCAGCGAAAACGAAATCATGTATACTGTGCTAATCAAGCGCCAAGGAGGAAACATTTATGTCCGATCAGATTATGGAAATCGCTGCGCGCGTCAAAGAACTGCGCGAGATTTGTGGCATGACCATCGAAGAACTCGCGCCGCAGGTCAACGTAACCACCGAGCAGTTTGCTAGGTATGAGAGCGGCGAAACGGATATCCCCATCAGCTTCCTTCTCGCCCTTGGCGGAAAATTCGGCGTGGAGCTCTCGGCGCTGCTGACCGGCGGCGACCCGAAGCTGAAGGTTTATACCCTCACGCGCGCCGGAAAGGGAAGGAGTGTGAACCGCCGCAAGGAATACAAGTACCAATCATTGGGCTTTAACATGGCGGGAAAGATTGCCGAGCCCTTCCTGGTGACGACGGAGCCGGTGCCGGAGGGAACTCCCTGCGCCAGCTACAGCCACGAAGGGCAGGAATTCGACTATGTGATCGAGGGCACGCTGCGCATCATGATCGATGGAAAAGAGCTTTTGCTCAACCCCGGCGACAGCGTGTACTATAACTCCGGCTACCCGCACGGCATGCAGGCGGTGGGGGGCAAGCCCGCCAAATTCCTCGCGTTCGTCATGTGACGCGAGCATTTTAGGAGGCCCAGCGTATGCTCATGGAACGTTACGCCCGCGCAACTTTCGATAGCTTCGAAGATTACGTGGCGAATTATCATATCGACGTGCCGGCCAACTACAATTTTGCCTTCGATTGCGTAGACGAGCTTGCTCGCACCGACTCGGGCAAGCGCGCCATCGTGTGGTGCAACGACAAGGGCGAGGAAAAGACGTTCACCTTCGCCGAGATTTCCGCGTATTCCGATGCTGCGGCCCGCTTTTTTTCGTCGCTTGGCCTTGGCAAGGGAGATCCCGTGATGCTGATCCTCAAGCGTCGCTACCAGTTCTGGTTTGCAGTGCTGGGGCTGATGAAGATCGGCGCGGTGGCCGTGCCCGCAACGCATCTGCTTACGAAGAAGGACATCGTATACCGCAACGAGGCGGCCTCCATGGCGGCCATATTGTCCGTGGACGACGAAGCGGTGATGCATTCCGTCGAGGAGGCGATGCCGGAATCGAAAACCGTGCGAAAGCTCATCAAGCTGGGCGCCACCAAGGGCGACTGGACGGGTTTTGACGAGGGCTTGGATGCGCATAAGAGTGGCGATAAGCCCGTGCGCGTCACCGAAAACCTCGATATGATGATGCTGTACTTTACCTCAGGCACCACCGGCATGCCCAAGATGGTGGCGCATAACTTTATCTATCCGCTCGGGCACATTACCACAGCCCGCTATTGGCATAACCTGGGCGAGCACAGCCTGCACCTGACGGTGGCTGACACCGGTTGGGCCAAAGCCGTGTGGGGCAAGCTGTTCGGCCAATGGCTGTGCGGCGCGGCGGTGTTTGTGTACGACCACGACCGCTTCAGCGCCAAGGAAATGCTCGATGTGATCGTCAAGCACAAGGTCACATCCTTCTGCGCGCCTCCTACGGTGTTCAGGTTTATGATCAAGGAAGATCTTTCCCAGTACGACCTAAGCGCGCTGGAGTACGCCACCACCGCCGGCGAGCCTTTAAACCCCGAGGTTTTCAACCAGTTCAGGGATAAGACCGGCCTGGTGCTGCGCGAATGCTATGGGCAGACGGAGATCACCCCACTGGTGATTACCACCCCGTATTCCGAGCCACGGCCGGGCTCGATGGGAAAGCCGAGCCCCGCCTACGACGTGCTGCTGCTGAGTGAAGACGGCGAGCCGGTGGAGCCGGGCGAAGAGGGCGAAATCTGCATCCGCATGGAGCTTGGGCAGGTGCCCGGCGTGTTTATGGGCTATTACCGCGACGAGGCGCTCACCAACAAGGTGTGGCACGACGGCGTGTACCACACCGGCGACATGGCTTGGCGCGACGAGGACGGCTATTTGTGGTTTGTCGGAAGGTCGGACGACGTGATCAAGTCCTCCGGCTACCGCATCGGGCCGTTCGAGGTGGAGAGCGCGTTGATGGAGCACCCCGCGGTGCTCGAATGCGCGATCACCGCCGTGCCCGATCCGGACCGCGGCCAGGTGGTGAAGGCGACCATCGTGCTGACGAACGGCTACGACGCGAGCGAAGCGCTCAAGAAAGAGCTGCAGGATCACGTCAAGCGCATCACCGCGCCGTATAAGTATCCGCGCATCGTGGAGTTTGTAAAAGAGCTGCCCAAGACCATCTCCGGCAAGATCCAGCGCGTGAAGATCCGCAAGGGCGAGGCCGAGGTTCCGGTGGATTTGGACAAAGCATAATACGTATTATCTTTGAAGGAGCGCCACTGGGCATGCCGCCCGGGGGCGCTTTTTATACAAAGGAGGTCGGCTTCTATGCCGCATATGTTTACCGAAATCATAGACGGCTGGGCGTCGTGGGGCAGGGTGTTTCAGTCCATCGACGCGTTTGCGCCGCTGATTCGCGCCATCTTTCAAAGACATGGCCTGACCGCAGCGCAAATTGAGCACCTGACGCCGGGCACTAACGCGGTGTTTCTCGTGGGCGATTGGGTGGTTAAGATCTACGCGCCCAAGGAATCCGGCGTCGAGCCCGACGGCGCGGAGCTTACGGGGCTTCGCCATGCGCTGGGCGCCGGGGTGCGCGCGCCCAAAGTGGTGGAGGCTGGCGAGGTGGATGACAAGTATTTGTTTCCGTACATCGTGATGGAGAGGATTCAGGGCGACGAGGCGGGAGATGCCTTGCCGGGCATGCCAAGCGGAAAAAAACGCGCGTTCGCGGCGCAGCTGAAAGAGGTAACCGCAAGGCTCAATACGCGTTGCGATACCCTGCCCGATGATGTCGTGCAAAACGTGCTGGAAAACTCGCGATGGGACGCGTTTCCACGTTCGATGAAGGAGGTCGCCGTAGAAAGCGCGCTCGCGCTTTGCCATGAGGATTTTGTGTACGTGCACGGTGATTTGACCAGCGAAAACGTGCTCATCGCGCCGGACGGCGAGCTGAGGCTCATCGACTTTGGGGATAGCCACATCGCCCCTTTCTGGTACGAGTGGCCGCCGATGGTGTTTGATCTGTTTAAGTGCGACCCGGTGCTGATGGAGGCGTATTTCGACGATTGCGCATCTCCAGGCTTTGTAAGTACGCTTGCCAAGGCCGTGATGCTGCACGACTTTGGCGGACTCATCGCGCGCGATCTTTTGTGTAAGGATACCGAGACGGAACCGGCGGCCGTAAAAGATGTGGCGGCGCTCGAGCGGCTGATCGCGAAAAGGCTTGCGATGGGCAAGATGGGGGAAAGCTAAACGGCCGTCCCCCTTAGGAGCCTCCGTCTAACCACTCCAACGCGATACGTTCGGGGCGATAGCGCGTGCGCCCTTCGGGCTCCGCCGCGCCGTTTTGCTGTACTTCCCCGCGTATCAGGCAAATGTTGTGCCGCGCGGGCCTGTGCAATCGCGCGCACTCTGCCGGGCGGGGGAGTGTGCACGTCCGAAACAGTGAAAGTGCATAAAAACAAGGCGGCAAAAAGAAGGATCTTCCTTCTCTTTGCCGCCGCCATAAGCATCCTCTCCGTCGCTGTTATCTAGTTAGACGTTATACGGCGGGGTCCAGCACGATGTTCGCCACGAAGACCAAAGGCTCGTCGCCGGTGTTAAACACCGCATGGCCGCAGCCATTGGGGGTGACGATCGCATCGCCGGGGCCTACGTCCACCAGCGTTTCGCCATCTTGCACGCGGCCCGCGCCGCTGAGGAAATAGAAGATTTCACATTCTTTCTCGTGCACGTGGTAGCCGATCGAGGCCCCCGGCGGCAGGCAAAGCTTAGAAAACAGCCTGCAATTAGCGGGCAGTTCGCCTTGGATGATCGGCGCGACCTGCGCTATGCCTTCGCCGCCGCGCATGTTCACGCGCTCCCCGATGGGATAGGTGTTTGCCTTGACGATCATTGCGCATCCCCCTTATTCCGTTCGTATAGAAGCCTGAGCCCTTTGAGCGTGAGCTCCGGATCGGTCACGTCGATGCACGCGGTTTCGCCCGCGATGATGCGGCCCAGGCCGCCGGTGGCGATCACGCGTGCGTGCGGCTCGCGCAGTTCCTGGCGCATCTTGCGCACGATGTACTCCACCTGGCCTACATAGCCGTACACGATGCCGGATTGCATGTTTTGCACCGTGTTGCGCGCGATGATCTTTTCGGGCTTGACCAGCTCTATTTTGGGCAACTGCGCCGCCCGCTCGGTCAGCGCGTCGCTCGAGAGCCGAAGGCCCGGGCTGATGGCCCCGCCTAAAAACTCGCCCTTGGAGGAGAGCACGCCGAACGACGTGGCCGTGCCAAAGTCGACGAAGATGCACGGGCCGCCGTAGTATTCATACGCCGCTACCGCGTTGCAGATGCGGTCGGAGCCGAGCTCGCGCGGGTTTTCATATCTTAGGTTGATGCCGGTTTTCATACCGGGCTGCACCTGCATCGGTTTTTTGTGAAGATAGATATCGCACATCTGCTCGATGGTGTAGTTAACCGAAGGCACCACCGAAGACATGATCAGGCCCTGAATATCCTCCACGCCATAGCCGAAGTGGCGCAGGAAGTTCACGAACAATATGCCGAATTCGTCGTGCGTCTTCTGGCGGCTGGTGGCGATGCGCCAGCCGTGCATGGGTTCCATGCCCTGAAAGATCGCGCACTTGATGTTGGTGTTGCCAATGTCCAGCGTAAGGATCATAGCCTGTCCTCTTTCTTAAGGCGCACTGACGACGCAAGCGCCTGTATTGCCACATGGGGGGAATCGTGCAAGGCGATACAAGCCGAGCGCGCCGCCTCTAGCGCTCCCTCGGCGGGTTTGCCCGCCGCCTGCCCAATACATGGGAGATCGCTCGCTCCGCAGGCGCGACGATGATCGCCGCCGCCGCTGCCTCCGGCAAGCCGTTGGTAAGTGCCGCCCCCCAGATGAGCGCCGCGGCCATCGAGGCCAGGCTTCCCATCGCCTCCACATACTGCGCGCCGTGTAAAAAATAAATGGCTCCGAGCACGCCCACGGTATTGACAAGCGAGCCCGTTACCGCTGCGCCCGCCGCAGGCAGCCACGCAAGGCGCTTTCCTTTTGCCAGTTTGCCAAACCCTCGAAATGCCAGGTATGCCAAAGGCCCGATCAAGAGGCGGGGGAGGACGGATACCAGCGGATCCAGAAAGACGAAGGATACAGGGGTGGGTGTCGTCCACGCGCGGTACACGCTGGACAGGCCGAACACCAGCCCAACCACCAGGCCGACCACAGGCCCTTCTACCAACGCGCCCAGGATGACCGGCAAATGCAAAATGGTGAGCATCAGCGGGCCGATGGGGATGTACCCCAGGGGAGTGAAGCTGAGCAGCAGGCAGATACCCGAGAGCATGCCCGCGACGACGAGTTTGCGTACCTTATTGTTGCGCATGAAAAAACCTCCGTTCGAGTTCGCTTAGGATACCCGACGATTGGGCTACGCGACACTGTGCCGCTGGTTTCAGCCTTGCGGGCCGACTTTTCGCGGCAAGGCAACCGGGTTGGGCTTCGCGCGTCCGGTTCATACAATACCGGCGCAGCCCAATTGTACGATTTTTGGCGGGTTTTCGCAATGTTTTTGCGTGAAAATGCGGCATGTCGAAACGTTCTCTTCGCATAATCTACTAAAGCGAGCGCTTGAGAACGATGCATGCCGGATGGCACGATGGAGAAATGAAAATTATGCGGATGCCATCCGGCATTACCCTTGCCCCGGCCTTGCGGTTTGTCCTGCGTTGAAGATATTTTCGTAGCAAGGTGTGATGCATATGAATGAATCGATGGCGGACACGAAAAGCCCGCTCCTCTCCGAGCAGGCTATAGGTATCCTCATTTGCGCGGGGGCGGTTGCGGCATGGTGCGTTGCCGCGGCATTGCTTTGGTGGATGAGCCCGAACGTCTCTCCCGAGTACCTTCCCCTGGCGACGCCTTCCCGCACGATCGCCGTCGCTTGCGCCGGCGTGGCGGCGATAGGCGTTGGTACGACGGCGGCGTTGCTATGGAAAAGGCGGGCAGGCTGGCCGCATCTACTGCTTCCCGCGCTGTGCGGTTGCGCGCTGACGGGCCTGCTCGCCTTTGCCGCTTACGGAAACGCTGCACAGTATCCACTTGCGTTTGCCGCGGCGGCGGCTGCGCTTGTGTGCGTCGGAATATCCGTGCGCCTAACGCGCAGGCTGTCGCTCGCCGCAGCGCTGTGCCTTATGCCGGCGCTGTTCGTATCGGGCGGCGCTGCCGCGCTGCTGTATGTGATCGCCATGATGAACGCATAAACGGCACGGGGGAACGCGTGAATGGCACAGAGGGACGCGTCCCCCCGTGAGCCCCCCCGCCGAGGAAACACGGCAAGGAAAATGCGATGGCCTCCAAATCCCCCGATCACGCAGGTTGCCAAAGTTTTTTTGATGGTCTGAGGCGGGCTACATAGCCCGCCTCAGACCGTTGACAACGGCAACAGCGCAAAAAAATATGCAAGTAACGAAAAACGACTTGCCTTTAGCGTTTCTTCTTGGGGCGCGGGGCCTTCCTCAGTTCGCGAATACCGGCGCTAGCCCTCCTAAGGTCGGCTACCCCGGTCGCTCACTGGCCCTCCCCCTCGCTGTTTGCGTGCACCGCACGCGCTCGGTGTCGGGCCTCCGCATAAAAGAGCCGGAGGGTGGCCGGAG
>JAVBNW010000088.1:0-5437 GCA_031551255.1 Eubacteriales bacterium | reverse complement strand
AGGTATTCAGGCGCTCGTCGGCAAAGGAAGGGTTTTTTCCAATTAGGTAGTCATACGTTTCATCTCGGCTCGACCAATCCCGCGTGGCGGCCGGGAGACCGCTTACAGCGGTATCCAACGCTGTGCGGGCAATCGTTAACTGATCGGCCATCTGGTTTTGCTCCCTTTCCCGCATCAGCCGCATAAAGCCGCCGCCGGCAAACGTGCCCAAAATAAGCATCGCGATAAAAATGGCGATGCCGATCGTGAGCAGCACGCTTGCTCGTATGGAGAGAAGGCGGATTGTCTTCATGGCAAAATTATAGCATGATTCTCTCCATTTCGATATGTTTTGGCATGAAATCTACCCAATCGCGATCAATAATTTCATGGTATCCTAAAAATTTTAACTGTTTTCAACCAAATATTGCATTTGCTGCCAAACTTTTTATTTTATACGCCTTGTATCAGACGCGGTAAGTCGCTCAATAAAGAAAGCCGCAGGTATACCTCTGCGGCGACAAAGCAACGGAACGAACTATCTACCCGCACACGCGTCCTGCGGCGCCGTCATTTCGGCGGAGACTGCACCGGGCGACCCGCTTTCAGCACGGTATTTTCGCGGTTGAGGCGCGTTACCTCTTGCCTGGCCTCCGCCAGCTCCTTGCGCAACCGCGCGTTGTCATCTTGAGATTTGATCAACTCATCGGCAATGTTAAGGCTTGTAAGCACCGCCAGATCATTGGTGGCCAAATGCGCCATCACGCCGATTTCCTGCATCTTGCGGTCGACATACAGCGCGACCCTGTGGATATACTCCGGCTGCTCGCTGCCTACCATCGTATATTCCTTGCCCGCGATGTGCACCGTGGTCCTATTTTTTTCCATGCCGCCGCGCTCCCATCCGAAAAATTGCCCCATCCTACGACATTATAGCCGAAAATCTGACAGCCTGCAAGCCGCGTGCCGCAAACCGCGCGTACGGAGGATTTCTGCAAAGCGAACGAAGTGTTCAACGTCGCTCCAGGCAGTCCTGCTCCGGCTTAAGCGGCTGTTCGGGCTTGGGTGGAAAGACGAGAAAATTCACGCCGATGCCGATCAACGTGCCGATGAACGTGCCTAAAATGCGCGTCAGACCGTATACCCATGCTTGATCCATGGTGTTTAAGTATGCCACGGCAAAGTAGACGATCGCGCCGGGTACGATGCTCTCTTTCCTGCCGATCATATTGCTGATGTAGATCAGCGGGATAAGCCCAAGAGAATACAGCGCGATGCTGTCGGTAAACGACGCGATCGCAATGCCTAAGAGGCCGCCCACAAGCGTGCCGATGTTGCGGATAAGCGCTGCGCGCATTGAGGAAGACAGCGTGCGTTCCATGGCAACCACCGCGCCGATGCACGCGAAAAAGGGCGTCTGGTTCAGCACGTATTTCATAAACAGCGCGCTTAAAAACACCGCCAATATGGTTTTAGCCGTGCGCATTCCCATAAGGGGCACGCCGGAGAAGCGCTTTATGGTGTTGCCGACTTTTTCAAAAATCCACATAGCTGACTGGAGCGGTCCGATCTTTCGCAAACATCCCGATCTCTCCTACGCACTTGAGCCCCCAACGCGGGCATGGTGCCGCCCTATCCTACCATGCGCGGCTTTCCGGGTCAATGCAGATGATGCTCTGTATTACTGTAAATCTCCATAAAAAAAGCGCCGAAGCGCTTTTTTGACGATACCGCTGCCATATTACTTCTTTACAAAATCCCCGATGACGCCAAGCCTCTCGCCCAGCGCATAGTACTGCCCCCCGCCCATGCCGCCGTAAATGAGCGGCCTGAGCCCCGCGAGGGGAATATCGTCCTCGTCGCCGAGCGTCTCATCGATCTGCACGCCGCGCACCGCGCAAAAGTAGGTGTCGGTAACGCCGCCGAACGTCACCTGCTGCGTAAGCTCGCACTCATATACCCAGGGGCTTATGTCAAGCGTCGGCACGGGCAGCGTAAGCCCTTTTCCCACGCCGTAGGGCATACCTTCTTTAGGCCCGTTCAGGCCGGAAACGGAGCCGAAATAATCGATCAGGTCGAGCATATCGGTGCTTACGACGTTTGCCGAAAGCATCTTCGTGCGCGCAAAGTTTTCCTTGGTCTTCTTAGCGCCGTCCATGCTGATCACCAGCAAGTGGTGGTCGGTATCCCACGTAACGCTCATCCAGGTGATCGGGCAAAAATTGGGCGCGCCCTGCTCGTCGTAGGTGCCAATCAAAAACGCGGGTTGTACGGCCATGGAACGATTCAGTTTCGATAGCTTTCGTTGCATCGAGTTCAGCTCCCTCATTCATTATGCGGGTTTTATCCGCCGACAAAGCAGCGTGTGCTTTTTTGCCCTTGGCCAACCCTCTTACACAGTATAATACTATATAGTATTATTGTCAAGAAGTGAATACTATGTCGACCAACTTCAAAAGCGGTGCAGACGAGCGAGAGATTTTTTTTGCAGGGTAAGGAGACGGCAGGAGGCGTAGCCGACAGCTTCGCTGACTGGAGCTCGACGCCACCATGCGGGAAAAGATTTGCTCGTATGCTTTGCCTTTGGAGTTGGTCGACTATAATCGTACGCGCGAAAGCCAACAAAAGGGGGTAGACATACATCCATCCCCTTGTTGCAAGCATTTCATATTCTTTCTTGAAACGATGCCCGCAGGCATCGCTGAGGACCCGACCCCGAGTAGGCCCAGCGGGCCAAATAGACGAGAGGGAGGCCAACGAGTGCGTGCGCGATCCGCAAAACATAGATGCCTTGCCCTACCGGAGGCCGGAAGGGGTCTGCGGGGAAACTGACCTGCCTCAGTTCGTACGGGCTCCCGCGTCGCTGCGCTCGCGGATCGCACGCGTACTCAGGCCCTCCCCTTCGCTATTGCGTGCACTGCACGCGCTCAGGGCCAGGCCCCCGCAAGTGCCTTGCGCGCAGCGCTCGCATGTTTCGAAGAACATGCAGGCACTTGTGGGTAGCCCGCACGAACTGAGGAGCGCGGGGATGCAATCCCCCCCGCCTTTCGCCTCCCGCCTCTTACTGCCTAAGCCTCGCGTCGCACGTCTCCTGACAAGCCTTGACGACACGGCCAAACACCTTTTCCACCTCGTCGTCGGTCAAGGTGCGGTCGGGCGCGCGCAGCGTCATCGAGTACGCGACGGATTTATAGCCATCTTCGATCGGCGATCCGGTGTATACATCGAACAGCTCCACCTTTTCAAGCAGCTTGCCCGCTGCTTGGCCGATCACACGCATCACCTCGCCCGCGGGCACATCCTGACGCATCACCAGCGCGAGGTCGCGCACGACGGCCGGATGCCTGGGTAACATGCTTACCTCGCCCATCGGTGCGGCAAGCTCGGAGAGCGTCTCCAAATCCACCTCGCCTATATATGCACGCCCGGGGACGCCGAAATTTTCGAGCACTTGAGGATGTACTTCGCCGATTTCGGCTGCCGGCTTGCCATCCAGCAAAAGCGTCGCACTGCGCCCCGGGTGAAGATACGGAGCCTGGCTGCGCACCCACTGCGCGCGGTCTGAAAGCCCCATGCTCAGCGTCAACATATCCACGACGCCCTTTAGCTCGTAGAAATCCACCCCAGCGCCATATGCGCCCAGTGCGAGCGTCAGGCGCTCGTCGGGCAGCTCATCTACGATGGGCAGCTGCCCCGGGCGGTAGCACGCGTTGATCTCAAACAGGCCGACATGCGCCGTGCCACGGCTGGCGTTGAGCGCGAGCGACTGGAGCATCGAGCCCATCAGCGTGGTGCGCATCACCGCGTAATCCTCCCCAAGCGGGTTGAGCAGCGTCGCGCAGCGTCGTAGCGGGTGATCCCCGGGCAGCGCGAGCTGATCGAAGATCTTCGCGCTTTGGAAAGAGAACGACTGGCACTCGCTATAGCCCGCGCCGCACAAGAAGCCCGTAAGGCGGCGGCGCAGCATGCGTTTGGGGCTGCGGCGGCCCTGCTCTACGGCGCCGCGCATGTTGGTGGAAGGAATTTTGTCGTAGCCATATACCCTGAGCACCTCTTCGGCGATGTCCGCGCCGACAGCCAAATCTTGCCTGTCCTGAGGCGGTCGGCACGTGAGCGCGCCATTTGCAAGCGCCGTATCGATGCGAAGGCTCTTGAGTATGCGCACCATGTCGGCATCCGGCACGCCAACGCCGGTCAGGCGGCGGATATAATCGGTGGAAACGGCAATGACCACGCCCTCCTTGGGCTCGGGGTATACGTCGATCGCGCCGGAGACGACCTCCCCCGCGCCGAGCTCCTCGACCAGCTGCGCAGCCCTGTCCAGCGCACGCCTTACGCCGTGCACGTTCACCCCGCGCTCGAACCTGCCGGAGGATTCGGTGCGCATACCCAGCTCGCGCCCCGTCTGCCTAATGCCGGACCCTAGGAAACACGCCGCTTCGAACAACACTTCCCTCGTGTTTTCCGTAATCTCGCTGCCCTCTCCGCCCATTACGCCCGCGATGCCGGTGGCGCCCTGTTCGTCAGCGATCACCAACATATTCCCCTTCATAATCCTGTCCTTCTCGTCCAGGGTTCGAATGGGCTCGCCGTCTTTGGCGCGCCTAACGATGATGTGCCCGCCGCGAACATGCGCAAGGTCGAACGCGTGCATGGGCTGCCCCATTTCGAGCATCACATAGTTGGTAATATCCACGATGTTGTTGATGGGCCGTATGCCCGCCGCGAACAGCGCGCGGCGCATCCACATGGGCGACGGGGCGATTTTGATGCCCCGCACCACGCGCGCGCAATAGCGCGGACACAGATCGGCGTCCTTTACGGTTACGCGCACGTGCTCGTTTACGTCGCCGCCGGACTGACGCACCGAAACCTTTACATCCCCCGCCGTTTTGCCCAGCGCCACCGCGCTCTCCCTTGCGATGCCCAGAACCGACAGGCAGTCGGGCCGGTTGGCGAGCACTTCAAAATCCACCACCGTGTCGTCCAGCCCGAAGATCGGCTGCACCGGCAAGCCGGGCGTATGCTCTTCCTGAAAGATCAGAATGCCTTCGTCGCCGCAATGAGGATAGAGCTCGGCAGGCACCTCGAGTTCCGGGCCTGAGCACAGCATGCCTTCGGAGAGCTCGCCGCGCAGCTTGCCCGTCTTAATCTTTTTTCCGCCGGGCAGGGTGGCCCCATCCAGAGCGACGGGCACGAAATCCCCCGCGCTTACGTTTTGTGCGCCGGTGACGATTTGAACGATCCTATCCCCTACATCCGCGCTGCAAATGCTGAGCGTGTCGGCATTGGGATGCTTCTCTATGGATAAAATCTTTCCAACCACAACGCCCGCAATTTCATCGCCAAGGTTCTCAAAACCCTCTATTCCATTGCCCAGCCACACCATTTTCGACGCGTAATCGTCGATGGGCACGTCGATATCGACATACCGCTTGATCCACGAAACCGGTATCTT
>JAVBNW010000145.1:0-18968 GCA_031551255.1 Eubacteriales bacterium | reverse complement strand
AGCTCGCGACGACGAGCGCTACGCGAAACCTCCTCTTCCCAAAGAAACTGAGGTTCCTTTGGGATTAAGAAAAACGACGGAGCGGACGCCGCCTCGTCGTTTCTTACCCCGCCATTCCTTACTCCGTCGCTCCCTATCCATAAAATCGCCTCAGCGGTTTTATGGAAGAGGAGGGACTACAGAGCGTAAAAAATCCCACCATCCCATAGTATGGTGGGATTTCGTAGCGGAGTGCGTCTTGACGAAACGAGATTACTCTTCTTCTTCGTCCGCCAGCTTCGCACTCTCAATGATCTTCTGCGCGATGTTGCCGGGAACCTCTTCGTAGCGTTCGAACGTCATGGTAAATGCGCCGCGCCCCTGCGTCATGGAACGCAGATCCGTCGCGTATTTAAACATCTCGCTCAGCGGAACCTCGGCTACGACCTGCTGGCCGTCCTCCACCTGGTTCATGCCCAGGATGCGGCCGCGGCGGCGGTTCATATCGCCGATGATATCGCCCATGTATTCGTCCGGCACGACGACTTCCACATGGTAGATCGGCTCGAGCAGCACGGGCTTGGCGTCCGCCATCTTGCGCATCGCCAAGCGGGCCGCCGTTTTGAATGCCATTTCGGAAGAGTCTACCGCGTGATACGATCCGTCATACAGCGTCGCGCGGACGCCCACGAGCGGGTAGCCGGCAACGACGCCTCGGTTCAAATTCTCGCGCAAACCCTTTTCCACCGCAGGGATGAACTGGCGCGGCACCACGCCGCCGACGATCTTATCCACAAACTCGAAGTCGCCCTCGATCGGCTCAAACTCTATCCAGCAGTGGCCGAACTGGCCGTGGCCGCCGGATTGCTTTTTGTGGCGCCCCTCCGCCTTGATCGTTTGGCGGATGGTCTCACGGTAGGGGATCTTCGGATCGGACAACACGCACTCGACGCCGAACTTCTGCGCGAGCTTGCGCGTGATAATCTCCAGATGCAATTCGCCCTGGCCGGAGATGATCGTTTCCGCAAAGTCGGATTTTTCCACCGACATGGAAGGATCTTCTTCGTGCAGGCGGTTGAGGCCCGATACCACCTTATCTTCCTCGTTGCTGTTCTTCGCGGATACCGCCAACGAAATGGACGGGGCCGGGAACGGAATGGGAGGATAGTGGATAGGCTTTGCCACATCGCACAGCGTATCGCCGGTGGCGGTGTACTGAAGCTTCGCCAATACTCCGATATCGCCGGCGATGAGCTTATCGACAGTCGTAAGCTTTTTGCCGCGCATCATGGATACGGTGCCGGCCTTTTCATTGCGCTCCGCCGCGGGGTTGAGCAGCGAAAGGTCGCTGGTGAGCGTTCCGGAATAGATCTTGATCAGGGAAAGCTTGCCTACGAAAGGATCGGCGAGCGTCTTAAACACCTGGGCGCTGAATGGGGCGGAAGGATCTAAGGCGCGCTTTTCTTCCGCGCCGGTCTTGGGGTTCTTGCCGATCTTTTCGCCATGCATATCGGGAGAGGGGAGCATTTCCGCGATCAGATCCATCAGCATCGCAACGCCCTGCGTCCCCGTCGCGCTCGTGCAAACTACGGGCACCACAAGGCCCGAGGCAATGCCGGCCTTGAGGCCGCGATACAGTTCTTCGTCGCTGAGCGAACCCTCTTCGAAAAACTTTTCCATCAGGGCGTCGTCGGCGCCCGCGGCGGCCTCGGTGACAACCTCGCGCAGCTCGTCGATGCGCGCCTTAACATCGTCGGGTACCGGGCACTCCTTCAGGTTTTTGCCGTCGAACATCCACGCCTTGTCGGCCACGACCGATGCCAGGCCCTTAAACGCCCCGCCCTGCATAATCGGCAAAATGATCGGCGCGATGACCGAGCCGTACTTTTCGGTCAGCTCCGCAACGCACTTATCGTAATTGGCGTTTTCCTTATCCATAGCGTTGACAACGACCATGCGCGGGACGTGATGCTTACCAGTATAATAGAAGGCTTTCTCCGTACCGACGTTCACACCCGAGGTTGCGCCCATTACGATCAGCACGGCATCCGCAACCGACAGCGGGCCCATCATCTCGCCGATGAAATCGAAGTAGCCAGGCACGTCGATCAGATTGATCTTAACGTCCTTCCATTCGACCGGAGCGATCGCTGCGCTGATGGAGATCTCGCGCTTTTGCTCTTCCGGATCGTAGTCCATAATGCCGCCGACGCGGTCAACTGCGCCCGATACCAGCTGCATAGCCTCGCCGAGGGCCGTCTTGCCCTCGCTGCCATGCCCGATCAGGGCAATGTTGCGCAGGTTCTTCGCCTGGTAGTCCTTCATTAGGTCTCCTCCTCGCGCATAAGTTCACTTTTTCAATAATAGCAGACGCACGGCGAAAAGGAAAGGGCCCGTCTTGGGATTCTTGCCGATTCCCGCCCCAATACAGAATTTCCCTACTGAATTCAAAAGATGAGCCGGATTTCGCATCACGATAAGCCCTCGGCAGGATTGTCTAGCCTGCGCGTTTGTGGTATGTTTACAAGCATAAAATGGTATGCCTGAAATCGGATGTATATATAATATATGCTAAGCAATTTGCCTGGGGGGATACGATGCCTACGAGCACGAATTGGCCTTTTCTCATAGCGCTCGCGCTGATTCTGACGAGCGAATGCTATCTAATTATAGGCATTTCGACGCTCAAAGCGGATCCAAAGTCTTCCATGCGCCGGGTATATATGCTCTCGTGCGCATGTCTGGCCGTTTGGAGCTCCCTATACGGCATGATGGCCATCGCGGGGCGCGAAAGCCATATCCGCCTTTTCTGGTCGGCAGGCTTCTTTGCCAGCAGCATATTTTTCGCCGCGTGGCTTCACTTTTTGCTAAAGCTGGCCGCCTATCAGGGGCCGCATCAACGGCGGTGGGTAGTGTTCTTTTATGCGTCGTGCATCGCACTGGCCACTCTATGTATCGCGTCGGACGATGTCGTGTTCGTGGATACGACATTCGGAACGCAGTTTTACTATGCCGACAGCCTCGTATTCAGGCTTACCATCGCATATTACTTTCTCATGCTCATCGTCATTTCGCTTTTGCAGCTTCGCTGGCGGCAGGGGGCGCGGCTTAAACGGCAGCGCAGGCAGGCGCTCGTGTTCATCGTTTTAACGTTTCTCGTCACGCCGCCCGGCCTTTTGTTCGATTTCGCACTGCCTGGCTTTTTCAATACGCCGATCGTCCCCATGACCACCGTGCTCGTTCTGTTTGTCTCCCTACAGCTATACTTTACGCTGCGGGCTAACCGGGGCCTGAATGTTACGGTGGAAAACGCCGCGGACATCATCTTCAAATCCGTCACCATGCCGGTGCTGCTGCTGGATTATCGAAACATCGTCGTTCTCGCCAACGATGCGGCGCAAGCATTCTTTGGAGATTCGCCCGGCGCGCTCGTGGGCACGAATATTTCGCAATTGATGCTCGTGGGCGAAGAAGCGCCCTCCTCTTCGATGTTTGACGATGGCTTCGACAGCGAACTCGTGACGGTCTATGCCAAAGAGGGCGAGCGCACCTGCGATATGCTGCTTGCCGTAAGTAAAGACCGCTACGGGGATGTGCTGAGCAAGGTTGTGGCGCTGCACGACATCACCGAAATGCAAACTGCGCTGGAGAGAGCGCGAGAGGCCAGCCGCGCTAAGGGCGATTTTCTGTCGCGCATGAGCCATGAGATCCGCACGCCGATGAACGCGATCATCGGCATGACGCGCATCGGGCGCTCCACCGACGACCCCGAGCGGATGCAGTACTGCTTGGGCAAGATCGACGGCGCGTCAAACCATTTGCTGGGGCTAATCAACGACGTTTTGGATATGTCGAAAATAGAGGCCGACAAGCTGGAGCTTTCCAAAGACCGCTTTGATCTTGAAAAGGCCATCGAAAACGTCTGCAACGTCGTCGCCGTCAAGGCCGAGGAAAAGCGCATCGCGTTTCTGGTCGAATTCGACCCAACCCTGCCCCGCGAGGTGTGGGGCGACGAGCTTAGGCTTGCGCAGGTGATTACCAACCTGCTTTCCAACGCCGTGAAATTTACGCCGGAGCGCGGAACCGTGCGCTTGTCCGCCTGGCCCGCGCCTTCGGAACAAAGCGACGGCGAGGCGATCTTCATCGAGGTTTCCGATACGGGCATCGGCATCTCCGCCGAGCAGATGCCCCGGCTCTTTGCTTCCTTCGAGCAGGCCGACGACAGCATTGCGCGCACATATGGCGGCACCGGGCTTGGGCTGGCGATCTCCAAGAGAATTGCCGAGCTCATGGGCGGCGGTATTTCAGTGGAAAGCAAAGTAGGCGAGGGAAGCCGTTTTCGCCTTACCGTGCGGCTGGCGCGCGCGGATCAGCCGGCAATACGCCCGCTCCATAGCCCTGCCGCGTATCGCGGGCTGCGCGTGCTGGTGGTGGACGATTCTAACGAAATTTTAGCCTTTTTCGAACGCTTCCTCCAAAGGCTTGCGATCGGCTACGACCTTGCCGATAGCGGAGAGGCGGCCATCGCGCTGGCTACGGCCTCGGCCGGTACGCAAGAACCCTATCGCATCGTATTTGTCGACTACCTGATGGAAGACCTCGACGGCATCGAAACCACGCGCAGGCTCAGAAACATCCTGGGCGAACGGGCTTGCATCGTTATGATTTCAGTTTCGAACTGGGCAGAAATCGAGCGCGATGCGACCGGGGCGGGCGTGGATAAGTTTCTGCAAAAGCCCCTGTTTAGCTCGGCAATTTTCGACTCGATCAACGAATTGGTTATGGACAAAGCATCGCCTACAAAACACGCGGCGCCGGCAAGCTCTTCCGTTCCGTCACTTGACAAGTACAGGCTATTGCTGGCGGAGGATATCGAGATCAACCGCGAAATCGTAATGACGTTGCTGGAGGATACGCACATCTCCATCGACTGCGCACAGGATGGGCAGGAGGCCGTACGCATGGTGGCGGATGGGCAGGCCGCGTACGATATCATTTTTATGGACGTACAGATGCCCAGGATGGACGGCCTGGAGGCAACCCGCCACATCCGGGCGCTGGATACTCCATACGCAAAAAACATCCCGATTGTGGCGATGACGGCGAACGCGTTCAAAGAAGATGTGGACGCGTGCCTGGCCGCCGGAATGGATGATCATATAGGAAAGCCCATCGACTTTGACGAAATGCTCATGAAGCTTACGCACTACCTTGGCCACGGCGAGAACGTTCGGGCCGTTCGCTAGGGATTTAAAAAGCGAAAATGCATGCGCGCGGGGCAAAGTTGCTTCCAATGCCGAGCCCTCTTAGGGATAGGGCGAAAGGCCCATGTTTGGGCGGCCTGACGGCGCCCGACAATCGGCATTGGCAAATGCCCGCATGCCCTTACAAACCGAATGGCTGCGGGTACAGGCCCACGCCGTTTCCTTTGCAATATTCCCGTGCCATCCGGCGTGTTGGGGCCTGATGGCATCCTCCGTAATGCCGCAGCTGCGCAAAGGGCTGCCTCCTAAGCTTTTCCAAGTCTTTGATTGGCGTTGCCTAAGGCAACGCTTTCGGTTCAAGGCAATCGACGGAAGCAAAATCAGGCGCGAAAGGCGGCCAAAATACGGCGTTCCGCGCTTGTATCAACAGGCCTATGCTGCATCAGGGCCTCGTCTCCTCGATGGCCTGCCAAGCGCTCCGCACAGCTGTTTCCTTACAGCAAAAACTGCTGCTGTATAGGCTGCGCCGGCACGGCTTCCAGCATGGGCGGAATGCGCCGGGCCGCCTCGCGCCAAAAGGCGGAGTCTCCCACCCAATCGGCCTCCTCCCCGGCGCACAGCAAAACCGGCATCCTGTCGTGATAGGGCTCAACGCTTTGGTTGGCGGCCGTGGTAAGCACCATATAGCGCCGCTCCGCGCGCGTGCCGGGCCCATCGAAATAGTTGTAGAACCCGGCGAAATACATCTTCTTCGCCCCCGGAAGGCGGAACAAGTACTTTTCTTTCACCTTGCCCCCTTCATGCCTCCACTCGAAAAAGCCGCTCGCTGGAATGGCGGCGCGTCTTCCAAGCAGCGAGTCCCTAAACATGGCCTTGTCAAGCGCCGTCTCGGCACGCGCATTGACGATAGGCCCGCCCTTTTGCCAATGCGGAAAGCCCCACCGCATCGGCAGCACGGCAAGCCCCTCATTTTGTAGGATGGCAACGGGCGCGACATCGGTAGGGGCAATCTCGCCGGTTTTCGGCGGCGCACAATCCTCGCCGTCATCTCGGTTCAGAGCGCGGACAGTCGCCCAAATTTCAGCGGCATCCTCTTCGCTCAGCAGATAGCGCCTGCACATATCGCGCCTCCTCGCATATCGTTTGGCTCCTATAGCGGCGGGAAACCATCACATTACGCCTTTGCCTTCTTCCCGGCAAGCGCCTTCTGCTGCGCCTCTCGTTCGTTTTCCAACACCCGGTAGCGCGTGATCTCGGCAACGAGCTCGAGCGGCAACGGGCGGTCGTTCGGCAACTGAATCGCGCCCTTGGAGGTTTTATACTCAGCGAGCCTATCCGCAAACGCCTCCACGCCGCTCGCGCCCGGATAGATGCCGATATGGCGCTTGCCCGCGGCAAAGTGGATCACGTTGCCTTTCTGCGCAAACGTGGGCATTTGCCAACTGATTTTCTCGATTGCGTCCGGCGCGGCCTCCCGAATGGTTTTGCGGATTTGCTCAAGGCGATCACGCACGTCGCCGCTGAACTGGGCGATGTACTCGTCGATGGTGGTATATCCGGTGTTGCCTTCCTGCATAGCAATGCCTCCCGCGTTTCTTTTGGGCGGAATCCGCAATGGCGCGCATACGCCCAAGCTGCGAATTCGGCTCTGGTTATGGTTGCCGACCCTGAAAATTCGAAGAAAATGAGCAAGCAATTTTTTCGCCCCCGCGCGAAGATGGAGGGAGGCGTGGCCGACAGCCACGTCGATCGACGATGACAACGCGGGGCGGAAAAAGGGCCGCTCAGGTGTTCGGATTTTCAGGGTCGGCAACCATACATGTAAGATTCGCCGGCAGCCGCGCGCCTCCTTCCACGCGTGACGGATTGTCTTGCGTGTGCTATGCTGTTACCGGCGCCGCGGGTGCGGGCTTACGATACTCGAAGGGAAGTATGGCCATGAAAGGGTTTTCCGGCGGTAAGATCGGAAGGGTGTTGGCACTCCGGCTCGACCCGGGCGAGGACGTCTTGCCCAGCCTCCAGAGGTTTATCGACGATGAGGGCGTGCGCGACGGGGCGATCGTCTCGGCAATCGGCACGCTCAAGAGTTGCGTTTTGCACATGGTGATGACGACGACCTACCCGGCGGTGGAGCACTTTGAGCGGTGGGAAGACAAGCCGCTGGAACTCTCCTCCATCGACGGCATCATCGCCGACGGCCACATGCACTTGCACACCGTGGTTTCCGATCACGAGAAGGCCTATTCAGGGCATCTGGAAGAGGGCTCGATCGTGCTATACCTCGCCGAGATCGTCATCATAGAGTTCCTCGATATGCCGATGAAGCGCGTGAAGAACTCCGTGGGCATCAACGAGCTTCAGGATAGGGCGTAAAATCACCTGAAACATACAAAGTACAGGGACGCGGCGCAATGCCGCGCCCTTGGCTTGTCAAAAACTAGACAAACAGGGCATCGGGCTTTGCCAGGATGTCTCAGACGCACTCGAAGCATTGAAGCGTCCGGCCGACAGCATACGCACTTAAATAAAAACACCTGCAATGGCATGGAAGGGCCACTCCGAGCGGCGGCAACAATGCCATGTCGCCCTCTGTGTCCGGAAAGCCGCATGGGTTCGGATAACTTTCGTCAGGCTAATCCCCTATCGGCCGCGCCCGGGTTGCTTTTTACGATCCGATGACGTATGCTGTGATCGCAGTATCGCTAAATGTTCGGGGTGAATATCGTGAAAAAGGTCGGCATCGTCGGCGGAATCGGGCCTGCCTCCACGTTGGATTATTATCGCGGCATCGTCGATGGATGCAGGACAAAAGCAAAAGATGGAAGCTATCCGAAAATCGTGATCAACAGCATCGACATGATGGAAATGCTTGCCTATGTCTCCACAAAGGATTGGGAGTCCCTCGTCAATAGGCGGCTGGGCGCTGTCAAAGATCTGGAAAGGGCGGGGGCGGAATTTGCGGCCATTGCCTCCAACACCCCGCACATCGTGTTTGACGAGGTAAAGAGGCGGTCGGCCCTGCCGCTCATCAGCATCGTCGAATCCACGTGCCAATATGCCGCATCAAAAGGGTGTTCTAAAGTCGTCGTACTCGGAACGCGCTTTACGATGAGCAGCGGCCTTTACGCACGGGCGTTTGAAAAATATGGCATACAGGCGGTTACCCCCGCGGCAAACGAGCAAAACGAGGTTCATAACATCATCTTTCCCAAACTTGAAGACGGCATTGTCGTGCCCGAGGACAAAGAAAGCATGCTCGCCATCGCAGGCCGCCTCATCGCGGAGCATCATGCCGATGCGCTGGTTCTAGGCTGCACGGAGCTGCCTCTTATGGTAAAGGATCAGGACTTGGATACCCTCATCCTCAACACGACGAAGATTCATATCGAATCCATCATCCAGGCTATGTAATATGCCTGGAATCGGAGTATACACAACACACGCCCTTGCGTGCCAAAGAAAAAGGCGCGATGGAAATCCATCGCGCCTTTTCATGTGGGAATACCGTCGCGCTGTGCCTCCGGCCTACAGCCCTAGCTGCGCCTTCATAGCGGCCAGCTCGTCTTCGACGGACGCATCGGCTGTGTCACTGGCGTACTTGTCCTCCAGCGCCTGCGCCTCGTCGACTGGCGCGGTATTGAGCTCGGCCATCGCGTTGGCCTCGCTAAGCATCTTGTCCGCCTTAGCCTCCATGCGGTCGAACGCGCCGATGGAGCCCTGCATCTTATCCGCGGAAGCGCCGATCTTGTTTACGCGCTCCTGCGTTTTGGCCACGGCCACCTTGGCCTTGATCATCTCGCGGCGGCCGTTGAGAGTGTTGATGTCCTTTACCAGCTTGTCGTGCATCTGGCGCATCTTAATCGCGTTCTCGTGCGCTGCGGCGTAGGATGTTTGCAGCCCGGCCCCCACGGCCTCAAGCTCTTGCTTTTTCGTCAAAAATACGCGGGCATCACCGTCGTTGCCCGCAACCACGGCCTTTTTAGCAAGCTCTGTGTACTTTGCCACTTCCTTGGCATTTTCGTCGACTAGGCGCTTGGTGCGGCTTTCCTCGGCCATCACTCCGGCCGTCTCCTTTTTGACTTCCGCCAAATCGTTGGAAAGGTTGCGCAGGTATTGGTCGATCATCTTGGCCGGGTCTTCCGCCTTATCCAAAAGGGCGTTGATGTTGGCGGATACGATGTCGGTAAATCTAGTAAGAATTCCCATAGTTGTGCCTCCTTTGTGCGTCATTTGTCCGGATCGTCGTACTTTTTCGCGAGATCTTCGGCTTCCTTATCGCCGAAGGTTTCAAGTGGAGTGTTCAGGATCTTTTCCGTCTGCTCGGCCTCACGGTTTTTTTGCTGCTTTGCGCGGTTCCACCACAGGAAGCCGATGGCCGCCACGGCCACGACGCCAAATACGATCATAATCGGTATCCACGCCGGTGTCTCCACCTTCATGATGCGCTCGCCGGCCTCGTCAAAGGCGGAGCTGAAAAACTCTTCATCGGTAAGCCCCTGCTTGTAGTAAGTGCGATCGATGCAGTCCATCAGGATATCCATCGCCTCGCCATCGAGCACCGTCATAGCGTGCGCGCCGCGCCAATAGCTCATAGCGTGCTGCTGGTTGTATTCGAAGAATATCACCAGCAGATGGGCTTCATCCTGAAAAAGCTCGGCGTACTTTTCTTTGGCGAAGGCCTCCGCCTGCGCGGCCGACGGATCGTGCGTGCCGTCGATCGTATCGGTAATCCACAAATACGGTTGTACGCCCGTCTTATGGTAGAAGTTCGTCAGGCCGTCGAGCAGCTTGGTTTTGTTGCCGATCCACCCCAGCTCGTCGGTATAGTAATCCGTCTCCACGACGGAACCCTGGGGCAGCGGTTCGCGCTGGATGGTAGAGCGGGTAACGGAACTTCCTCCATCCCCGCCGGACGACGAAAATGTGAAAACCAGGGCGAGAACGAGAATCACCACGACGGCAATCAACGTAAGGGAAACCGGAGCGCAGCCACAGCCGGGCCGAAAACCGCCGCCCCCTCCGCCGCCATACCGCCTGCCCGATCCCCAGAAGACTACGGGCCGGTGATACACGGGGGGATGGTGATGATGTGATGGTGGCGGCGGGCGAAAGCCGCCTCCGCCGCGGTTGAAGGAACCGCCTCCAAAGCCTCCGCCGAAACCCCCGCCGGAGGAACCGCCCGATCGGCCGCCGCCCCCGAATCCCCGGGAACCGCCTCCACCGCCCCCGCCAAAGCCGCGGGAACCTCCGCCGCCCCCGCCTCCGCCTCCGCCTGCGCGGGCCATGCGCACCACTCCTTTCCCCCCATGGTATGCTATTCCAAATATTATACTGCACAATTGTGTAGAGAATATGAACCCGTGATGGAAAAACCGATATGAGCCATCTTAGATGGGGGCCAGACATCCTCTTTCATGCCGGGTGCAGCATCCGAATAATACCAGGTTTCACAAAATCTCCGATGGCTCGTTAAAGGCTTGGATACGGGCTGAGGCGTTCCAAGCGCCCGTACATTGTTCGGCGTGGATAACCGACGCGGGCATGGATTTGCGGCTTTCTCTCAGAGGACTATCTTGGGCCAATAAGTTGGATAAATGCAGGAACGGCCTGTTTTCATGCGACGAAGGGCATAAGGCGCATATGAGAGAAAAAAACGTTTACAGCGTATGCTGATGAAAGCTATTTGGCAATGCGTTTCCGTATAGAACGAAAAATTGGAAGAATATTTAAAATATGGGGACCATGTCCTTTCCCCCATCTACAGAAGACTTTAAGATTACTCATGCCTCCAAAGCGATTGCCGCCTCCATTGCTACTCCGGAAGACTGTCGGTTGCGCCGCATTCATCTCCGGCGCCGAGAAATTTTGGCAAGCTATGGGCAACGCGGCAGCATGATGGAATGATGAAACCACGAAATAGCATTCCGCATCGTTCAGGCGAATCGACAGATAAAGCGTATTGATTATGGAGTAAAAGACGGATAACCGTCTTCTTTGCATCCTTGCTATTTATATTGTAAAATTTCTCTGCAAAATTTTGTTTAAATTAGTCGAATAGTTTATATTTCACGGCATTTTGCTGACTTTAATTATATTTCTATGTCAGCTTCTCTTATTTTGTAAATAATATATATGAAAAAGTCAGTCGATAGTTATGTTGATGCTTCAAAACGTTCCCCGATTATACCAAAGCGACGCCGAAAACTATGAATTGTGCGATTGCCTGCTTTCCACCATGCAGTATCTGCGCGAAAATCTTTTTGATTATACATTGATTAGCGGTATCGTTGGCGATATTTTTACTTAGGAATGGCTTTGTGCAGCGGAGTTTGGGTGTAGCGGCGCACCATCTCACAATCTTGCGACGCGCGCGTGCCATTTGGCATATGAGGGATTCGGGTGCGAATACACGGTCGCCGATCGCGGGGACATCTCTAACAATACCGCTTTGCACCGGCAACGTATTGGCGATTCTATCGCCGCAGGCATACCGGTCATTGCGCGCCATCCAACACAAGAGTACTTACCCTTCGGCATGATCGTCGGCTGCGACGACGCTGCCCGTCAATATTCCCTCATATTGCAAAATGACGAGCCCCTGAAGCCGAAGCATCCCCTGTCCTGTATGAAGATATCCTCGCCTATACCGACTGTTTGATCTACACGGGCAAGAAAACCAAAAGACCGCCTCTGGATGACACGATCAAAAAGGCCGTCGCCAATATCTCCGCTTTGAGCAACATGGGGCGGGTAGGTCCGGCAACGTACGGAAAACAAGCGCTGAACGATTGGAAAGAATGCTTGCGTGGAACGACATATCAGCAGGAGAGAAGCAAGGCGATCGCCGATGATCATATGGGAATATGGATCACGGTGGCAACCAATTACGGGCATGCAGGCTATACGGGCTATACGCGCAATTTTCTCGAAAGGGCGAAGACGGCGCTCCCCATGCAGAAGAGACGCTAAACGAAGCGATTGCCTGTTATGGACAAATCAGCGCGTCCGT
Source organism: Eubacteriales bacterium (assembly GCA_031551255.1). Classification (GTDB taxonomy): domain Bacteria; phylum Bacillota; class Clostridia; order Christensenellales; family UBA1750; genus JAVBNW01. The sequence goes on along the minus strand of JAVBNW010000145.1, from coordinate 6,776 downwards.
CGATTCTCTTATGGCCAATCTAAATAGCCTAGAAGAAAACATAAAAAATCAGTCATTTCGTCAAGAAATGGCCGGTTACGTCGAAGCGATCTGCGAATGGTATGAAAAGGCTTCAAGAATATTGGCAAATGTATAGCTCGATCGATGTGTTCCTCCATCAAAAGGGGCTTGCTTTACGGCAAGACCCCTCTTTTGTCTCCGACGCATCAGCGCTTTAGGCAGATCTACCGGTAGTCCCATGTCCGTGATTGCCAAACAATATATACTGAAATCATGGCCTACCAACTGCTCCGCCAATGGGTTCTTCATGTCAAACACAGCGTTGCCCCGCATAGCCATTCTGATTGCGGCATAATCAAAGGCGCTACATAGCAATCGGCTTGTACAGCATCAATAGCAAAATTTTGAACATTCTAGCCTAACGCTCCACCTTTAGGTTCGCGAACAGCGGCGCATGCAATGCCGTCTATCTCAAAGCACAAGTCTTCTCTGCATACTTTCGCCCGCACCTTTATCGTAGGAAAGGCCTTTATACCCAACTCGTCAAGCGCTCTGTCCAACAAAAGAGCGTCGGATGCATCTCGGAAAAAGCAAGTCGATGCGACAATGTGCTCAAAACCCATATCAGCTCCGGCCAACAAACTTCCGACGTTGAGCAACGTCTGTTTTATTTGTTCATACGCATTGCCTTTGTGCATAGTGATCCCCGATTTTCCAATGCTTGCCGTGCCCGAGATCTGCACTTCGCGCAGGCCATTATGCTCTATACGCATGCCGCGCGAAAAGGTGGGTTGATATATGTAGCTCATGCCATCCGCTTCATTTTGCATCGGATTGTACATGCGTTCAATACGCACGCCTTCACCGCGCTGCACAAAATAGGTTTGGATCATAATCGGTTTATATGCATTCTTGCCGCCGATGCACGTGCTGGCCGGCAGCACCGCAGATTTCTCCGTATAGTCGATGCCCCATTCTAAAAACAAATCCCTTCGCATCTTATTAAAGTCCTCATAATCCGCATCGATATCTTCCAGATAGACCCAGGCCCGCACCAAATTATCAATTGTGATTCCTTTTTGCTCGATTACTCTAATTAGGGCCTCCATATCCACCCAAGCCGCCTCGCACAACGCCTCATATATCTTCTTTTCTTCGGTTATAAAGGCGCGACGGACTCCTTCGACATGATAGATTGAAGCGATCGGAATACCGTCGCTTGTCATATATTCCACGCTGTCATGCTCATCATCCCGAATCGTATAAAGGACAATCCCGGCGACCGACTCCTCTTCCAGGGCGCCACCCTCGACATATGAATAGGGATATTTCGGCTGCTCGTGCCCATAAGTTGCGCGCGCCTGAATAAAAATATTCTCAAAGGCCAAATTGCCAAAGGCCTTTTCATATATGACTTTTTCACCGTTTCGCTCGATGCGGCGCAACAATTCGCGGTATTCTTCCTGGAAACCATCCATAGCGATGATACTTACAACATAATAGGTTTGCAAACAGGTCTCGGATCTTATACGGCGCGAATCTATATATGTACTTTTCATGGGAACCTCATTTCAATTAGAAATATTCTAGATACTCCTTGACCACGTCATCTTTCATATTGCCGATCGAGTGTAGCAACGAGTTTTGCAAGCGACCGCTACATCGAAGAGCCGATGCAATCTCTTTTAGCGACAACCACCGATCCGCAGCATCTTCAGCCGACATCCGCCGAATTGCACTTTCGGGCATGGCGAGCACGCCTTCAAAAAAAACGTAAACTCGACGCTTCAAGCACGTTCAACGCCTGCAATAGCTCTTCCTGGTGACGCACTGCGATGCTGTGGAATTCCTCATCTTGGTACATCGATGCAATGCTAATTGTGTAGGCCGGCATTTCCAATTGCTCCTGCCCCTCGTGATAGCCAAGCTGTTGCAGGTGCTGATACACCCCCTGGGCGATGTTGTGCAAGATAGCGCAATAGAGGCAGATAGGCTTATTGGCCGGCATATTCACATGTTCGCATTAAAAAAACGAAGCCATCGGGTGGACACCGTATAGCTGCCCGGGAATAATTCATAACTTCGTCGCTTGTGTATAAAATCTACCGAATCTATGCGATACATGTGGATGGGCGGGCGTATGCATCAAAGTGTTCGGCATGCGGGCTGTATCTGGAGTATAACCGCACGAGCGGCACGATAAAATGACCCAACGACCGCATTTTGTGGAGCCGCCCGGATGATACGCATGTTTGAACTTATGCAAACCTCCGAACCGGAATATGCAGGTTACAACGAGAAGCAAAAGCGCTCAGCGCCGCTCCTACCTACCGACCCGCTAAAGGTGCGGCGCAAAACGGCATTCTAAAAAAATCATACGTCAGAATCACCCTATTTGCATCCTTTCCAACCGAGACCATAGGCGACGCAATATGAGCCTGCGACTGCGCGCCTTGCAGTTCGCGAGTATACGCTATGAATCTCCCAAGGCCGCCATCAGCCTTTCTGCTTGGGTAGTCCGGTGCAGCGCCCGCCTCGTACGAGGAAGAGAATGCCAATATTTTCCCACCCGCATTTTTTCATATGCCACACCCGCGGCGCTCCGACAACTTGAAACCTTTGCCGGATTGTCTAATCCAGGCAAGGTCCATTCTTTGTTTTTTGCATCTATGTTTATGAAATATTCCAATATCATCGGCCGAAGGGTATCTGCCGTATTGACAACGCTGTTGGGCATAAATCATGACGTAAAAGGCGCGCCGTCACCGCCAACACGCCCTCGAGTCCATCCGGCAGCCTCTTTCCAGCTTGCCATCCCTTATCTAACAGATTCTATCTCAAAATAAAGCTGTCCCGGCGTAACATCTGCGGACGAGAACCACGCGAGGCGCACCCTCATAAAGCAAGCATCAGCGCCTCGAGGGCGCACAGCACGCCGTGTGCCATGCCCTCGTCAAGGCCACAGTGCTCCCGCAGGAATGCCATGAGCCCCTGTTTTGCGATCCGCTCGCGCATGGTCACAGCGGCGGAATCGTCATGCGGCGCGAAGCAAAGCGCCGCGGCCAGCCCGGCGGGGATGCAGGTAGGCCGCAGCCCTTGCTCCCAGCAAAAGCGATAAGCGCCCGCGAGCCTGTCGTCCTTGGCGGTTTTACGCAGCGGATCGCGGCCGATACGCGCCAGAGTATCCCCCATATCGGGGTTGGCGAATAGCGCGAGCAGCCCTTCTATGTATGCATCCAGCCCTTCGGCAAACGGGTAGGCGGCGCTTATCCCTTGCGCGGCTTCCCGCATGGCGCCGCGCGCGAGCGCGTATACGGCGGCGTCCGTCATGGCGTCCGCCAGCAGGTCGTGCCCGCGCAGAGCTCCCACATACGCGGCAACCGCGTGCCCCATATTGTGAATGAACAGCTTGCGCCTGATCGCGTAGGAAAAGTCCTCGTACAGCTTCGCGCCATACAGGGGTGGCAAAGCGCCCTTGATCGCGCGGGCGTCGATGGGAAGCTCTTCGTAATCGTCCACCAACACAAAAAGTGGATGCTCTTTGATAAGATCGGCAGGCGGCAACGGAGCAGTCTTTCCGATGCAAACCGGCACAAATGCGATGGATTTTTCAGCGCGTTCCCGCGTTTGCTCCGTCCATTCGGTGAACACCGCATCCCTGAGCGCGATATCGGCCCCGATCATGTTCTCACACGCCATCACGTTCAGCGGCTCGCCGTCAAGGCGCGTCTCCAAAGCCTGGGCCAAGTACTCCGCCACGCCGCTTAGGTTGTTAACGCCTACCGACACCGCAACGAGCACGGCAGAGCGCACGGCCTGGGCAATTTCTTGCCGCTGCGAAACGTGAAGCGCCTCATATCCCTCAACCAGCTCTGTGGCCGCTCCCCGCGCGCCGACGATGCGCACCGGATAGCTTTCGTGCGCGCGCAGCGCGGCGATAAGCGCGTCGTCTTTGTCGATAAACACAATATGGTAGCCCGATCTTAACATCGCATGCGCCAAGAACCCCCGCCCGATCTTTCCGGCTCCGATCATCACCGCGTTTGGCATCGCTTGTCCCTCCCGACGAATGGCAGCCGCCTTTGTATGCTAATATCATATCACGATGGCGCGAACGCATCCAGCCTCCGGACGCCCGGCGAGCCAAAGCGTGCGGAAAATAACGAGGAATTGCGCCGTACACAGCGGAAAAATTACAATTTTGACGCTCGTCAAGCGTCTTGACAAATTGTTAGTGTATGCTATCATGTTATTGCACGCTAACAAAGGTTGCAATCATAATTTTCGATAATGCCGACTTTTGCTACAAGTAAGGAGTGTGACACGTGATGCCGCTCACCATCGCCCCAATCGGCAAGGAGGTTCGCATCGTACGTACGGCCGCCGACGAAACCATGCACCGGCACTTAAATAGCCTGGGCCTGATCGTCGGAGAGAACATTACTCCTCTTTCCGATTCCATGGGCAATTTGATCGTTCGGGTACGCGACAGCCGCCTAGCCATCGGACGATCGCTTGCGATGAAAATCTTCGTAGAATAGGGAGACGTGGGGAAATGGAAAAGACGCTTAGAGAGTTTCTGCCTGGCGAGCAGGGTACCGTGGTGAAGGTCAGCGCCTCCGGCGCCGTCCGCCGACGCATCTTCGATATGGGTATCACGCCCGGCGCTAAAATTATCATGCGCAAAACCGCCCCTCTGGGCGACCCGATCGAGGTGACCGTGCGCGGCTATGAACTCAGCCTGCGCAAAGCGGAAGCCGAACAGGTGTTGATGAAGATCGGAGGCGACGCATAGATGAAATTCGCACTGGCGGGCAACCCCAACTGCGGCAAGACGTCCTTGTTTAACAACCTGACCGGCTCGAGCGCGCATGTGGGCAACTGGCCCGGCGTCACCATCGATCGCAGGGAGGGCACGTATAAGCTCGGCGGCGAGAAAATCACCATCGTGGATCTGCCGGGCATCTATTCCCTGTCGCCCTACACGCCCGAGGAAGTCGTATCCCGTAACTTTATCGTGGACGAGAAGCCCGATCTGGTGATCAACATCGTCGATGCGACAAATCTGGAGCGCAACCTGTACCTTACCACCCAGCTCATCGAGCTTAACGTGCCCATTGTGGTGGCGCTGAACATGATGGACGTGATCGACAAACAGGGCGATAAGATCGACGTCGCCAAAATAGAGGCGTGTTTGGGGGTGCCGGTCGTCCCCATCAGCGCGCTGAGCGCGCATGGCGTAAAGGACTTGATGCAAAAAGCGGCCTCCGCGGCAAAGCATCCCCGCGAGGGCCTGTCGCCGCTTAAGGGATCGTATTTGGACGAGGGCATCGCGTCCATCGAGGCGATGCTTAAAAAAAAGGGCGTCGCACATCCGTTGTTTCACGCGGTAAAACTGCTGGAAGGAGATTCCCTCGAGGCCGCGCATATCGGCGATATGGCGGATGAAGTTTCGGCCATCCGCAAGGGGATCGCGCTTGACGAATCCCTCGGAGGCGATTTTGAGGCCGCGGTGGCGGACGTGCGCTACACATGGATTTCCGACCGCTTCTCCACAGCGATCAACCGCAAGGCCCCTCGGGACGGCATGACCAAGTCGGACAGGATCGACCGCGTGCTGACGAACCGCTGGGTGGGCATCCCGATCTTCCTGGTCATCATGCTGCTGGTATTTCAGCTCACCTTCGGCGATCCGTTGATCCCCTTTACCGAAGAAACGGCGCTCGGCGCGATCCCATCGCCCGGGGTATGGCTTCAGGGAGTTACCGAAGAACTGTTCGGCTTTATCATCGACGGTTGCGCGGGGCTTCTTGAGACGGTCGGCGCTTCGGAGTGGGTATACGGCTTGCTGGTGGACGGCCTGCTCGCGGGCCTCGGCGCGGTGCTGAGCTTTCTGCCGCAAATTCTCATGCTGTTTTTGTTCCTCTCCCTGATGGAAGATTCGGGTTACATGGCGCGCGCCGCCTTTTTGATGGATCGGCTGTTCCGCCGCATGGGCCTGTCGGGCAAGAGCTTCCTGCCGCTGCTCATGGGCTTTGGTTGTTCGGTGCCTGCGATGATGGGCACCCGCACGCTGGAAACCGAAAAAGACCGTCGCCTTACGGTGATGCTGATGCCGTTTTTCTCCTGCGGAGCCAAGCTTCCGATATGGGCGTTGTTCGGCGCCGCGCTGTTTCCGGGCAACTCCGGCCTGATGATTTTCGGCATCTATCTTCTGGGCATCCTGGTAGCCGTGCTCGCGGCGTTCATCCTAAAAAAGACGGTATTCAAGGGCGACGTAACGCCGTTTATTATGGAACTGCCTGCGTATCGCGCGCCGCGCATCAAGAATACGCTTTTACATCTTTGGGAAAAGCTAAAGGGCTTTCTGTTCCGCGCGGCGACGATCATCGCCGGCGCGACGATCGTCATCTGGTTTCTTGCCAACTTCAACTTTAGGCTCTCGATGGTGGAGCCCAACAGCGCGGAAAGCATTCTGGGGATTCTAGGCAATTTCCTGCGCCCGATTTTCGTGCCCCTGGGGTTCGCGTCCGGCCCAGACGGATGGAAAGCGGTGGTGGCGGTGCTAACGGGGCTCATCGCCAAAGAGATGGTCGTATCGACGATGGGAGTCTTGTACAACCCCGGCATCACAGGCGACGCGTTGGAGGATGAAGGCGCGCAGTTTGCGCTGATAGGCGTCTTGAGCGCGACGTTCTCGCCGCTGGTGGCGATTTCGTTTATGGCGTTTAACCTGCTGGCGGTTCCGTGCTTTGCCGCTATCGGCGCGATGCGCG
>JAVBNW010000019.1:0-16078 GCA_031551255.1 Eubacteriales bacterium | reverse complement strand
TGGATTCTTGTGGGGGGGGGCTCCGCTGCCCCCCCCCCCCCCCGCTCCCTTTCTGTTGGTGGGTTACACCACCCCCCCCCGCCCCTCCTCTTCCATAAAACCGCCGAGGCGATTTTGAGGGGAAGAAGGAGCGGCGGAATGAGCGAGCTTTCACACCGCAGTGTGAAAGCGAGGGATATGTAGCTCGCGACGACGAGCGACGACGTTATATCGCAAGCATAAGCTGTTCGCACGTAGGCTCGTTCGGGCCTTCGTACAATATTGTCGGCAGCTTTTTGCTTTCCATCCCGGTGAACCTGCCACAACAGGTAATGAAATGCCGACAGCGTTTCTGCGAAATGCCAAGCTCCCTTAAAATATCGTGGCTGATGCTATGCGTCTGCCGCGCTTTTATGATACGTTTTGCGCCAATTACGCCGATGCCGGGGATGCGCAGCAATGTTTCGTAATCGGCAAGGTTGATTTCGATAGGAAATAGATGAAGGTTGCGCAATGCCCAGCGCACTTTAGGATCGTAGCCCTCCATCAGGTTGCTGTCGCATTCGGGGGCGATCTCTTCGGCCGCAAAACCATACAACTGCATCAAACGATCGGCCTGGTAAAGCCTGCGCATGCGCCAATGTGGGGTTCTAAATAACGGCAGCGCATCGTAGCCTTTCGCGGGGTAGATATATTGAAACGCGGTATAGTACACCCTGCTCATGGAGAACTTCCGATACAGCGCGCTAGAAAGCTCAAGGATCGTCCGGTCATCCTCCCCCACGCTGCCGGCCATCAATTGCGTAGTCTGCGAAGTGGCAAACGATTGCGTTGTTTCCTTGGCGGCACGGATCATGGCGCTGATCTGCGACATCGGCTCTAAAATATTTCTCTTGTTTTTGTTCTTTGCAACCCGTACATACCCTTCGCTCTTTGCCACTTCTATATTTACGCTGAGCCTGTCGGCATAACCGCCGGCCTGGCGGATTAAGCCCGGGTCGGCGCCCGGCATGACTTTGGCGTGAACATATCCACGGAAAAGGTGATCCTTGCGGATGACGCGCAGCGTCTCGATGATCAACTCTTGCGTATAATTTGGGTCTCTTATGATGGCCGACGTTAAAAAAATGCCGCGCCGATCTTTCTGCGCCTGGGAGACCGCAATTTCCGCAAGTTCGCGGGGTGCAAGCGCATATCTTCGCTTTTCTTCGTTGCCGCAGCGGCAATCGCAATACGCGCAGTTAAAAATGCAGTCGTTCCCGAGAAATACTTTGGGGACTTTAGGAATCGCTTTGGGGGAACGAATCGCCATGCAGTCCGCAAGGGCGTTCTCCCGCACCGCCTCATTGGGGTCGGCAACATCAAAGCGTGCATCCTGCTGCATCAATGCCACTTTTTCATCCGCGCAAAGGCTTCTTCGTAAAATAATACCTGGCATGGGAACCCCCCCATCAAAGGAACGTATGTTCTCTTTTTGAGTATAACGCTTTTAGAAATGAAATGCAAGCATTTTATAGCGGCTACGTTTCAGCAGCCGCTCAAATCTTCGTCAACAAAAAAACCGGCGGAGACCCGCCGGTGATGAAAGGGGATGTGAGCGACTACAAAACCACAGGCTTGTTGGTACGCATGGATTCGTTCGCGGCAAAACAGGCCTCCAGCGTTTTGAGCGAATCTACATATGGCGAACGCACCATCTTCGGGTCGCCCTTCTTTACGGCGTCAAAGAACGCGCGGTTTGCATCGAAGAGTTGGTCGTTCCGGTTGGGATACAGCGATTCCTTTTCCCTCGTAATGAACCGCACCTGCTGGCGCAGTTTGTATTCGATGGACATCTGCCTGCCCAGGATGGTGATGCCGTTTACCGGCGCGACGCCGCCCGCCGTTAAATAGCAAGCGGAGAACATCGTGACGATGGTTCCGGATTGCATTGTAAACGTGGCTACCGACGCGTCCTGGTTATCGTAACCCGGGCTGTCGCGCTCGGGCACGACGATGCCGCGGAACTCCCGGCCGTACACTTCTTTTACCTCGCCAAAGAAGTAGCGCATCAGGTCGACAAGATGTATGTTCTGTTCGGTCAGCTGGCCGCCGCAGGTTTCAAACTTTTGCCACCACGAAACCCCCGGGATGCCGCCCGCCCATGTGCCGTAGGCAAGGCCGACGTCCAGCCCCGGAAGCGCCTCCATAATGCGGTCGGAAGTATCCAGATAGCGATCCTGGAAACCCACCGCCGTAACGATGCCGGCGGCAACGGAGTCTTTGGCAATTTTTTGCGCCTGCTGCGCGTCGAGTGTCATGGGTTTCTCTACTTTGAAATTCCACTTGCGGGCGATCGCCTCTTCCTCAATGCCCTTATGCTCGAGCGGCGGTACCGCGATGAGCACCGCATCGAGTTCCTTTTCGCCTTCATAGAGCGCGCTGTGGTCGCTGTACAGGTTCTTGGCGGAAAGCTTTTTCGCCATTTTCTCGCGTCGATCCTGAATCGGGTCGGCGACCGCGACTACCTCGATGTCCTCCATTTTGACGATCCTGTCTGCATGCCCATTGTTCATTCCGCCGCAACCGATCATACCGATGCGCAGCTTACTCATCGTTCTCCTCCTTTTTCTCCGTCCGGCGATTAGGTTTCCGCGCCGCCCCTGCCCGCCGCCTGCACGGGCGACGCCCCGACCACCACGTTCTCCATCAGCGCCAGTACATAAGGCTTGCCTTTGGAGAAGCGTTGTTCGATCAAGACTTCTTCGGTGTTGAGGTTTGTAACCGTGCCGTCTTTTTGATAGACGGATATGTCGTACGGCGCTCGCACCCATAGCGCCGCGACAACCGCCGTGCCGTTCGCACCGTTTTTTTGAAATTGGAACGTCTTGAGGCCCTTGCCGCCCCGGCCCTGCACATCGTGATCTACGATCAGATTGCGCTTGGCATAGCCGCGATCGGCGATTAGCAAAAGCTCTCCCTCGCTTTGTACCTGCAGCGCCGCGACGACGCGATCGCCCACGTCGAGCGCGATGCCCTTCACCCCGCCGGTAGCGCGGCCGGTTGTGGGCACCTCCGCCAACGAAAAGTGGATGCTCATGCCTAAGCAGGTTACGATCAGCATGGTGTGATCCGCTCGCAGAGGCTCGACGGATACGAGGCTATCGCCATCGCGCAGGTTGATGGCCGCAAGCTTTCCTTTGCGCGCGCCATACTCTTGAAGCTCGGTCTTCTTTACCATGCCCCGCGCGGTTGCAAACAACAATTCGCCTGTCTCTCCCACCTCGAACACCGCAAGAAGGCTCTCGCCGCTCTGAAGCCCTTCGAGCAAAGCCCCGGGCAGCGCGCCGCGATCCTTCGGCTTGCATTCGGCCACCGCGGACACCGGCAGCGTAAACACGTTGCCCCGGTCGCTGAAGAACAAAAGCTTTTTATCCGTGCGCGTCAAGATGAAAGAACAGGGCGGATCATCCAGGAAATCCTCCATCTTTTGCAGCGCTTTGGGCTGCACGCGCTTGATGAACCCGGCGCGCGTAAGAAGTAGCGCGGTATCTTCGCCGCTATCGACCTGTTCCTTGGAGATATCGAGCAGCTCGTCCTGCGCGCTTTTCATCAGCTGCGTTCTGCGGGCATCTCCGTGCTGATCCGCCACCGCGCGCAGTTCTTTTTTGATGACCGCCATCAGCTTTTTTTCACTACCTAGGATCGCTTCGAGGCTCTGCACCAGCCTTAGGATCTCCTCGTATTCCTTGCGCAGCGTGATGATCTCAAGGTTGGTAAGCCTTTGCAGGCGCAAATCCAGGATGGCCTGTGCCTGAACATCCGTAAGGCCAAACGCATCCATTAGCCCTGAGCGCGCGGCGGGCCCGTCCTTCGAGCCGCGAATGATCGCAAGCGCCCTGTCAAGGTCGTTCAGCGCGATCATCAGCCCTTCTAAAATATGGGCCCGCGCCTTCGCCCTGCCGAGGTCGTAGCGGGTGCGGCGGGTGACGACATCCTTCTGATGCCCGATATAGTACTCGATCAGCTGCTTAAGGTTGAGCTGCTGCGGCCTTCCTTCGGCGATGGCCACCATGTTCACGCCGAAGGTCACCTGCAAATCGGCATACTTATAAAGATAGGCCAGCACCATTTCGGCGGAGGAATCCTTGCGCAGCTCGATGACCGCGCGCATGCCCTCCCTGTCCGATTCGTCGCGGATGTCGCTGATGGACGTCAGCGGCCCCTTGCGTTCTTCGGAGAGCTTCAAAATCTTTTCGAGCATGGCAGCTTTGTTGACCTGGTAGGGCACCTCGGTGATCACGATATTTTTCTTGCCGGAGCGTTCCTCTTCGATATTCACCTTCGCACGCACGGTCAGCTTGCCGCGGCCGGTCGCGTAGGCGTTGAGAATTTCCTCGTTGTCGATGAGAATGCCGCCCGTGGGGAAATCCGGTCCCGGCAGGTGCTTAATGAGCTGGGCTATGGTAATATCCGGATTGTCGATCTGGGCGATGACCGCGTCGGTCGCTTCCTTAAGGTTATGCGGCGGCATGTTGGTGGCAAGGCCGACCGCGATACCGGATACGCCGTTGACCAGTAGGTTGGGAAACCGCGCGGGAAGCTTGAGCGGCTCCTTCATGGTGTCGTCGAAGTTCAGCGCCTGATCCACGGTGTCCTTTTCGATGTCGCGCAGCATCTCCAGCGCCAGCGGCGTCATGCGCGCCTCGGTGTAGCGCATCGCCGCCGCCGTGTCCCCGTCGATGGAGCCGAAGTTTCCGTGCCCGTCCACCAACTGCCCGCGCATGTTGAAGGCCTGCGCCATGCGCACCATCGCATCGTACACCGACGTATCTCCGTGCGGATGGTATTTGCCCAGGCAATCTCCTACGATTCTTGCGCATTTTCTGTGCGGCTTGTCGGGCGTGAGCGAAAGTTCGTGCATGGTGCACAGAATGCGCCGCTGCTCGGGCTTGAGGCCGTCCTCCACGCGCGGTAGCGCGCGCTCCAGGATTACGTACTCGGCGTAAGGAATCATAGAATCGTGCAGGATATCCCCCATCGCCCGCTCGAGAATCGCGCCGGTTTGCCTGGGAACATCGTCGTTTTTCTTGCGGGGCATTACATCACCCGCCCTTCAAACGTATCGTTCTTATTGAAATTGGCGTGGTTGGCAATGTATTCCTTGCGCGGCTCCACGCGATCGCCCATCAACACGGTGACCATCCGCTCGGCATCCGCGCCGCTGTCTTCTAAATCCACCTGCATCAAAAGGCGGGCCGACGGGTCCATCGTGGTATCCCACAGCTGCCCATAGTCCATTTCTCCAAGGCCCTTATAGCGCTGCACCGTATAGCCCTTGCCTGCCTTGCGGGTCGCCGCATCAAGCTGCGCATCGTCGTAACAATAGTAGACGTTTTGCCCCTTCTGCACGCGGTATAGAGGCGGCATGCCGATGTACAGGTGTCCCTCGGTAATGAGCTCTTTCATATAACGGTAGAAAAACGTCATCAAGATCGCCCGAATATGCGCACCGTCTTGGTCGGCATCGGCTAGGATGATGATCTTGTGGTATTTTAGGTTCTTCAGCGTAAAATCCTCGCCGATGCCGGTGCCCAGCGCCGTGATGATCGAGCGGAATTCCTCGTTGGCGAGTACCTGGTCAAGCCTCTTCTTCTCGGCATTGAGCGGCTTGCCTCGAAGCGGCAAAATGGCCTGAAACCGCCTGTCCCGGGCCTGCTTGGCAGAACCGCCCGCGCTGTCGCCTTCCACGATGAAAAGCTCGTTTTCCTCGGCCCTCCTGCCGGTGCAGCTGGAAAGCTTGCCTACCAGCGGCGCGGCCTCGAGCCGGTTGCGCTGCCTGGCGACATCCTTCGCCTTGCGCGCCGCCTCGCGTACCTGCGCGGCCTGCACCGCCTTTTCAATCATCTTCTGCGCGGCGCCGGCATTTTTTAGATCTTCCATATACAACGAGAGCTTTTCCGACGCGATCGCCTCGACAATGGGCCGAACCTCGCTGTTGCCGAGCCTCCCCTTGGTCTGCCCTTCAAATTGCGGGTTTTTCACGTGACAGGCGATCACGGCGGTGACGCCCTCGCGGTAGTCTTCGCCGGAAAGGTTTGTGTCTTTTTCCTTAAGCGCGCCGATGCGCCTGGCGTGGTCGTTCATCACCTTCGTAAGTGCCGCCTTAAAGCCGGTTTCGTGCGTTCCGCCCTCGCCGGTGGGAATGTTGTTGACGTAGGAAAAAATCGTTTCGCTGTATCCGTCGGTCGCCTGAATGGCCGCCTCGAACTGCACTCCGTCCTTTTCGCCCGCGATGTAAATGGGCGTATCGTACAGAACATTCTTTTCCTGGTTGAGGTACTTAACATAATCGGAGATGCCGCCCTCGTAAAGAAATTCCTGTTCGCGCTCCTCGCCGCTTTCGCGGTGGTCGATCACCACCATGCGGATGCCCCTGTTCAGGTACGCAAGCTCGCGCATGCGGCGCACGACGATATCGTGATGAAACGTCGTATCGTCAAAAATGGTGTCGTCCGGCCAAAAGACGATTTTCGTACCCTTTTTACGCGTGCCGCCGGTGCGCGCAAGCGGCGAGGACACCCTCCCCGCCACCACCTTTTTTTGCTTCGGGTCGTATTCGGAGGAGAACTCGATATGATACGCCGAAAAATCGATGTATACGTCCACCGCCATGCGCTTGGACAGCGCGTTCACCACCGAGGCCCCCACGCCGTGCAGGCCGCCGGAATAGGCATAGTTTTTGTTGGAGAATTTGCCGCCGGCGTGCAGCTGCGTAAAGACGACCTCCACGCCGGATACGCCCATCTGCTCGTGTACATCTACGGGAATGCCCCGCCCATCGTCCTCCACGCCTGCCGAACCGTCTTTATAGAGTTCAACCTTAACCGTGGTGGCGTACCCGTTCGAAGCCTCGTCGATCGCATTATCCACCACTTCCCACAAAAGGTGGTGCAATCCGCGCGAGCCGGTCGTGCCGATGTACATGCCCGGGCGGAGCCGCACGGCGTCCAGCCCTTCCAGAACCTGTATGTCTTGTGAAGTATAGTCGTTTGCCAACCCTATCCCCCTCGCACCGGCGGCTTGTCCCGCCATGGAACGGCCGCGGGAACCCCGCAGCCCTTTTCATTTCCCTACCTTGCACGCGCAACGCAAAACGTGTTTTTACGCCAGCCGTACGTCTGTAATTAATAGGCTCTGTTTCCTTGCCTTCCCTGGTAGTATAGCGCAATGCGAAAGATGGAGCAACACCCCGCGGCAACCACTCGTTTGATAACGTAGGGACGGCGAAAATTATTTGCTAGGTATGAGCATCAGCGCTTCGTCGAGGTTCTTCGTGTCGACATAGGTCTGAGGAACGTCGCCCACGATTACGCTTTCTGCCACAGGCACGAGAATCGATACCTCGATTTCTTTCGCGCCCACCGGTATGGCGATCCTCATATTCGCGTTGAGCCGAAGATAAATTTCGTGCCGGGTTTGGTTGATGCCCGCCGATGAAAAGTTTGTCAGAAACGACGTCGTAACCGAGCCCGCGGGGATGATCTTCACCGGTATGCTCGGCCCTCTGCCCGAAAAGATCGGGCCGCCGAGCACCGAGCCGATGGGGATGGAAACCGATTTCGCGTCGATCTGCGCGATGAAGTGCTGGGCGGTCAGCGTGGTGTCTGCGGCGATTTGGTTCATGCGCACGGAATTTGCCTGCAACATGGAAACGCGCCCGCGATCGTCCTTCTCTACCGCGATGATGTCCGCGTAGGTAACGCCCTGCACGCAGGTGCGCACCGCGTTGTTGATGGCATCGGAGGCGATAGCCCTCACGCGCGCCTCGGCAACGGCCAGTGCGATGGGCTTGATGTTTCTATCGACCAACGCGAGCCCCGCGATGCAAAGCACGAGGAAGACACATAAGAAAATGAGCACGCGCTTTGCACGCTTGTTGTTCATGATATGGATTCTAATATTTCGCATCAACACTCACCCGCGGTATCCATATGCAAACGCGGGAATGTCCTACGACAGAGGGGATGAAACCGATGCCCAACCGTGCGCCGCTTTTTCCGAAACCAAAGCCAAAGGCCGCCCCGGGCGGCAAAAACAAACAGCGCAAAACCAGCTTCTCTTCATTTGTAGGGGCGCTGTTTACGCAACGCAAACAGCAGCCGAATTTTATCTTTTCCGTCGGCGTTTCGGCGATCAAACTTGTTTTCATCCTCGTTCTGGTCGTTTCCATAGCGGGGGTTGGCATGGTGATGGGCGTCGCTAAGGCATATGCGGAAACCATTCCCGATCTGGACACCGGCAAGATCACCGACCAAAGCCTATCTTCCTTTATCTACGACCGCAACGGCGAGCTGATCACGACGTATCGCGGGGCCGAAAATCGAATTCTCGTTACGATCAACGAAATACCGGCAAACCTTAAAAATGCGTTCGTCGCCGTGGAAGACGCGCGCTTCTTTACCCACAACGGCGTGGATATCAAGCGCATCGCCGGGGCTTTCGTCAACAACATGCGCAACGATTCGGTGCAGGGCGGCTCCACGATTACGCAGCAGCTCGTCAAGCTTCACATCCTTTCGATGGAACAGACGTATAAGCGTAAGATCCAGGAAGCCTATTTGGCCTTGGAGATCGAAAAAGAATATAGCAAAGATCAGATCCTCGAATGGTATTTAAACACCATTTGGCTCGGAGAATCCAACTACGGCGTGCTGGCGGCAGTCCGCGATTACTTTGGCAAAGAGCTTAAGGACCTGACATTGCGCGAATGCGCGACGCTCGCGGGCATCACCCGCAACCCCACGCGCTACAATCCCCGACGCTGCGTCTATACCACCAACACTCCCGAGATTTCCGTGGATAGAACGAACTACGTTCTTAGCTGTATGTACGAAAACAACTTCATCACCGAGGTCGAATACCGTGAAGCCCTGGGCGAGATGCCTGGCATCAAGCAGCGTTACGACGCAAAATCCATCAGCGAAGAGACGTATCGGTCGCTGCTGAAGGCAAACATACGGGTGGTGGAAAAAACCACGGCCTCGGCCATGTACGACATGCCCGCCGCGGTGGAGAGCGTGCTGTACGACGTAGAAAACGCCTTTATGAATATGCGCGGCATGCAGATTAACGAAACGAACCGAAAGACCGTGCGCAAGGAGATTCAGAGCGGAGGCTACCGTATCTACAGCACGATCGACCCCGTCGTACAAAAAATTGCGGAAGACATCGTATATAATTGGGATAAGTACCCCGAAACCGCAAACGCGTCGCACTCGGTTATCCGCGACGTCAGCGCCAGCGGCGTGGTCACGGAAGTGATTCAACCCCAGGCTGGCGTTTCGATTTTCGACTATAGCACCGGGGAAATCGTGGCGATCGTCGGTGGGCGCACCCCTCCGACCGGCCTCTTGGAATACAACCGCGGGCGCTCGAGCGAAATGCCGGTGGGCTCTTCCATCAAGCCGATTTCGGTGTACGGGCCGGCGCTGGATATGGGCTACTCTCCCGGCTCGGTTACCAGCAACCTTCCCGTGCCCATCCCCGGCTGGGGCACGGCAAAGGGCTACCCCTCCAACTCTACGCGCGGCGATTTTAAAGGCTATGTCACCATCCGCCAGGCGATGCGCATGTCGCTGAACACGGCGGCGGCCAACACGCTGATGAACTACGTACACATCAACGACTCGAAAAACTACCTGATGGCGCTGGGCGTCAACCCCGACCACCTCAACGCGGATGGCTTCGGCCTGTCGCTCGGCTCGTCGGGCATCACGCCCATGGAGATGTCGGTTGCGTTCGGTACGATCGCCAACAAGGGCACCTACCAACAGCCCCTTACCTTTACCAAGGTGCTCGATTCGCTCGGCAACGTCGTCATCGATATGAAGGCTGAGCAACAGAACAACAAGCGGCAGGTGTTCCGCCCCAGCACGAGCTGGATGATGGTAGATTTGCTCGTGGACGCGGTACAGGTGGGCATCGCCCGCAGCGCGAAAATCGACGGCATCACCGTCGGAGGTAAAACAGGCACGAACAGCGATTATGTCGGCGTCAGCTTCTCGGGCATCACGCCCTACTATGCGTGTTCCGTTTGGGTCGGCGCCGATCGGTCCTATCCCCTCAAGGCCGCGACCGGCAGCTTGTATGCCGCGCCGCTGTGGCAGGCGATCATGGAACGCGTGCACAGTGAACTGCAATTGGAGAATAAACCCATCATCCAAGATGATCCGGAGTCCCTCGGGCTTGTCAAGGCGACCACCTGCTCCCTAAGCGGTCTTTTGGCTACCGACGCCTGCTCCGCCGATGCAAACTTTACCCCGGTTACCGATTGGTGGCATGCCGATTCGGCGCCTACGGAATCGTGCGACAAGCATGTAATGGCGCAAGTTTGCCCGGAAACCGGCCTGATCGCCGGCCCGAATTGCCCGGGTGCGTACGCAAAACCCATGCTACTCATCCCGGAGGGCGATCCCGCCGAACAGCTGGATCCTTCCCAACTTCCGTCCCTGCTTCCCGGGGCGATTCTGCGCGTGCCCGCCGGAAGCTCGCTCGACGCGCTGAGGGAAAACCCAGCCTTCGCGTCGTACTTTTGCTCATTCCACGGGCAGTCCTCGGTTGAGACGAACGGGCAAAATCCGGGCGACGATTACCCGTGGCCCGATCCCGATCCCGGCCCGCTGAGGGGCGGCGAAGGGTAAAACGTCACGGGGGTACAAACGGCACGGGGAGGTACGCGTCCCCCATGAGCCTCCCGCCAAGAAAGCACGGCGCGGTATACAAAATTCCAAAAAACTCCAAAAAAGTTCGAGCCGGTCTTATAAAGACCGGCTCTTTCATCGTTGCGAAGATTCTACGGGTTATACGGCAAGCCGCCGGTATGCCGCTTGCGGAACGGGTTGACGCCGTTTTTCTGATCGAGCATCTCCTGCTCGAAGTTCAAGTAGCGATAGTCCTTTGTCTCGTCGCTCGCCTTGAACCAATTAAGAAAGTCCGCCCACATATCCTGCGGCCAGGGGCTCTGGTCGACCTGCGTGGCAGTATACTTGCCCTCCTTGAGGCGCTGGAAGCCGAAGATATCCTTGATGTGTGAGCGCTCCGCGGCGTCTACGGTTTCTTCCGCCATATGCGCGGGGATGAACGCCACGCCCTCGCTGCTGCCGTAGACGATATCCCCCGGCATGCAAATCGCACTGCCGATCTGGCAGGGGCGGTTGTAGCCGCTCATGATATAATCCCTGATCGCGGTCGGGTGTGTTCCACGGTAATAGATTTGCAGGTTGGGGATCTCCTTCACCTGATCCAAATCGCGGATGCCGCCCCAAATCACGGCCCCACCGCCCTTTGTCTTGTTCGCGATGGCCGTGGAAAGGTTGCCGCCGAAGAACGTGCCGTAGGCGACCTTGTCGAAGAAATCCACCACCATCACATCGCCTTCCACAAGGCGGTCGACGGCGGATTTGTTGTAGTTGCCCTGAAAACCGAACGCGCGCGACTCGGCCTTGGCCACCATATGAAGGTCTTCACGGAACGGCACGCAGGTGCACGTAAGGGCGCGCCCGACCAGCCTGTTCTCCGTCGGGTGCGTGGCCCTAAGGTCGCTCTCTACCTGAAACTCGTAGTTGTTGACCCACGCATAGCTCCAAACCTCTTCCATCGTCAGGTTCCGCATGCGCTTGAGAATGGATTCCGCAACCTTAGGCCTGCCGTCCTCCAACCTTTCGCCCTTCCACAGCGGCGTAAGGTATTCGACCTCTTCCCTGGAACTGAAAAACATAAAGACCCCTCCCTCTTTCGGATACGGCCATTATAGCATCGGGGCCTGTCCGTTGCCACGAAAATCGATCACATTGCCGACTTAAACAAAGGGGGCACTCCGCGGCAGGCGCCCGCTACGAAATCGCAACCATCTCCGTTTCCCTAAGCACCCATTCCCCGTCCTTTTTATCCAGCACGCTCTTGTTGAAATTTGCGCCGAGGCCGGAGCGGTACTTCACGCCCTCGACGGTCAGCGTAGTCGCGGTTTCCTCGACACTTTCGACATACAGAAGGATGCCCTCGATGGTACTGCCCTCCTTTACCAGGCCTTGCTCCTGCAGATCCTGCATGGACGCATCCATGACTTCCAAGCTAAGCTCCTTGGCAAAGTGCTCGGCAATGGCCTCTTTATCCACATCCGTGGCATTCTTGAGCGTATCCATGTCGATGGCAAGGTAGGTCATTCCCTCGTGCAAGCCGGGGTCGATATCAAAGTACGATGCGAACACGTCGATGTACGCCTGCGCGTAGGCGGTGGGCTCCGGAGTTGGGATGGGTGTGGGTGTCGCGGCGGCGACAGTCGGGGCCGCAGTGGTGGGCTCAGGCGAGGTCGAAACGGTTGGCGTGGGCGCGGCCGTCGCCTCTTGCCCGGCGCAGGACGTACACGTTGCCAAAGCTGCGCTTAGGCATAGCGCGGCGCATATTATACGCAAATGCTTCTTCATGATCCTCTCTTCCTTTCGTATCCATTCACACCTTTGACGGATGCGCCGCCCGATTGGTCGCAAAGGCGATGAAAAATTCCAATACGATGTAAAAGGGGTTCCATGCCGCAGCATGGAACCCCTTGGAAACTTACAAAGGCCTTTGGGCACAGGCAGTTAGCTCCACAGCCTGTCGTGCGAGAACCAGTCGTTCCACTCGTCGGTGGACTTCCAAATATCCTTGGGATGCGCGGGGTCGAGCTCGCGGATCAGATCCTCATTCAGCCCTTCGAAGCCCAGGCCGGGGCCGTAGGGTACGTCGATATAGCCGTCCTGAATAAGAGGCACCTTAAGGCCCGTCACCAGCGACGACCAGCGGTCCACGATCTTCTGGCTATGGAATTCCAGCGCCATAAAGTTTTCGGTGGCGGCGGCGGTCTGCACGCCGGCGAGGGCGGCGACCGGCGTTTCGGCCATGTGGATGCACATCGCAACCCCGCACTTTTGCGCGTAATCGCCAATCTTCTTCGTTTCGTAGATGCCGCCGGAGCTGAGGATATCGGGGTGGATGACGCCCACGGCATGGTTGTCGAGGAGGGGCTTAAAGTCGTCGAGCAAATAGCAGTCTTCGCCGGTGCACACAGGCGTGTTGCAGCTGTTCGCAAGGCGAATCCATTGGTCGGTCATCTGCCAGGGGATCATATCCTCGTACCACGCCAGCCCGTAGCCGTCGAGCCGCTGCGCGATGGCGATGCAATCCTCCACGCCGATGTGCCCGAAGTGGTCGGTGGCAAGCGGCACTTCGTAGCCGATGATGTCGCGGATGATCCTCACGCGTTCCTCAAGGATATCCAGGCCCTTGTGCGTGATGTGCACGCCCGTCATCGGGTGGGCGACGTTGATGGTGTCGTACGACTTGATGCGCGCATCTTGCCTGGCGATCGGGTCGGCAATCTTGTCCGCGCCGCCCCAGCCCATGTGCATCGCCTCGTTCCACTGCTCAAGCCAGCCCAGGGGGGCGGTCAGCGCGCCGGGGATGCCCACCAGCAGGCCGATGCCGATATCCATCTTAAGGAAGGTATAGCCGTTGTCGTGCATGCGCTGCTTCAGCGCCGCGCCCATCGCCTCGGGGGTATCCTTGCCGTCCACGTCGGTATCGCAGTAGATGCGGACTTTGTCGCGGAATTGGCCGCCGAGCATTTGCCAAACCGGTATGCCATACACGCGCCCTACGAGATCCCACAACGCCAGCTCCACCGCGCACACGCCGCCGCCCTGGCGGGCTCTGCCGCCGAACTGCACGATGCGCCGAAAGATCTTGTCGATGTTGCACGGGTTTTCGCCCAGGATTACGCGCTTGAGCATCTGCGCGTACAGCGGGCTCGCGCCATCGCGCACCTCGCCATAGCCGCTGATGCCCTGGTTCGTATCGATGCGCACGATATAGTTGCACCGCGCGTTGCCGTACTGATGAACTTCGGCGATCTTCATATCCGTGATGCGCAGCTGGGACGGGTTTGAGGCCGTGTTTTTGATGTTGACGTCCAAAATAGAGTCCTCCTCCTGCCATTTCTTTGGAAACTGTATAGTTTACTATAGCACGTCTTTAGGACGAGCGCCAACGTTTTCCCCTTTTGTTCCTTAGAAAAATGCAATATAGCCTAAGATCTAAAGATCTCTATTGATAGAAACGAAAACGCCACTACGACGAACGAGGCAAGCATAAATAGCCAATAGGAAGCCTTGCGCAGAATACCCCAAACATCGTTCGGCGTCGCGTCGTCTGCGTTGGCGTACAGGGCAAAACGCATCTTGCTAAGCTCCCACATTGCTTTGGGATATCTCGCCGATACGCCGGCGACTGCCGCCGTGATAGCCGCGAACAAAGCAAAATAAACGTTGGCAGGCCATCTTCCAAGAAATATGCTTGCGGTGAAGTTGATCGGTGCCAGGGCAAAAAATACGATTCCCAACACCTTTTCCACGGGAGAAGGCATCAACACATCGGCCCGGTCCGACAGGCGTTTAAGTTCGGCATCAAGTTCTTCCTCGCTCAACCTGACGGGCAGCTCGCGTCCGCACAGCAGGCATTTCGTTGCGCTATCCCCGCTTCTGTAGCCGCACGATTCGCAGATCACGCTTCTCCCTCCCCATCGATGTTTATTCCTTCCATAACAAAAAACGGCCCGCAACGCCAAAGCGTTTCAGGCCGTTTACAGATCCCTTTTCGCAGCTTACGCCTTCGCGTCCACGCCGGCGGCGTACTCGATCAGGTCGACCACCTTGTTGGAATACGCCCACTCGTTGTCGTACCAGGCGACGAGCTGGCCGCACGTATCGGACAGCATGTTGCCCGCGGTCGCATCGAAGATGGAGGTGCGCGCATCGTGGATGAAGTCGCTGGAGACGACGGCATCTTCGGTATAACCCACGATGCCCTTCCAGCGCGGGGATTCGGAGGCGGCCTTCATCGTGGCCTTGATGTCTTCGTATGTCGTGCCCTTGGCCAGGCGCACGGTTAGATCGACTACGGATACGTCGGCCGTCGGCACGCGGAAGCTCATGCCGGTCAGCTTGCCCTTGAGCTCGGGGATGACGACGCCAACGGCCTTGGCCGCGCCGGTGGAGGAGGGAATGATGTTAAACGCCGCGCCGCGGCCACCGCGCCAATCCTTCTTGGAGGGGCCGTCCACAGTCTTCTGGGTGGCGGTGGTGGCGTGCACGGTGGTCATCAGGCCTTCGAGAATGCCATACTTCTCGTGGATGACGGAGGCCAGAGGCGCCAGGCAGTTCGTGGTGCAGGACGCGTTGGAGATGACCTTCATATCGGACGTATAGGAGGTATGGTTGACGCCCATGACGAACATCGGAGACTTGTCCTTCGCTGGGGCGGTGATGATAACCTTCTTCGCGCCGCCCGCGAAGTGCTTGGAGCCGCCGGCCTCGTCGGTGAACACGCCGGTGGCCTCGGCGATGTACTGCGCGCCGCAGGAGGACCACGGAATCTCGTCGGGGTTCATGCAGGCGAACACGGCGATCTCCTGGCCGTTGACGATAAGCTTGCCGTCCTTGGTGGAAATCGTGCCGGCAAACTGGCCGTGCACGGTATCGTACCTGAGCATGTACACCATGTAATCAAGATCGATGAACGGATCGTTGATGCCCACGACCTGGACGTTTTTGTTATCCAGCGCGGCACGGAAAACCAGGCGGCCGATGCGGCCAAAGCCATTGATGCCAACTTTAACAGCCATGGTAATACCTCCCTATTCGATATATCATTCGCTACACCGGTATTGTAACCGAATGATAGGCGTTTCACAAGCGCGCGCGCGGTAAGTTGCCATTTTTTTAACAGACTCGTCGTCGTCGCGGACTACATATCGCTCGCTTCCGTGCTGCGGCACGAAAGCTCGTTCACTGCGTCGCTCCTCCTCTTCCCCAAAACCGCTGAGGCGATTTTGTGGAGTAAGAAGAACGACGAAGAAGGCGCGGAGCCTACGTTCTTCGTTCTTTGGGCTGTCAACCCCCAGCGCTACAAAAAAGAAGAGGAGCAGGTATCAAACTGACATTGAACGGGCGTGCGATAGCCGAGCGCGCCATGAAGGCGAATGTGGTTGAACCAATGAACATAATCGGCCAAGGCGGCGTGAAGA
>JAVBNW010000063.1:0-58944 GCA_031551255.1 Eubacteriales bacterium | reverse complement strand
TCACGCGTTACTCACCCGTTCGCCACTAGAATAATTAAGTGCAAGCACCCAATTATCCCCGTTCGACTTGCATGTGTTAGGCACGCCGCCAGCGTTCGTCCTGAGCCAGGATCAAACTCTTTCGTTTGATTCTCGCTTCTTAACTCTTCATGAGACCCGTCTCGGCTCTCGCCTTAAACTAGTCTCCTGGCTCGAAATTGACTCTCGTCTTTCCTTCTCACCTATGCCGTTTTCAAGGTCCTCTTCTGCCCTCCCCTTCGAGCGAGCCCGCTTAGTGTAGCATAGAGCTATAGGTGGAGTCAAGCACTTTTTTACTTTTTCGACAAGTTTTTTTGCTGCCGGTTTGTTGTGGGAAAACCCATGTAAACCTGCCCTATAGCCTGATATACCGATGCCGGATGACCTTCCATTGGTTTACATTTTCTACGACGCCCTTCTGGATATCGATTTCGTGGTATAATCTATGGCAAAGGGGGGCGATTTCATCAGGCAACACAACATCGCGCGCGCGACGGCGACATGCGTTCTGCTGTGCCTGCTCGCCGCGTGCTCCAGCGGCGGGCCTTTGCCCGTCGAGCCTACGCCGGTCCCCGAGGATGCGCTGGATCCGGCGCTGTTGCTCGAGGATATCGACTACCTGCTCATGATGCTGAAGCTAAACTATCCCTTTTATCATGCCCAGAATTCTTCTTTTTCCTCCACATTAAAGGAAACTCGCGAACGCATTCAAAACCAAAAGGTGACTATGGCAGATTTTTCGAAAGAAATCGACGCGTTGCTGGCATGCTTTATCGTCCGGGCGCATTTGGATACGGTGTCTCCTTCAGCCTACCAAAGCTATAGAGCCGCGTTTTTTGCGTCCGAGAGCGAACACGGCGAGTATGCGCTATGGACCGCCTTGTTTGATGCGCCATCCGTGCGCGCCTATTATGCGCTTCCCAATATTACAGATGGCGCGCAGGCGCCGGTCGTACCGGAGGTATCGACGCAAATTCTTGCCGATGGGCGCATCGCGCTCGCCGTCATCCCTTCGTTCGCGGCAAGCCGCGTCCGTACGGAGGGCGAAGCGCTGCGCGCCTTTTTCACGTCGGCCAAGAATTTTTCGCACATCATCCTCGATTTGCGCGGCAACGAAGGGGGCTCGACGCAGTATTGGGTCGACAACATTCTTTTGCCTCTGCAGCGGGGGCCGCTTCTATACGACGTCACGTTTTTGATGAAGGACGGCATGGTGAACCGCTACTTTACCGCGGGAGATCAGCTGCTGCCCGCCAAGCGCGAGTGGCTGGATGCCAGCGGCGCGCGCGCCGCGAACATCCTGGTGGAATATGGCGTGCAGCCCGAACTTGCAAAGGATTTCTCCTTTCTCGTTCAAAGCCGATACCGCCTCGATCCTCCCGCCCAGCCTTCCGGCTTTCGCGGCAAGATCTACGTGCTATGCGATGAAAAAAACGTTTCGGCGGCGGAGGCGTTCATCGCCATGTGTAAGCTTACCGGCTTTGCAAAGCTGGTGGGAAGCGTCACCGGGGGCGATGGGCTCGGCTCGGGCGATCCCATGTTTCTCGCTCTGCCAAACTCGGGCCTGCTGGTGCGCTATACCGCGGCCTATGCCCTGAACCCGGACGGCACGTGCAACCAGGTGCGTGGCACGCTGCCCGATGTGCAGATCGCCCAGGGCGAGGATGCGCTCACAGTATGCCTGGATGTAATCGAGGGCAAGCGATAGCCCTATATAGCGAAGGTTAATTTTCACAAACAACGAAAAAGAAACCAGCAGTGCGACAGCCGGTTTCTTTACAATGCTCACTGGATCAAGGCCGTTCCACTCTTTGTCAGAGCATCCGAAAGCGCAAGGGCCGTCTTTTCATCGGGCGCATTTGCGCCGACATACACCTTGATCTTCGGTTCGGTGCCGGACGGACGCACACACAGCCACGCGCCGCCTTCCATTTCGTAATACAGCACATCGCTGACCGGCATCCCGGTTGGACGCTCGCCCGCCGCATCGCGGATGAATCCCTTTTGATAATCGCGATAGCCTATCACCTTCAGGCCGCCCAACTCCGCGGGGGGCGTATCCCGAAGCCCTCCCATGATCGCGGCCATGCGCGCAAGCCCGTCCTTGCCTTTAATGGTAAAGGGCAGCGTTTTATCGATATAATATCCATACTTCGCATATAGCGCGCTCAGCGCGGCATATAGCGTCCTGCCCTCGCTCAGGTGATAGGCCGCCGCCTCGGCCAGCAGCATCGACGCGTTGACGGCATCCTTATCGCGCACGAACGTGCTGGATAAGTAGCCATAACTCTCCTCAAACCCGAATAGGAAGGTGTGCGCGCCGCTCTGTTCGAATTCTTCGATCTTTTCGGCGATGTACTTAAAGCCCGTGAGCACGTCAAACGCCTCGATCTTATATGCGCGGGCGATGGCGTTGGCCATCTGTGTGGATACGATCGACTTGACGATTGCGCCGTTCGCAGGTAAATTGCCCTGCTTTTTTCTGCCGGAAAGCACGTAATCCAGCAGCAGGCAGCCGATCTGGTTGCCGGTGAGCACCATAAATTTGCCCTGCATATCCCTGACGAGGCAACCGAGGCGATCGCAATCCGGGTCGGTCGCAAACACGAGATCCGCCTGCTTTTCGATGGCCAACCCGCGCGCAAGGTCGTACACCGCCAGGTTTTCCGGGTTGGGCGTGCCTACCGTGGCAAAATCCGGATCGGGGTTTTCCTGTTCGGCCACGACAAACACCTTATTCATGCCGATTTCGCGCAAAATGCGCCGCACCGGCACGTTGCCCGAGCCGTTGAGCGGCGAATAGACGATGGAGAGCTTGTCGCCCATCGCGCGAGCCAGCTGAGGCTGCACGCAAATTTCACGCAGACGGGCGATGTATTCGTCGATTACCTGCTCGCCGATATACGTAAGCAAACCGCGATCGAGCGCCTCTTGCTCATCCATCGGCGCGGCTTCCGCATAGCCGTGGTTTTGCATGTTGGCATACACTTCATCCGCGCGCTCGGGAGGCATTTGCCCTCCGTCTTCCCAGTACACTTTAGAGCCGTTGTACTGAGGCGCGTTGTGGCTCGCGGTGATTACGATGCCCGCAACGGCGCCAAGACGCCGAAGCGAAAACGACAGCACCGGCACCGGCTGAAGCGCATCGAACAGCATGGCGCGGATGCCGCGCGAGCACAGCGTCAATGCCGCCTCCTTGGCAAATTCTGCGGACATCCTGCGCGAATCGTAGGCGATGGCGACGCCGCGCGTGGCCCCGCCCTGCGTCGCGGCGATCAGATCCGCCAAGCCCAGCGTCGCCCTTCTAACACAATAGTGGTTCATGCGGTTGGGCCCTGCGCCAAGCACCTCGCGCATACCGGCGGTTCCGAAGGTCAAATCGGCATAGAACCGATCCTCGATCTCTTTTTCGTTGCCCTCCAATGCGCTCAGTTCCCCTGCTATGGCGGCATCCCCGGCAAACATCTCTTTCCATTCCCGATATCTCATCATCGCATCCATCGGCGCGCCTCCTCTTCCACTCGTTCTATGGATATTCTACCCATCCGTGCACTGGAAGTAAACCATGGGTTTCCCTGAAAATTTCCAAAACATATTCTTTTTGACAAAGCTTAGAGCGGAAATTGTCCGCAATGCTCCTAGGTAACCACTGATGAAATGAGGGTGGCCGGATTTGCGGGAAATTTATGCGACCTGCAAGGAGCCGGAGCGAGGCGTATCCTTACGATGCGCCGAGAAAAGATTCGCAAAGACGTGCCGCATGAATAAATCAGTGGTTGGTTGCCTGATGGTTGTCCAGCGAAACAACCGTGGGTATAATGAACCTAGGCATCGGAAAATTGGGGGAGGGATTTTATGAAAACCATCCGGATGGGCATCGTCGGCGCGGGCGTATGGGGCGCAAACCACGCGTCGATCTACCGCGAACACCCAGGCGTGGAACTCGTGGCGGTTTGCGACAGGGACGCCGCGCGCGCAAAGGCCGTCGCGCAGGAATACGGCGCGCCCGAGGTTTATACCGATTATGCGGACATGGCAAAAAAGAGCGGGATCGACGCGGTTGCGATCGTGACGCCCGATTTTCTGCATGCGGACATCGCGGTGGATTTCGCTGCCCAGGGCAAGCACATGCTAATCGAAAAACCGCTCGCGACCACGGCGCGAGATGCCGACCGCATCGTAGATGCCGTCAAACGCGCGGGCGTTCGCTGCATGGTAGATCTGCACAACCGCTGGAACCCTCCCTTCAACTCCGCCAAGCGGCAAATCGCGTCCGGCGCGCTGGGGGAGCCTTATTGCGCCTATATCCGCCTCAACGACATCAAGTGGGTAGCGACCGACATGCTCTCCTGGTCCGCCAAGTCGTCCATCCTGTGGTTCCTCGGCAGCCACAGCCTCGATACGCTGCGCTGGCTCTTTGACGACGAAGTGAAGCGCGTCTACTCCGTAAAGCGCGACGGCCTGCTCAAAGAGATGGGGATCGACGCCGCGGACGTTTACCTAACCACGATCGAGTTCCAAAGGGGCGGCATCGCCCATATGGAAAACGGCTGGATTACGCCCAACGGCAATACGAACATCAACGACTTTAAGTTTAATATGCTCTGCACCAAGGGCATGGTTTCCATCGACGCCTCGAGCCACAATCTCATGCAGGTGGTTACCGAAGAAAAGGCAACCACCCCGGATATCCTCGTTTCGAACTACGTCTTTGACCGCTGCAAGGGCTTTTCTTACGAAAGCATACGAGATTTTGTAGATAGGCTCATCGACGGAAAGGAATTCAGGGTTTCTCTCGAGGATTCTCATAGAGGCGTGCTGGCGATCCTCGCCATCATGGAATCGGCGGAAAAAGGCGTGCCGGTCGACGTGCGGTATTGACAAGAGCAGCTCTGCAAAACACTTCCAAAAGGTAAGGGTGACGACGAATGTCATCACCCTTCAACGTGTTGATAAAAACCTAAAAACCAGGTGAAACAAATAGGAAAATGCCAGCGCACGGGCATTTTCAGTTAGGGTTCAGGGGAAAACCCCTGGCGGGACATGGGGCGGAGCCCCACATAGGCTTTGTCGCCGCTCTTGCACCGCAGTGAATGCGCTACTCTTTCGCGCCTTCCATCAGGCCTTGCAGAGCCCCTAAATGCGCCTTTTCCTCCTTTAATATGCGCAAAAACGTCGTGCGCGCATCCTGGTTTCTCGCGGTATGCGCCAGTTCCTGATAAAAGAGGATGGAATCCTTTTCGGATCGAACGGCCTGCGCAAGCGCCTCTCGCATGCTCGCCGGCTTTTCCATCGCCTCGCCGGGAGCGACGACCCCCTCCGCCACGGCCGCGAGATAGGCGTTCGTGTCCTCGTCAAAGCGTGTCTCGCCCTCGTCGTCGTGCTGGGAAATCACGGCCTCGTACATAGCATGAAAGGCGTGCAAATGCTCTTCTTCCTGCTTAAGAAGCCGCACAATCACTTGTCTTTCCCGGGCATCGGCCGCCACATCCAGCATCAGGGTGTAATACTCCGCGCCCTTGCGCTCGATTTCCATGGCGATCCTCAGCGCTTCGTGGTCGTTGTACGCGAAGGCCACTTTCAACCCTCCTTTACGGCGTCGGTCAGTTGCTTAGCCACCGCGCGCACGGCATCTAAATCCTCGACGGTCGGCTTGAGCTTCCATTTATAGTCGGCAACCACCTTAAGGCCGATCTGCTCAAGTCTTGCGCGCACGTTGCCCACCGCCTCGCCGCTCCAGCCGAAGGAACCGAATGCGATGGCGGGCCGGCGGCGCAGCCGAATGGCCGAGAGTTCGCCCAGGAATGCCCATACCGGTGGCAGCGCATCGCGGTTGAGCGTAGATGTGCCCAGCGCGATCGCGGCGCAATTTCCCGCCGCCGCAGCCGCTTGGGCTGGCTGCGCGCCAATGTTGAACACGACGGGCGTCAATCCACTTTGCCGCACCACCTCGGCGACCGCCTCCGCCGCCGAACGCGTGTAGCCGTAGGAAGATGCGTAGCCCACAAACACCGTATCGGGCCGGAACGCGTCGACCGTCTCCTTTGCCCAGCCCCTGTATAGGTCGATCGCATCGCGCGCCTCTTGCGGCGCGCGATACACGGGCCCGTGGCTGGTCAACAAATAGTGGATCGGCAGCGCGTCGATTTTCTCCAGCGCGGAAAGCACGTACTCGGCAAACGGAGAAAAGATCGCATCAAAATAATATTTCCTGTACCCAAGCAGCTCTTCGTCCACTTCGCACGCAAATACGGTATCGCAGGAGTAATGGAAGCCGAACACATCGCACGTAAACAGCGCCTCGATCTGCTCGCACCACAAGAATAAGGAATCCGGCCAGTGCAGAAACGGCGCGTCGATCACCTTGAGCGTCTTGCCCCCCAAATCGAAGCTGTCCCCGCCGGAGATCACCTTGGAGGGAAAGGGCGCGTTGAGAATTTGCGCGATGTTAAGGTTGGCCGCGCGCGAGGAGTATACCGTGGCTTTCGGCGCGATTTCCAGCAGCGCGCCCAGCGCGCCGGCATGGTCGGGCTCGGTGTGGTTGAGGAAGATGTGGGTAATCTCGCTAGGGTCGACGCAATCGCGAATGCGATCGAGCCACTGTTCCTCAAAGCCGGCCTTTGCCGCCTCGATCACGGCGACGCCCGTTTCCCCCTTGAGCACGTAGCTGTTGTAGCTTGTGCCGCGCGGAGACTCCATAATGACGTCAAACACCCTAAGGTCCGGATCAAACACGCCGGTAAAAAACAAATCCTTCGCAATCGGAATGGCCTTGTACATGAAATTTCTCCTCTCCGTTCATCGGGAAATACCTCCGAACATAGACGACGGGACGCCCAAAAAGAGCGGCCCGTCGCGGATGGCGTATCAAAAAACGATCACTCGGGCGTAAAGTCTCCCTTGCCGGCACCGCACAACGGGCACACCCAATCCTCGGGCAAATCTTCAAACGCAGTTCCCGCCGGGATATCGGCGCCGTCGCCCTGCGCAGGATCGTACACATAGCCGCACAACTGGCATACATATTTAGTCAAACTGGCCGCCTCCTTATTTATGTAGCCGCCCAAGCCTCACACCGAAGCGAAATAGGTGTTTAGCTCGCCCACGAGCGCATCGACATCAACGCCGTGCACCATGCCCGCCTGTTCGATGGATTCGCCCTGCGAATGCGGGCATCCGAGGCAATGCATGCCGTATTGGATGAAAATGCGGGCGGTGTTCGTATCCTTGGCGAGCACTTCGCCAATGGTCATTTCCTTATTGATATTTTCCAAGATAATTCCTCCTCTAATAGGGTGGCGCCTTGCCGCCACGCGGCCTTGGCCGCTTGTTGACCACATTATATACCCTGTCCTCATGTCTTACAAGGGGTTTTCGGGTAATTCCGATCTTTTCACTCGGATTTAACGTTGCACGCTAAAACGCGCTGGGGGAATCGTCCAACAGCATCTGCGTTCCCTTGTCGATCAGCAGCGCATAGCTCATCGGCCCAAGCGAAAGCGAAAGCACCCCGCCCGGGCAATCGTATGCCTGTCCGTCTTGGGCAAAGAGTATGCTTACGCCCAACGTGCTCAAATCCAGCACGACGCGCCTTGGCTCCGCCGAACGGTTCACCGCCAGGAACGCAAGCCCGTCGTCCGCCGGAATTCCCAGCGCATCGAGCCCGCCACGGATCGAGCGCACGAGACACAGCACGTCCTCGTGTGGGGCGAAGATCTCCAATTCGCCGGTGCGCAGCGGCTGTATGCGGCGCCTGAGCGATAGAATATGCCGAAAATGTCCAAGCAACGCCTCATCTTCGCGGCCCCAGGGATAGGCAAAGCGACAGTACGGGTCCCTAAGCCCCTCAAGGCCGGCCTCATCGCCGTAATATACCGAGGGCATGCCCGGCATCGCGGCAATCAAAGCCGACATCAAGCGAAGGCGCGCCGCGCCCAATTCGTATTGCTGCTTTGTCATGCGGTAGGTTCCCATTTCTTCGGCAGGTATGTCGGGCGACTCGCAGTCCGCAAGCACATTTACCGTGCGCGATCGGTCGTGCGAACCTATAAGGTTCATCAGCGAATAGTACATGGGCCTCGGGTAGTTTTCTTTCTGCGAAAGAAGCCGCCTGCGCGTGCGCGCGGCCCTCTCGCGCAACATGAGAAAGTCGATCAGCGCCGAGCGCAGGGGG
Organism: Eubacteriales bacterium; assembly: GCA_031551255.1. Classification (GTDB taxonomy): domain Bacteria; phylum Bacillota; class Clostridia; order Christensenellales; family UBA1750; genus JAVBNW01. Next base: position 50,753 of record JAVBNW010000063.1, on the reverse strand, counting down.
TAGTTCATCACGCTGTCGAGCCCTCTGCCCAGCGCGTACGTGCGCGGCTGCCCGTAGGCCACCTTATTGGTGGCGTCCTCCCACACCTCACCGATGACGCACGCATCCCCCACCTCTTTGCGGACCCTCGCGCGCAGCATCGCGATGAACTCATCCGGCAGCTCGTCCGCAACATCCAGCCGCCAGCCGCTCGCGCCCATGCGCAGCCATCTGGCGATCACGGCATCGCGGCCGCGGATGATAAAATCAAGAAAATCCGGGTGCATTTCGTTGACCTCGGGCAGCGTGGGCACGCCCCACCAACACACGTAGTCGTCCGGAAATTGATTGAACTTATACCACGCGTAATAGGGCGAGTCTTTCGATTGGTAGGCGCCGACCGAATCATATCGCCCATAGCGGTTAAAGTATACGCTGTCCTCCCCGGTATGAGAAAACGCGCCGTCGAGCACCACGCGCATGCCCTTTTTGCGCGCGACGGCGCACAGCGATCGAAAATCTTCGTTATCACCAAAGGTCGGGTCGATCTGCGTATAGTCGCCCGCATCGTATTTATGGTTGGAATGCGCCTTGAAGACGGGGTTTAAGTAGATGATACTGATATTCAGGGAGTGCAAATAGTCCAGCTTCTTTTCAATGCCCTTGAGGTTGCCACCGAAAAAATCCTTGGCGATGTTATCCCCGGTTCTCTCCGCCTCGATGCGATCGGGGGGCTCGTACCAATCCTTATGCACCTTGATCTCGGGGCGTCGCTTGAGCAGTTCGCCCGCATAGCCGTCGTAAAACCTGTCGGGAAATATTTGATACATGATGCCGTCGCGCATCCAACGCGGGGGCGCAAAGCGGCCGTCGTATACGGTGATCTGAAACGAGGGGGGCGTATTTTCCCACACGCGCCCCACGCCGCCCATGTTGTCGTCCGCATTGCCGTAATGAATCTGTCCGGAGGATAAACGGATTACAAAATGATACCAAATAAGGCAGGGCTCCGCCGGGGCTTCAATCGCGGTCTCAAATGTATGCCACACGCCGCCGACGCCCGCATCTCCCATCTCAACGTAGGTTTCCTCGCCCGCCGTCCACAGCCTCAGCGCCGCATGCGCGCCTTCCAGCGACGCATCCACCCTGAGCCTGAGCACGACGTGGGTTCCACAGGTTACCGCGCCCGAAGGAGAGCGAAAAAACACATCGCGCGAATCGTGCTCCACAGTCGCCATGGCTATCCCCTTCCGGTGGATTTACCGCGGCCTCTCGCCAGGCCTTGTCCCTTCTGTAAGGAAACGCGGCGTTGATCCCCGCCGCGACCCGGCGGCCGCTATACCAGCGGTTCGAGCCGCCAAATCGCCTGGTTGTACTCTCCGATCGTCCTGTCGGAGGAGAAATACCCGCTCTTGGCCGTGTTGATCACGCATTTAGCCACGAACTGATCGCCCGCGCGATAGTCGCGGTCGACCAGGGCCTGAGCGCGCGCGTAGTCCGCAAAATCCTTCAGCACCAGGTAAGGGTCGGCCATGCCTCCGAAATCCCCAAAGAGCAGCGCGTGATAAAGCTCGGCAAACGCGCGCGGCTCGCCGGGGAGGATGTTGCCGTCGATTAACATATCCAGCACCTTTCGAAGCCCCGGGCTCTGCTCGTATACCTCGCCGGCCAGGTAGCTGTTGTGCACGTACAGATCGGAAACCTCGTTGGCGCGCAAACCGAAGATGTAGATATTGTCCTCGCCCACCCGTTCGGCAATTTCGATGTTCGCGCCGTCCATCGTGCCCACGGTCACCGCGCCGTTCATCATAAACTTCATGTTGCCGGTGCCGCTGGCCTCCTTGCCGGCGGTGGAGAGTTGCTCGGAAACGTTGGCGGCGGGCATCAGATGTTCGGCGGAGGTAACGCCGTAATTCTCCAGGAAGACGATTCGCAAATACTTGCGGGCGCGCGGATGCTTCTCGATCATCGTGGCGACGGCGTTGATCAGGCGTATGATCAGCTTGGCGCGGTGGTAGCCGGGCGCGGCCTTCGCACCGAAGATAAACGTGCGCGGTGCTATTTCGAAGCCCGAGTCTTCATCGAGCCTTTGGTATAGGTAGAGGATGTGCAATACGTTGAGCAACTGGCGCTTATATTCGTGCAGGCGCTTGGCTTGCACGTCGAACATCGTGTCCGGATCCACCATCGTGCCCTGATAACGCTTGAGCCACTTGGCAAACCATTGTTTGTTCTTGTACTTGATTGTCTTAAACTCCTCAAGAAACGCGGCGTCCTGCGCAAACGGCATGAGTTCTTCCAGCCGCTCGGGCTCCTTGATCCACTTATCTCCGATGGATTCGGTGATGAGCTTGGAAAGCCTGGGGTTGGAGAGCATGAGCCAGCGCCTGTGCGTAATGCCGTTGGTGATGCCGATGTACTTCTCGGGGGCGATCAAATAAAAATCCCGAAACGTCTCTTTTTTGAGAATGTCCGCGTGCAGCTGCGATACGCCGTTCACCGAGAACGAGTACGCGCAGCACAGGTTCGCCATCTGCAACTGCCCGAACGACAAGATGGCCATGGAGCCGATTCTATCCCACTGGCCGGGATAGTACGTCCACAGCGAGCGGCACCAGCGCTCGTTCATCTCTTTGAGGATCATATAGATGCGCGGCAATACGCGCTGCACCATCTCCTCTGGCCAGCGCTCGAGCGCCTCGGCCATGATGGTGTGGTTGGTGTAGGCAAACGTGTGGCGCACGATGTCCTCCGCCTCGTCCCAGGAAAGCCCTTCCTGGTCGATGAGGATGCGCATCAACTCCGGAATCGCAAGCCCCGGGTGGGTGTCGTTGATGTGAATCATCACCTTATCCGCGAGCTGGCGGATATCGCCATCCATATACTTTTTGTAATTGGCGATGATGTACTGGATGGTTGCGGATGTAAAGAAATAATGCTGCTTCAGGCGCAATTCCCGCCCGGTGTAGTGATTGTCGTCCGGATACAGCACCTTGGAAATCGCCTCGGCGGTATCCAGCTCGTCGTTGGCGCGCACAAAATCGCCGGAGTTGAACTTCGCCATATCCATCCGCTTGGGCGCGCGCGCGCTCCACAGGCGCAACGGCACCACCACATCGGTGTCATAGCCGATGCAGGGCATGTCGTAGGGCATGGCGATCACCGTGGTGTAATCCAAGTGGTGCACCCGCGGCGGGGAGACGCTGTTGTCTACCTCCACGCGGCCGCCAAAGTGAATTTCCTTCGCCTCGGCGGGCACCGGAACTTCCCATATATTTCCGTTTTCGAGCCAATTATCGGGGGTTTCCACCTGCTGCCCATCGATAATCTTTTGCTTGAAAAGCCCGTATTCGTAGCGGATGGAGCAGCCCATCGCCGGAAGCCTGAGCGTGGCGATAGAATCCAGAAAACAGGCGGCCAACCGGCCCAAGCCGCCGTTGCCCAGCCCCGGGTCCTGCTCGCTTTCGGAAATATCGTCGGGCCGGATGCCCATTTCGCGGCAGGCCTCGGTATAGGCGTTCGACTGCAAGAGGTTGATCACGTTGTTATGAAGCGCGCGCCCCATCAAAAATTCTACGGACAGGTAGAACAGCCTGCGGCTGTGCGCCTGGTGCCTGCGGCGGCGGCTCGCCGTCCACTTTTCCATGATCTGGTCGCGCACTGTCATGGAAATCGCGGCATACTTCTGGTCGTCCGTCGCCTCCTCCAGCGTGCAGCCGAAGTTGCGCTCAATCTTGCCCTTCACCTGTTCGACGATGAAATCCTTATCATAAACTCTCACGCGTGATCCTCCAAACATCCGTCATCGCGGCCCGGTTTAGCTCGCACTCTTTGTGAATTATAGCATTGAAAAAAATGTCGATCAAGGTTTACCGGTTATGCGGCGGGAAACATCCCGCAGCCGGGGCGACGCAAGGCGTCATGCCGGGTACCGGAAAGTGAACGCAAACTATCTATCGGCCGCCAGCTTTTGATAAATCTCCCGGTATTCCTTCGCCGAATGCTCCCAGCTAAAATCGCTTTCCATGCCGCGCTTCACCAGCGCATCCCACACGGCCTTATCGCCGCGGTAAAAGCCCACCGCGCGGCGCACCACCGCGAGCATATCGTGCGCGTTGTAATTAAAGAACGTAAAGCCGTTGCCCTCGCCACTGAACTCATTGTACGAAAGCACCGTGTCCCTCAGCCCACCGGTTTCGCGTACGATCGGCACAGTGCCGTAGCGCATGGCGATCATCTGCGAAAGGCCGCAGGGCTCAAACTGCGAAGGCATCAGTAGCATATCGCAACCTGCATAGATTCTGTGCGCCAGCGTCTCGTTCATTTCGATGCGCGTCGCCACCTGCCCGCCATAGCGCCAGGCGGCCCAGGAAAAGAAGTTGACAAAGCGCTCGTCGCCCTTGCCTAAAATAGCAAATTCGATGCCGTCGCCCACCATCTCTGCAAATACGCGCTCGACAAGATCGAGCCCCTTTTGCGGGGAAAGCCTCGTTACGAGGCCGATAAGCGGCGCGTCGGGGTTCGGGTCCAGCCCCAAGTCGGCCTGCAGGCTAGCTTTATTGAGCGCCTTGCGCTTTCGCCAAGTATCACCGCTGTAGGGCTGGTAGATCATAGAGTCGGTCTGTGGGTTGAACACATCCGTATCGATGCCGTTGATTACGCCCGTCAATTGTTCCGAACGCGCCCTGAGCAGCCCGTCGAGCCGCTCGCCGTAATACCCCGTTTGAATCTCCTGCGCATATGCACGGCTCACGGTGGTGATGTGATCGGAATACACGAGCCCCGCCTTCATAAACGAAGCGCAGCCGTAAAACTCGAGTTTATCGTTGGTATATTTATCAAGGCCAAAGCCCAGCAGGCTGTCGATGTAGTCAATGCCGAACACGCCCTGATACTGCAGGTTGTGGATGGTGAAAACGGTTTTGATGCCCTGGTAAAACGCGAGCGCGCCGTACTGTTCGCACAAAAGCGCCGGAATCATGCCTGCCTGCCAATCGTGACAATGCAGCACGTCGGGATGGAAATCGATCAGCGGAAGGGCCTCCAGCACCGCGCGGCAGAAAAATGCGTAGCGCTCGCCTTCATCTCCACCATAGCCGTAGATCGACGACCGATTGAAATAATACTCGTTGTCGATAAAGTACGTTGTGACGCCGCCCAGCTTTAACTCTTCAATACCACAATACTGCCTGCGCCAACCGAGGTTTATATAGAAATACAGCTTGTGCGACATCTTGTCGCGCCAGTTATCCGCCACATCCCGGTATAGCGGCATGATCACCCGCACGTCGTCCCCGAGCCGCGCAAGTTCCTTGGGCAGAGCGCCCACGACGTCGGCAAGCCCTCCCGTTTTGGCAAAAGGCGCGCATTCTGATGCGGCAAAAAGAACTTTCATGTTTTCCAACTCCTTGTTCGTGATAGAGAATATATACCTCCGATGTAGAGCCTAAGAACATCATGGCAAAAACGGGGGACAAAACTCGCGCCGCCCTCGCCACATCCCTTTTATTTCTATGCCCACATCAGTTCCTCAAAGAAAGGCGGTAAAAATGGTATGCGCTCTTCGCGTGCCGCCGGGTTGCCACGAGGTGGATACAACCCGGCGCGCGACGCGTACTTGGGAAGAATCGAAAGAATGGCGTATCGGACTTTCGCAAGAAGCGGGTTTAGACGGGCAGGCAGCGTCAGATGATGGAATTCTTCGCGATCACCACGGGGTATGTAGGTTGCCCCATGAGCCGCCGATCGCGCTTGATAAACGCGTTTTTGTCGGTAATTACATAACTCAGCTGCGCACCGTCCTGGATTTCGGAATTTTGCATCAGAATGCAATCTTTCACCACGCAGCCCTTGCCCACCCTTACGCCGCGGAACAATACGGAATTTTCCACCTTGCCTTCTATGATGCAGCCGTCGGCGACAAGGCTGTTGGAGATTTCCGCCCCCTGCTCGTAGCGCGCGGGCACCTCGTCTTTTACCTTGGTGAGCACCGGATGCGGGCCCATGAGCATCTGCCTGCGCACCGAGGGCTCCAGAAGGCTCATGTTGAAGCGATAATACGCCTCCACCGACTCGATGCGCGCGACGTTGCCGTCGTAGCGGTAGCCGAACACGCGCAGATCGCCGTACATCTTTTGCAGCACGTCGCGGGCGAAGTCCGTCTGCCCGTGCGCGTTGGCGGTATCCACCAAATATTGCAAAAGGGATTTCTCCATGATGTATACGTCCATGGAAAGCGACTGATACCGCGGCATGATCGGATCGATCTCGATATCCCTAACGCGGCCGTTCTGATCCATATCAAGGTATACGCGCTGGGATTGCGAAGAGTCGTCCGCAGCCTCGAAGCGGGCGACATTGTAAAGGATGGTGATATCCGCGCCGGTTTTCATGTGCGCATCCATCATATCGTCAAAGCACATGTTAAACAGCGTATGGCTGCCGGAAATCACCGCGTAGCGCTGGGCCGAGCGACGCACGTAGCCCATATTGGAGCGTATGGCGTCGAGCATGCCGGTATACGAGCCGGTGTTTTCGCGCGTAACATAGGGGGGAAGCACGAACAGCCCGTCGCGCTTGCGCGAAAGATCCCATTCCTTGCCGGATTCGAGATGGTCCATCAGCGAGTGATAGTTTTTCTGGGCGATGATACCCACGTTCGTCATGCCCGAATGCACCATGTTGGAGAGGATCAGATCGATCACGCGATAGCGGCACCCAAACGGCAGCGCGGCGATCGAACGGGAGCGCGTCAGCTCGCTCATGCGCAGCTCGCTGTCCCCTGTAATGATGATGCCGAATGCGTCTTTCATGGCTACTCCTCCTCCATCGCCCGCATAGCGGGGGTATTGCCCGAGGGAACCTGCTCGCCGGGTTTGACGGTTGCGCCCGCCGGGATGAGCGCGTATTCGCCCACCACGGCGATTTCGCCCGACATATCCCCGATTGTCGCGCCGTCTCCGATCACCGCGCCCTCGGCGACAATCGCGCGGCGTACGACGGCGTTTTTGCCGACCACGGCGTTGTTCATGATTACCGAATCCTCCACCTGCGCGCCCGTGTCGATCCTAACCCCGGAAAAGAGGATCGAGCCCGACACATCCCCCATCACCTCCGAGCCTTCGGTTATCATGGATGTGCTTACGCGGCTATTGGGGCCGATGTAGTGCGGCGGCATGTTCGGGTTGCGCGAATAGATGCGCCAAGAGCTGTCGTACAGGTTAAATCGGGGCGGGTCGGCGATCAAATCCATATTCGCCTCCCATAACGATTCGATCGTGCCCACATCCTTCCAATAGCCGGAAAACGAATACGCAAACATGCGCATCTTATCCTTGAGCATGGCAGGGATGACATCCTTGCCAAAGTCGTTGGAAGATTTGGCGTTTTTCTCGTCGGCGATCAGATAGCGCCTCAGCACGTTCCAGTTGAAGATGTAAATGCCCATCGAGGCCAAGTTGCTCTTGGGCTCCTTGGGCTTTTCGGCGAATTCGATAATGGCCCCGTCGTCTCCGGTGGCCATGATGCCAAAACGGGACGCTTCCTCCCACGGCACCTCGATTACCGCGATCGTGCAATCCGCCTTGTTCTTTCTGTGGGAGGCGAGCATCGCGGAATAATCCATTTTATAGATGTGATCTCCGCTCAAAAGGAGCACGTAATCCGGGTCGTACTGGGCGATGAACGAAAGGTTTTGGTAGATGGCATTGGCCGTCCCCTTATACCAGGTGCCGGTCTTGCCCTTTACATAAGGAGGCAACACAAACACGCCGCCGCTAATGCGGTCAAGATCCCAGGGCATGCCCGAGCCTATGTACGCATTGAGCTCCAGAGGCTGATACTGCGTAAGCACGCCCACGGTGTCGATCGAGGAATTCGAGCAGTTCGACAGCGGAAAGTCGATGATACGGTACTTACCGCCAAAGGGGACGGCAGGCTTTGCCATGTTGTGCGTCAGCACGCCCAGCCGGGAGCCCTGTCCCCCCGCAAGCAGCATCGCGACACATTGCTTTTTCATCGTCATAGTACATCCATCCTCTCGCCTTGTTCTGCCGCTTCCTCTGCGGAATCTCCACCCATAGCATGCTCTTTAGGCAACGGGTACATATCGAATAAAAAGTATACTGCCGCCAGCGGCGGTACGGAAATAACCGCCGAACAGGGCTTGCCGTTCCATGGCTCTTGCGATGTGGTAACCGCAAGAGGATTGCCCTGCCCCGATCCTCCAAACGCAACGTCGTCGGTATTGAAAACCTGCGTAAGCACCCCGCCCCGCTCCAGCCCGAAGCGGTATTCGGGCCAATAGATAGGGGTGAAATTCACCACGACGAACACCGTCTGCTCCTTATCCATGCGCAGGAAGGACACGACGGAGTTCTCCGAGTCGTTGGCGTTTACCCAGCGAAAGCCATCCCAGCTGTCGTCGATGCGCCAAAGGGCCGGGGTGTTTTTGTAAAAGTGGTTCAGCGCGCGCACGCAAGATTGTACTTGCGGGTGCCCTTCATACTGCAAAAGAAACCAGTCGAGCTGTTCGAGCTCCTTCCACTCGATGAACTGCGCAAACTCGCAGCCCATAAACATCAGCTTTTTTCCGGGATGTGCATACATATACCCGAAAAGGGCCCGCACCGACGCGAACATTTTCCAAAGATCGCCAGGCATGCGCTGCAGAATCGACAGCTTGCCGTGCACGACCTCGTCGTGGGACAAGGGAAGTATATAGTTTTCACTAAAGGCATAGTACATCGAAAACGTGATTTTTTCATGATACCACTTGCGGTACACCGGGTCGAGCTTCATATAATCGAGGATATCGTGCATCCAGCCCATGTTCCACTTAAAGCCGAAGCCCAGCCCGCCAAGGTAAACCGGGTGCGTCACCATGGGGTAGCTCGTCGCCTCTTCGGCGGCCATGGTAACGCCCGGAAAATCGCGATACACCAGCTCGTTGAGGCGTTTGAGAAAGTCGATCGCCTCGATATTTTCGCGGCCGCCGTAGCGATTGGGCAGCCAATCGCCGGGGGCGCGCATGTAATCGTTGTAGAGCATGTAAGAAACCGCATCCACGCGCAAGCCGTCGGCATGATATACATCCAGCCAGAAAAAAGCATTGCTCAGCAAAAAGGAGCGCACCTCGCCGCGCCCATAGTTGAAGATGCATGTGCCCCATTCGCGGTTCTCGCCGCGGCGCGGGTCTTCGTGCTCATAGAGCGCCGTGCCGTCAAAGCGCCGAAGGCCGAACGCGTCCTTGGGGAAGTGCCCGGGCACCCAGTCCAGCAACACCGCAAGGCCCGCCTCGTGCGCGCGATCGATGAGCTCCATCAACCCTTCAGGCTCGCCAAAGCGACTGGTGGCGGCATAATAGCCCGTCACCTGATAGCCCCAGGAAAGATCCAGCGGGTGCTCCATCACCGGCATCAGCTGGATGTGCGTATAGCCCATATCCTTTACGTAGGGAATCAGCTCGTCCGCCATGCGCTGGTACGTATAGAGGTTGCCTTCGTCGTCGAGCTTCCACGAGCCCAGATGCACCTCGTAGATGCTCATGGGCGAGCGCAACGGATTGCCCTGCCTGCGCGCCCTCATCCACTCATCGTCTCTCCAGGCGTGACAGCAAGACGGATCGTACAGCTTTGAAGCCGTATGGGGCCGCGTTTCGGCGTGAAACGCATACGGGTCGGCCTTGAGCTGCCAGCCCGCAGCGGTGCGAACCGCATATTTATAACTCGTAAAAGCGTCAAGGTCCGGCACAAATGCGCTCCATATGCCCGCATCCGAGCCTTGCATCGGGTTTTTCCGGTGATCCCAGGCGTTAAAATCACCTACGACGCTTACGGAAGAAGCCTGCGGCGCCCAAACGGAAAACCGCCAGCCTTCCCGCCCTTGCTCGGCGGCGGGGTGGGCCCCCATAAATTGATAGCAATAGGCGTTGTTCCCCTCGCGAAAGAGGTAGATTTGCGTCTCGTCCAAATATGTATGGCGCATAGGATCACACCCTTAACGGTGTAAATATTGTGTAAACTCATCATATCATGTTTACCGAAAGAAAGCTACCATTTTTTTGGGTCCTTTCTCCTTATATAGTCACCGAGGTTTTGCCGCTGCGGACAAGCCATGGTATACTGGAAAGCGAAAATAACAAATCACACACACACAGGAGGCGGACACTTCGATGGAAACGACGAGGCTTGGAAGAACGGATATGACCGTGACGCGCAGCGCATTCGGCGCGCTGCCGATTCAGCGGCTCTCCACCGAGGAAGCGGCGGCGCTCTTGCGCAAGGCCTACGATAGGGGCATCAACTTCTTCGATACCGCGCGCGGCTACTCGGATAGCGAATCTAAAATTGCCAAAGGGCTCGGCGACGTGCGCGAGCACATCGTCATCGCCACCAAAACGCCCTCTTCTACCCCGGAGGCCTTTTGGCGCGATTTGGAAACCAGCCTTGCCACGCTGGGCACGGAGTATATCGACATCTATCAGTTCCACAACCCCTCAAAGGTGCCCGGCAAGGGTTCCGAACTGTACGCCTGCATGCTTAAGGCAAAGCGCCAGGGAAAAATCCGGGCCATCGGCGTGACGTGCCACCTCCTTTCCAACGCGCGCGAAGCGCTTGAGGGCGGCCTATATGACACCATACAGTATCCCTTATCCGCCCTCTCTTCCGATGAAGAAATCGAATGGGCGCGCTCGTGCGGCGAGAAGGATATCGGCGTCATCGCCATGAAGGCCCTGTGCGGCGGGCTGTTAACCAGCGCCGCTCCTTCCATGGCCTATCTTCGCCCTCTTGCGCACGTGGTGCCCATTTGGGGCTTTCAGCGGATGAGCGAGCTTGAAGAGGTGCTTGAGCTTGAGAAGAACCCGCCCGCGCTGGACGGGCCGATCCTTGCGCGCATCGAAAAAGACCGCAAGGAACTCGCTGGCGACTTCTGCCGCGGCTGTGGCTACTGCATGCCGTGCCAAGCCGACATTCGCATCAACTGGGTAGCCCGCATGCCGCAGCTTTTGCGCCGCTCTCCGTGTACCGGTTATTTTTCCGAGGACTGGGATGCGGAAATCGCAAAGGTGGAAAACTGCATCGAGTGCGGCCAGTGCACCGACCGCTGCCCGTATAAGCTTGAAATTCCGCGCCTCTTGCGCGCCGCGGTCGCCGACCGCAAGGCATTCGGCGCCGAGCACGGCTACGCGGTGAAGTAGCTTGCAGCCAAAAGGCTACGTCACCTGGGTTATGGCGGCGGTGCTGCTGGGCTGGCAGGGCGAAATCTTGCTGTGCCGGCGCGCCGCGGGGGACTCGCATTCGCTTCTGTGGGAATTTCCCGGCGGCAAACTGGAAAGTGGCGAGAGCCCTGAGCAATGCATTCGGCGCGAATGCCGCGAAGAGCTGGGCATAGAAATTCGCGTGATCGACGAATATATGCGTTTGACGCACCGCGAGCCCGGCAAAACGCTTTCGTTTATCTTTTTCCTTGCCGTCATCGATAGCGGCACACCGGCCGCGATCGTTCACGACGCGGTGCGTTGGGTACGGCCGCAGGATTTTGCGAACTATGCGTTTTGTCCGGCCGATCTTCCCGTCGCCGAACGCCTTAAAGCGCAATCATCCTAATTACAAAACAAACTTTAGTTTTTTTTGAGGTGTCGATGGAATACACGCTGATACGCTCGGGGCGCAAAACCCTGTGCATCCAGGTAAAACCCACGCTGGAGGTCATCGTGCGCGCACCCAAGCGGCTCGCAAAACGGGACGTCGACCGCTTTGTCGCGCAGCACGAAAGTTGGGTCGCCAAGCACCGCGAGCAGCTATCCATGCAACGTGTTGCGCGGCCGGAGCCCGACGATGAACAGGCCGAGACCCTTCGCAGGGAAGCCCGGGCGGCGATCCCGCCGCGGGTGGATCATTATGCAGGGCGGATGGGGCTTTCGCCCGCCTCGGTTAAGATTACCTCGGCGCGCACGCGCTTTGGCAGCTGCAGCGGCAAAAACGCTCTGTGCTTCTCGTACCGGCTGATGCTGTACCCGCCCGAGGCGATCGACTATGTGATCGTACACGAGCTCGCGCACATCGCACATAAAAACCATCAAGCGGGTTTTTACGCGCTCATCGCCTCTATTTTGCCGGATTACCGGGCCAGAAGGGCGATGTTTCGTGGATAGTGGAAACCGACCTTGCGCGGTTTTTTCGACGACGAAGGCGCATGGCTTCGTTGCCTCCGCACGGAAAACTTTCCGTCCCGCTCCCTTGCTTCCGCGCTATAAAAGGAGATCGCATGCTTCGTAACATTCAACCGGAAGAGCTAAGCGCACTGTACCACAAGCGCATCACCCGTGATTTTCCGCCCAACGAACACCCGCCGCTGGCCGTGCTTAGGCGCTACCTGAAAACCGATCTGCACGACGGCTTTTTCTATGTGGACGAGGATGGCAAACCCGCCGGATACGCACTATGCGCCGCGGGCAAGCCGGATGGCTGCGCGCTCATTACGCTGCTGGCCGCGTTTGAAGAGCGGCGCTCCGGGGGGATCGGAACGCGGCTGCTCGCCGATCTTGCCGGGCACTATGCCCAAAAGAGGGCGCTTTTGATCGAAGTGGAACGGCCGGAACTTGCGAAAAATGAAAAGGAACGCGCCTTGCGCGAGCGGAGGATCGCGTTTTATGAGCGCGCGGGCTACCGCGCCCTGCCCCGGCTCGACTACAAAATTTTCGGCGTGCCGATGCGGGCGATGGCCCTGCCGCTGCGCGAAGAGCTCAAAAGCGACGAGGTATATGCGACACACTACCGGGAAATCTACTCCGATCTTTTAAGCCCCCTGTTTCGCAGCCAGCTCTCGATCAAAATTCGCGATGAATAGGCCTTTTGACATACGATAAAGGAGGAAATCAGCGATGGAAGCTTACCGCGACGAAACACTGCCCGCGCGCGAGCGCGCGAAGGATCTGGTATCGCGCATGACGATCGAAGAAAAGGTATCGCAGCTGCGCTACAACGCTCTGCCGGTGGAAAGGCTGGGCATCCCGGCCTACAACTGGTGGAACGAGGCGCTGCACGGCGTCGCACGTGCCGGGGTGGCCACGGTGTTCCCGCAGGCCATCGGCTTGGCCGCGATGTTCGACGAAGAATTCCTTGGGGACATCGCATCCACCATTGCCACCGAGGCGCGCGCGAAATACAACGCGGCGCAGAGCAAGGGTGACAGGGATATTTACAAAGGGCTGACGTTCTGGTCGCCCAACATCAACATTTTCCGCGATCCCCGGTGGGGACGCGGGCACGAAACGTACGGCGAGGATCCGTTCCTAACCGCGCGCCTGGGCGTCGCGTTCATCAAGGGGCTTCAGGGCGAGGGCAAGGTGCTCAAGGCGGCCGCGTGCGCCAAGCATTTTGCGGTACATTCCGGCCCGGAGGGGCTCAGGCACGAGTTCGACGCCGAGGTATCGCAAAAGGATCTTTACGAAACCTATCTGCCCGCGTTTGAAGCCGCCGTAAAGGAAGGCAATGTGGAAGCGGTGATGGGCGCGTACAACCGCGTGGGCGGCGAGCCTTGCTGCGGCAGCACAACCCTCCTTGGGGAAATCCTGCGCGGCAAATGGGGCTTTGAGGGCCATGTGGTGTCGGACTGCGGCGCGATTGCGGATTTTCACAATTATCATAAGGTCACCCGCACGGCCGAGGAATCCGCCGCCATGGCACTGAAGGCGGGCTGCGACATCAACTGCGGGCAGGTGTATCTGCACATCATGTCCGCGTACGAGCAGGGGCTCGTTGCGGAGCAGGACATCGATGCCGCGGTCATCCGGGCGATGACCACGCGCATGAAGCTGGGCATGTTCGACGCGCATTGCGAATACAATGCGATTCCCTATGTTGCCAACGATACGAAGGAGCACGCCGCGCAATCCCTCGAGGCGGCGCGCCGCTCGATCGTACTGCTCAAGAACGACGGCATCCTGCCGCTTGCGCGCGAAAAGTTGCGCTCGGTGGCGATCATCGGCCCGAATGCCGACAGCATCGCGTGCCTGGAGGGCAACTACGCGGGCACGGCATCGCGCTATACGACGCTTCTTGAAGGCATCCGCGACGCATTGCCCCAGGATGTGCGGGTGTTCGTCGCACAGGGGAGCGATATGGCGGGCGAGCATACGTCCGACTGGGGGCTTGCGGGCGACCGGCTGGGCGAGGCGGCGTGCGCGGCCGAATCCGCCGATGTGTCCATCGTATGCGTCGGCCTGGATGCCACCCTCGAGGGCGAGCAGGGCGACGCGAACAATGCGTTCGAAGCCGGAGACAAAAGGGATCTTCAGCTGCCCAACGCGCAAAGACTACTGCTTGACACCGTGCTCGCCGTCGGCAAGCCGGTGGTCGTCGTGCTCGCGGCGGGCTCGTCCATCGCGCTTGGCGATGCGGATGAGCGCGCAAACGCCATCGTGGACGTATGGTACCCCGGCGCGCAGGGCGGCAAGGCGCTGGCCGAGCTGTTGTTTGGCGAATACAGCCCCAGCGGGCGGTTGCCGCTTACGTTTTACCGGGATATCGCCGACCTTCCGCCGTTTGAGGATTATGCGATGAAGGGCCGCACCTACCGCTACTTTGAGGGCGAGCCGCTGAATCCGTTCGGTTACGGCCTGAGCTTTACGAGCTTTGCGTACGGCGGCTTAGCCGTTTCGCAGGCAAGGCCCGGCGAGGACGCGCAGGCGATGGTCAGGGTAAAAAACACCGGTAAGCGCGCGGGCGCGGAAATCGTGCAGGCGTACATCCGCCCGCTGGACTGCCCGCTCGCGCCGCCCAACCCGAGCCTATGCGCGTTTACCCGCGTGGAGCTCATGCCGGGCGAGGAAAAACTAATAGAGCTTACGATCCCCGCGCAGTCTTTGAGCGTGGTGGATGAAAGCGGCGAGCGCGTGTACGCGGCCGACCGCTTCGAACTGTACGTGGGCGGCAGCCAGCCCGACAGCCGTAGCGCCGAGCTGACAGGCGCAAAACCGCTTATGGGCGTGCTCGGTTTCGCCGAATAGGCGAAGCGCCGACGGCGAAAGCTTGCAAAAAACCCGTTGGAACGCCACGGCTTTCAAATGGGGTTAACTATAGGCGAAGGAATGGGAGACGCAATGACTGCACTGAAGGAAATCGACGCGGAAAGTTTTTGGGATATCATAGGCCTGAGCGTAGCGCCGGATCAGGCGGATTTGGTGACCTCCAACGCGGTTTCCATCGCGCAGGCAAAGGTTCAGCCCGAGTGCATACCGCTGGCCATCTATGAAGACGAGGCGCCCGTCGGCTTTTTGATGTACTGCATCGACCGCGACGACGATCAGTATTGGCTCTACCGGCTGATGATCGACGAAAAGCAGCAGGGCAAGGGCTATGCGAAGGCGGGTATGCGGCTTCTGATAGACATCGTAAGCGCCGACCCTGTCAGACGGAAGCTATATCTGGGCGTCGACAAGAGCGGCGTCGCATCCGTACGGCTGTACGAGGGCCTGGGCTTTCGCTTTACGGGGCAAGTCTTCGGCAAAGAAAGCATCATGTGTTTGGATCTTTCTCCGTTTGCCGCCTTAGCAAATCGGACGCAGGAGAGCGTTGCGGGCATCGCTTACCGCACAAATGCCTTGACAGCCGATGGCTTTGCATCCATCCGATCGCAGATGGGCTGGGAGGATAAGCCGCTCGCTCAAATCGAAGGGGCGCTGTTGCGGGGCCTTTGCACGATTTCCGCCTACGACGGCGAAACGCTTGTGGGCATGGGCCGACTCGTAGGAGACGGGGCCATGTACTGGTATGTGCAGGATGTCGTCGTGCTGACCGCTTATCAGGGCCGGGGGATCGGAACGGAAATCATGCGCCGTCTGATGGAGCGCGTCGCCTCAGGCGGCATTCCGGGCACGACGGTTACCGTCGGCCTGATGGCTGCCAAGGGCAAAGAGGGGTTCTATACAAAACTGGGGTTCCGCAGCCGCCCCAACGAGCGGGAAGATCCCGGCATGATCATGAACATCGACATCCCTTATCCGCTTTGAAACGCATTTATCTTTAAAGAAAAAAGCAAGGAGGTCTTTGCATGCCGCAGGTCAAAGCGCCCGATACCATTCCCCTTGCGCCCGAGGCATTCGCTCCGCGCATAGATACCTCGGTTTGCTGGCTCGCGGGCGGCGGCTTTTTCATCAACGCGCGCGGGACGATTCTGCTGCTCGATCCCGTGCTCGCGACCCGCGCGCCGCGGGTGTGCGAAACGGGGTTGCCGCTGTTGGTGGACTATCCGATCGATGTCCGGGATGCTCCTCGGGTGGACGCGGTGCTGTACACCCATGCGGACGACGACCACCTCGCGCCGGTCACCGCTAAAAAACTTGCCAACATATGCCCATTGTTTCTGGGCTCCGCGTATGTATGTCGCACGCTTGCAGATCTAGGGGCTGCGCCGGAAACGCGCCGCGCGTGTAAACCCGGCGAAACCCTTCGCATCGGGTCCTGCGAGATCACAATCACTCCCGCCGATCACGGCTGGCAGATGATGCATCCGGAAAAATTTCCCGATCCCTTCGGCCTGGAAGACTGCTTAGGGTTCATCGTGAAGACCCCGGACGGGGCGCTGTTCTTCCCCGGCGACACGCGCCTAATGAAGGAACACCTCTCGATCGGCGGCATCGACGTGCTGGCGATGGACGCATCGCGCGATGCGTGGCACCTGGGCGTGGAAAACTCGGCCAAATTGGCCAATCACCTAAAAGACGCGCTGCTGATCCCCTATCATTACGGCACGTTTGATCAGCCCGAACACACCGCCCATAACGGGGACCCAGCCGAGGCGCTCGCGCTGACTGAGAATGCCGAGCGCCGCGTGCGCCGCCTAGCGCCCGGGCAGATGCTGCGCCTGCGGCACGGCAAAGAGGCCTGACGCACACTTTTACAAGCAAACGGCAAGACGGCGAATATCGCCGTCTTGCCTTTTGAGCGCGATGACAAACTGCGGTTTTTCACCGCGACATGCAAGCCCTTGAAGTGGCTTGTGCATGCCGGATTTCCTGAAAGTATCAAAAATGAAGCAAGCCGACATCGCGCAAAACGCTCTTCGCAAAGGCATATCCCCCCAAATTACCATGTCTTGCACTATTTCCGGCCGGACTTGCCTACTAGCTGGTATGAACCTGCGCACGGTGGTTGCGCTTCGGCTTTTTGCAGGCGGGGTTTCGACCCCGCGCCCCAGCAAAAACGCGAAATGCAAGGCGTTTTCCGGTTCTTGCATCGCCATTTTTTATCGCTGCCTTATCGTCAGCCTGAAAAGGCAATATGCAAAAAACCGTCTTAAAAGCCGAAATAGGTGGTGTAGTCGACGCCCGCCGCCTCGCAGGCGATGATAAAAATGCTTTCGTGTTCGCTGTCGTCCTCGTCGACAATCTGAATCAAGTTGTCGACGTCGAGGTATTGGGGATCGACGTCCTCGTCGTTCTTCTGCCAAACCACGATGATCTCGGAGACGATTTCTTCCTTAGTAATGTACGGGCTGCCCCAATCATAGAAATCATACCACACACCCCCAAGCTTGAGCCCTCCGCCGTAGGAAACGCGCTCGTACACATACTTTCCCGCCGTGGTAAGCGTTTGGGCGTCGGGGTCGTAGATCGCATCCCCTCCGTTGAAGATGGTCTCCTCGCCGCCGCTCGTGCTGGTATAGCCCAGAACAAACCGGTTGCCGTAGATCTCGTAGGTGCCGCTAGAGTGCCATTCCCCCAGTTCATCGCGGGTGATATGCCCTACCCCATAGCCCCAGCCAAGGTCGATGCTCTCGTCAAGCTCAGCGCAGTGCCATTCGCCAATGTAGCTGTTTTCCGAAAGATCGATCGGCGAGCCGATGCCGGCGGATGTTTGCCCTTCCTGCGGCCAGAAATGCCCCAACCACTCCCCCGCAAGCGTTCTATCGGGGGTCATGGTCACTTCGCGATCCAAATCGCCGTCGTCGAACACCAGCGTCAGTATTTCGCCGTCCAGCTTACAGAGCCCCGTCGATTCATAGCCGTCCTCGTCGGAGACCATGGTAAAGGCATCCCCCTCGATGGTGAGCCACCATCCGCCCGAGTAGCTATACCATTTGCCCTGGAAGTCGGCCAAAGTAACGCCGACAGGAGCGGCGGACGGCGACGGGACGGGCGAAGGCGATGGCGATAGGGCCGGCGACGTATCGGTGAAGGCAGGAGTCTCCGTCGGCTTTTCGCAAGCCGCCAATAGCAAAATCGCCAAAAATATTGCAGTAATAAGAACTTTCCTCATAATGCTCCACTCTCCTTTTCCTATATTCAGCCTAGCACAGCCTTTTTCATGAGAATACCGCCCGAAGGTTACCACTTTGGCTCAGCCTGGCGGGAGCTATCCACACCCGGTTCCAGTGGCGCAGTAGCGCATCATTGCATTGCTTACGCCGCTTGTCGTAGCGCCACTACGTCTGCGCGGCGATGCCGCGCACTGCTACGGTGCTGTGCCGCTGGAACTCTGCGACCTGAAACGGCTCAGTTCGAGACTGTTTCAAGGTGGCGAAGGGCGGCATAGCCGTGCTACGCCAACCGACGGCAACGCGGAAACTGGCCGAAATCAGCCGTTTCAGGCGGGTTCGGATAACTCCCGCCAGGCTAAGCGCCATAAGGCCCGCTTTCGCATGGCGAAAGCGGGCCTTATGGCAAATACTGATTCTTTACTTGCAGTCGTCGAAGAACTTCCGAAGCTGCTCCGTCGTCACCCCCACGCCCTCCACAGCGTCGAGCTTCTTGTCGCCGAAGCGGTACGACGGCACCGCCCACACGCCGGATTCTTCGTACGCATAGTCGTTGATGGCCATCTGCACCTTCTTGTACTTGCCGCTTTTGAGCGCCTGGCAGAAGTCTTCCGCATTGACGATATCTTTCATATAATTCGCCAGCGCGTCGATATTCTCGCGGTCGATCTTATCCTTAAGCAGCGCTTCGTACATTTTTCTGTGGTATGCCCAGATATCCGCGCCGTGCTCGAGCGCGAACAGCGTGCCCTGCAGCGTAAGATCGCTGTGCGGGCCGGGTTCCGGCTCCGGATGCGCCTCACAGGGCTTCCAGTCGATTTGGATGTCGGGATAGTCGCCAATGAGCTCCACCAGAGAATCGTGCCCCTTGAGGCAATACGGGCAGGAGTAATCGTAGAATACTTCGAGCTTGGGCAATGCGGCTCCCTCCTTGGTATGGTTTGTCTCTCCCATTATAGCATCATATCGCCTAAAAGGCTTTAAACGCTTTGGCGCCTTTACTTTTTGTGCGGACTATTCTATAATGATGTAACCGCGATGACGGGGAACGGGCGCGCCTAAGCGCAAAAGAGAGCCGGGGAGGGTGAAAACCCGGCGCGCGAAACGCATATGCCCCATCGCCCTTGAGCATTCCGCTGAATCACAGTAGGCAGGGACGGCTTCCCGCCGTTACCGGGAGGCGCATGGTAGTGCGCTTAGAGGGCGGCGTGTGCCGCCGCAACCCGGGTGGTACCGCGGAATCAATCCGCCCCGAGCATGGGGCGGTTTTATTTTTGGTTCAGGGAGGAATATGCGTGTACAAAAAAGTTCCCGCCGACATGAAGTTTGCAAAGCGCGAAGAAGAGGTGCTTGCCTTCTGGCGCGAAAACGACATCTTTGAAAAGACGCTTAACGCCCGCAGGGACGGCGAGCTGTTCATGTTTTACGACGGCCCGCCCACCGCGAACGGCCAGCCGCACATCGGGCATGTAGAAACGCGCGCGTTTAAAGATTTAATTCCGCGCCACCGCACGATGAAGGGCTATAACGTGCCGCGCAAGGCCGGTTGGGACACGCACGGCCTGCCGGTGGAGCTCGAGGTCGAAAAGGCGCTTGGGCTCGACGGCAAGCCGCAGATCGAAACATACGGCGTCGAGCCTTTTATCAAGGCGTGTAAGGAATCGGTGTGGAAGTACAAGACCGAATGGGAGGAAATCTCCGAACGGGTCGGCTTCTGGGCCGACATGCAAAACCCGTACATCACCTATGAAAACGACTATATCGAGTCGGTGTGGTGGTCGCTGAAAACCGTGTTCGAAAAGGGACTTTTGTATAGGGGACATAAGACGGTCCCTTACTGCCCGCGCTGCGGCACGGCGCTCTCCTCGCACGAGGTGGCGCAGGGCTACCAGGATGTGACCGACGCAACCGCCACGGTAAAGTTTCGGGTGAAGGGTCGTGCGGACACCTATCTTCTCGCGTGGACGACCACGCCCTGGACGCTCCCTTCCAACGTCGCGCTGGTCGTCAATGCGGATGAAGACTATGTGTTCGCCCAGGATCACGGCGAAACCTACATCCTGGCCAAGGCCCTTGTCGAAAAGAACCTGTGCGAACACGCGCAAATCGTAAAGACCCTCAAGGGAAAAGAACTCGTGGGCATGGATTACGAGCCGCTGTATCCCTTCGCGGGCACAACGAAGGAAAAGGGCTGGTACGTAACTGCCGACGGCTACGTTACGCTCAGCGACGGCACCGGCATCGTGCATTGCGCCCCCGCCTTTGGCGAGGATGACGCGCGCGTGGGCCGCGACAACCAGCTGCCGTTTGTGCAGTTGGTGGATGCGCAGGGCAAAATGACCGCCGAGACCGGCGCGTGGGCCGGGCTGTTCGTCAAGGACGCCGATCCTCTGATCCTTCAAGAGCTCAAGGATTCCGGCCGCTTACTCGCGTCCGAGCCCTATACGCACAGCTACCCGTTCTGCTGGCGCTGCGACACGCCGCTGATCTACTACGCCCGCGCGTCGTGGTTCATCCGCATGACGGATCTTCGCGACAACCTGGTTGCGAACAACAGGAGCGTCAACTGGTTCCCCGATAACATCAAGGAAGGCCGCATGGGCAACTTCGTTGAAAACGTGGTGGACTGGGCCGTCTCGCGCGAGCGCTACTGGGGCACCCCTCTGCCGCTTTGGCAGTGCGGCGAGTGCGGGCACCTGCACGCGGTAGGCTCCATCGCCGAGCTCCGCGAGCTGGGCCGCGACGTGCCCGAAGATATTGAACTGCACAAGCCGTATGTAGACGCCATCGAGCTCACGTGCGAAAAGTGCCAAAGCGACATGCACCGGGTGCCCGAGGTGATCGACTGCTGGTACGACGCGGGCTCCATGCCCTTTGCGCAGTTCCACTACCCCTTCGAAAACAAAGAGCTGTTCGAGCGCATGTTCCCCGCGGCGTTCATCTCCGAGGCCATCGACCAGACGCGCGGTTGGTTCTACACGCTGCTTGCGATCGGCACGTTTTTGTTCGATCGCGCGCCGTACGAAAACTGCCTGGTGCTTGGGCATGTGCAGGATAAAGACGGGCTGAAGATGTCTAAACACTTAGGCAACGGCATCGCGCCGTGGGATGCGCTGGGCAGCGTCGGCGCGGATGCGGTGCGCTGGTACTTCTACGTCAACGGCGCGCCCTGGCTGCCCAAGCGCTTCTCGCTGGAGCTGGTGAGCGAAATGCAGCGCAAGTTCATGGGCACGCTGTGGAACACCTATGCCTTTTATATCCTCTATGCCGATATCGACGGCTTCGACCCGACGATATACAGTTTGAAGGATGCCAAGCTCAGCGCGATGGACCGCTGGGCGCTCTCGAAACTCAACTCGCTCGTTCGGCAGGTGGATGGCGACCTGACCGAGTACCGCGTCACCGAAGCCGCCCGCGCGATGCAGGCGTTTGTGGATGACCTTTCCAACTGGTACGTGCGCCGAGGCCGCGAGCGCTACTGGGGCAAGGAGATGACGGACGATAAGATCGCCGCGTACGTTACGCTCTTTACCGCGCTGGAAACCCTGGCCCGGCTGTGCGCGCCGTTTACGCCGTTCATCGCCGAGCAAATGTACCAAAACCTGGTGCGCTCCGTCGACCCCGGCGCACCGGCGAGCGTGCACCTGTGCGATTATCCCGTATGCGATCCCTCAAGGATCGACAAGGATCTCGAAAATCAAATGGGGCTTGTGCTGGATATCGTCAACCTCGCGCGCGCGGCCCGCGCCAAGTCGCAGCTCAAGACGCGCCAGCCGCTCAGCGCGCTGTACGTCAAGAGCGAAGGCACGCTCGCCAAGGAGTACGCGGACTTGGTGGCCGACGAGCTGAACGTAAAGGAGGTTAAGTTCACCCGCGACACGCGGGACTTTACCACCTACCGCATCAAACCGCAGCTGCGCACGCTCGGGCCGCGCTACGGCAAGATTTTAGGCGCGCTGGGGCAGTTCCTAGCCGCGCAGGACGGCAACGCCGTCGTGGACGCGCTGGACGCTAAGGGCGAGGTCGTCTACGAGGTGCAGGGCACACAGATTCGCCTGTCGCGCGACGATCTGCTGATCGACCCGATACAAAAAGAGGGTTATGTATCTGAAACCGACCGTAGTCTCACCGTGGTACTGGACGCAAACCTCACGGATGCGCTCATCGAGGAAGGCCTTGTGCGCGAGGTGATCTCCAAACTCCAAACCATGCGCAAGGATTCGGGCTGTGAGGTAACCGACCGCATCCGGGTGTTCATGCGCGCGGGCGAAAAGCTGACGGCGGCCATCCGGCGCGGCGAAGCCGAAGTGCTCGGCGTCGTGCTGGGCGATTCCATCGCCTACAATCTGCCCGGCGAATCTACCGGCAAGGAGTGGGATGTCAACGGAGAGACCGCGGTGCTGACCGTTGTGAAAGTATAGGAAAAGGCGCGATGCACATCAAGCCGCCTTCGCGCCATCGATTTTTAGGGGCAACCCCAACCGAACGTCAACAAAGGAGGAACCGTTGCATGTGGCTGGCCGACCGTTGGCAGGACTTTTCCGTGATCGACGCGGGGGACGGCGAAAAGTTAGAGCGCTGGGGCTCTTTTGTGCTGCGCCGCCCCGACCCGCAGACGATCTGGCCAGCGCATGCGCCTTCGCTGTGGGAACATCCGGATGCCCGATACCAACGCTCGAAAGAAGGCGGCGGCCAGTGGGATATTTCGAACAACCTCCCCGCCTCGTGGGAGCTACATTATGGCGCGCTTAGGTTTCTCGTGCGGCCCACAGGCTTTAAGCACACGGGCCTTTTTCCCGAACAGGCCGTCAACTGGGATTGGATGGCGGATCTGATTCGCGGAGCGAGGCGGCCTGTCGAAGTTTTAAATCTGTTCGCCTATACCGGCGGCGCGACGGCGGCTTGCGCGGCGGCGGGCGCGAAAGTCACGCATGTGGACGCGGCAAAAGGCATGGTATCGTGGGCGAAGGAAAACCTCGCCTTGTGTGGCTTGCAAAGTGCGCCCGTGCGCTTTTTGGTGGACGATGCGACAAAATTCGTGCTGCGCGAGGCGCGCCGCGAGCGCACGTACGATGCGATTTTGATGGACCCGCCCAGCTATGGCCGCGGCCCGGACGGGCAGGTGTGGAAGCTCGAGGATACGCTTTACCCCCTGGTCGAGGCATGCTCTATGATTTTGAGCGAAAAACCTTTATTTTTCCTGATCAACAGCTATACCACCGGCCTTTCGGCAAGCGTACTGGGCAATATGCTTAAGAAGTCCGTGGGCGAGGCGCACGGCGGAACCGCCGATGCGCAGGAAATCGGCCTGCCTGTCGAGCAGGGCGGCATCGTGTTGCCCTGCGGGGCCTCCGGACGGTGGACGGCGTGAGGGTCATCTATGAAGACAACCACCTGCTGGTGATCGACAAGCCGCCCAACGTGCCGGTGCAGGCAGATGCGTCGGGCGACGGCGACCTGCTTTCCCAGGCAAAAGAATACATCAAGGTAAAATATCAAAAACCGGGCGCGGTATATTTGGGGCTGGTGCATCGGCTCGACCGGCCCGTCGGCGGGCTGATCGTGTTCGCCCGCACCTCCAAGGCGGCCGCGCGGCTGAGCGAGCAGATTCGCGCGCGTACCATGCGCAGGGAATACCTGTGTATCGTGCGCGGCATTCCCCGGGAGATTGGGACGCTTGTGCATTGGCTCGTGAAGGACGGGGCTACCAATACATCTCGCGCGGTTTCCGAGGGCGCCATAAACGCCAAGCGCGCAGAACTGTCGTTTTGCCGGATGGATACTCAACGCGAACTTTCGCTGATGTCCGTCAGGTTGCACACCGGGCGCTCGCATCAAATCCGGGTGCAGTTTGCGGCCGAGGGCTTCCCTCTATGGGGCGACGCAAGATACGGCGCAGGCCGCCCCGGCGAGCAGATCGCTCTGTTCGCCCACATCCTTACGCTTGCGCATCCCACTACCCGAGAGACCTTGAGCTTCCGCACGGAAGTGCCGGAGCTTTTCCCGTGGAATCTGTTTAAGAAAAATCCCCTTGTGGTATAATGGGCTTGTACGCATTGTATGATTGCAAAACTACAAGGAGGGATCGGCATGGAGCTCAAGGGCAGCAAAACCGAGAAAAACCTGTTGGCAGCGTTCGCCGGGGAGAGCCAGGCGCGCAACAAGTACACCTTTTTTGCCTCTGTCGCCAAGAAAGAGGGCTACGAGCAGCTGTCGGCGATCTTCACCGAAACGGCCGGCAATGAAAAGGAGCATGCCGAGCTTTGGTTCAAATTCTTAGACGGCATTGCGGACACCGCCAAAAATCTTGAAGAGGCCGCCGCAGGCGAGCACTACGAAACCACCGAAATGTACCCGGAATTTGCGCGCGAGGCTAGGGAAGAAGGCTTTGCTAAAATCGCGGCACACTTTGAACTGGTGGGCAAGGTGGAGGCGGAACACGAAAAGCGCTACCTGAAGCTGCTGGAAAACCTAAACAACGGCGAAATTTTCAAAAAGGGCGAACCCGTGGTATGGCGCTGCCGCAACTGCGGTCACCTGCACTATGGGGTCGCGGCCCCGGGCGTGTGCCCCGCGTGCTCCCATCCACAGGCCTATTTTGAAGTGGCGGCGTTCAATTACTAGGTCCTGTTGACATAATCCGAAATACTGAATTTCGAGCCGATTTTTGTGCCTGATGGGGCGCAGGAAGGAGGCGTAGCCGGCAGCTACGCTGACTAACGGCACGAAAATCGGCCGAAAGACGGCGCTCCGCGTTTGTGTCAACAAGACCTAAGAAGCGCAGCCTATCAAAGGGCCGGTTCGGCAAGTGTCGGACGGGCCCTTTTCCATAGGGAGCCTCCAATCATGAGAGCGCTGCGCTTGGGGATCGCACGCTGTATGATGGTAAGGCAACGAATGTATATAGTCGCCGGCCCTGAAAGCCGAACCCCTGAACGCCGCTTTGTCCGCCCCGCGCACCTGCGCCTTCGCGTGGAGGCGAAAAATGGCTCGCTCATTTTGTTCGGTTTTCAGGGCCGGTGACTATATTTTCTTGGAGGAGGTGGTTGTATGAGTGAAAGCGACATTAGCGACATTTTGCCTATCCATAACACAAAAATGAGAAGGAGCTGCTTTCATGAGTTACAACCCCGAAATACCAAGAAACCGTTACGACAACTATGGAGACCGCGAATGGTCGCGGCTTGAAAAGGACGGCCATGGCGAGCTTCTATACCGGGTGCACCTTGAAATGTTAAAGCGCTATGTCAAGCCGACCGATAGCGTTTTGGAAATTGGCGCGGGTTCCGGAAGGTACACGAAGGATCTGGTTCACATGTGCGAAGCGCTGACTGTGGCGGACATCTCGAGCCATCAAATAGAGTTTAACAAATCCAAAATGAAGGAAATATCGCTACTTCAAAAGGTAGAGGCGTTTCATGTCTTAGACGTTCTCGATATGAGCGTATTTGACAATTCCACATTCGACTGCGTCGTTTGCATAGGAGGAGTCGTCAACTATCTTTTAGATAGAGAAAAGGACGGCATCCGCGAAATGCTCAGGGTTTTGAAACCGGGCGGACTGCTGATCCTCGGGGCCATGAGCTTCATCGGCGCTTCGCTTTACTATCTGGACGGGATACGATGCGAAAAAGACCAATTCGGACTCGAAGCTACCAAATGGATATTTGATACGGGCATACAAGACGGGGAGCACTACCCCGTACCCAGCAAACACTACGTTCACATGATGAGAAGCAGTGAAATGGACGGCCTGTTTTCTCAATTTCCCGTAGAAATCAAAGAGAGGAGTTCCGCCGGGCTGTTTACGCAGGCGGGCGATTCCGCTTTGGAAAACGCCCGCAACGATAAGGAATTTTGGGAGTTCATCGTCGAAAGGGAACTCCAGTTCACGAAATTGCCGGGCACGCTTGATTGCGGAATGAACATCATCTATGTTGTTCAGAAAATATAGCGTTTGCGCTGCATTGGCATTTTCGGCACAAGTCAAACTCCATCAATCCGCACCCGCACAGAGCATCTGAAGATTCCCCGTTATGCCTTTGCCTATGATGAAGGGCCGGTTCGACAAGTGCGAACGGCCCTTTCCCATGGGCTCCCCGGTTCACCGGTATGTTGCCTGTCACTTCGCCGATGCGTGGCGGCGAGAAAGTGTTGCGCTTCAAAATTATGTGCTGTATGATGGCAATGTAACGGATTTATATTATCGGAGGTGAAATTATGCCGGTTCACATGATTCATTTGCTTGTCGCAAAAAAAGTTAATCCTAACGCAAGTCTTGCTTTTTATATAGGAAACCTTGCGCCTGATGCCAATCGAGACGGCGACACAAGAAGTGATAAAAAAATTAAGTCACATTTTTATGATGCTCCCGACAGAGATGATGTTTTAAGAAAGTTTGCTTTAAACGCAAACAACGATTACTTGAAAGGTTATCTTTTGCATTTATTTGCGGACATACAGTTTCATGTTTTTTGGAAGAAAAACACAACTTTTCCTCCATATCAATTTGGTGAAGAATCTTGGACAAAATTCATGGAAGAAAATAAAAAAATAGACTCGTATGCTTATCATAATACCGAATGGGCGTACAGTCTTTATAAAGAAATGGAAATTTGGGATTACGACGGTTTTATTGAAACTTTATCTATATCAAAAGATGATGTGAAATGGATGATTCCGTACAGGCATGAACGAATTATAGCAAATAAACTTGATTCGTCAACGGTTTTTTCTCCGGCTCTTGTTGAAAAATTTGTGGATGAAACGGCAGAAGAGTTTAATAAATGGTTTCCCAATTTGAAAAGTTAAATTACGAACAGTATAAACATTTTCTTCATTCGCAAAACTGTGGAGCCAGGCGCATGTCTTGGCCACGCAATGCATTTTTTCAGGTACCGTTGTCTATAGATTGTAGGGCCTGTTCGGCAATCGCTGAACAGGCCCTTTCCATAGATAAGCGATAACTCGCCGGCGGGCACCGTCACTACCCTTGCAGTTCCACGACGCCACCATCCGGAAACTCCACGGCATTCCGGCCGGGCAGCCGCACGACGAGCGACACGCCCTTGGGAGCTTTCGCCGAAAACCGGATGATTTCTCCATCGCGCTTCCACGCCACCGAAACCGGCCCGTGCGGCGTAGGAACCTCTCCCGCCATATCGTTAAGCGACGGCAGGAACGTAGGGGCGATCTCAATCCCCTTCCAGGCGGGGACAAGCGGGCGCACCCCCAGCCAAACGCGGGGCATGTCGTACAGCGCCAGCGCGCTCCACGCGTGGCAATCGCTGCGCGGGGCCACCGGCGTTTCGGGCAGCGTGGTGATGTTCAGCGGCAAAAGATCGGCAAAATCCTTCCAAATGGCTTCGGAAAGCTCGTACCGTCCGCACTGTTCGAGCGCGCGCAGCAGGTAAAACTGCTGCGGATAGGAGCACTTCGCTGCGTCCTCCCGCTGAAGAACCGCTTCGAGGGCGCGGGAAGCGCTCTCACCCTTCAGCAGTCCACACAACACGGCAAACACCTGCGCGTGCTGGCTGTACGCGTGGTAATCGGGCCCTTCCCAATAAAGGCCCGCTTCGGCGTCGAAACAGCGCGCTTGAACCACAGCCATAATCTCTCCGGCGCGTTGGGCGTATTCGTCCGCCACGGAAGCCCTGCCCGTCTCGCTAAGAAGCCCCGCCGCCACCTGAAGCGTCCACGCGTATACGAGGTTGTGGATGGTGGAAGGGCCATAGGAGACCGCGGTCGGGTTTCCGCGCTCCCAGCGGGGCTCCCAATCCCCAAAGTCCCAATAACCCAGGTCTCGCACCATGCCGTCAGCATCCCGGTGGCGGTCGAACGCGTCGAGCACGGCATCCACGGTGGGCCGGTAGCGCGCGACAAACTTTGCATCCCCATCTTGGCGGTACAGCGCATCCAGCATGTGAATAAAGTACAGCGAAAACTGCGGAATTACCTGCCTGTGCTGGCTTGGCGTGCGGGATTGCAGCATGCCGTCGGGCAGCAGCGAGCGGTGGAAATCCTCGATCACCTGCCGCGCGAGGCGCGCATCTCCGCTGACGGCATAGGTAAAGTCCATCTGGAGCTTCGTGTCAGATGTATACTGCAGCTGCTCGTAAAACGGGCAATCCTCGTACGTTTCGTGCATGCAACACCTGAGGGTGCGCAGGCTGACATCGTATAGTTTTTCCACCCACCCGGCGCCGGAGCGCACGCTCGCCTTCACCTCGAGCGGATAGCCGGTGCGCACATAGTAGGGTGCCTCCAGGCGCAGCGGCTCCTGGGCCGTCTCGATCTCGATCCTTACGAAGCGGAACGTCCGAAACCAGAACGACGCAAACTCGAGCCTCCCTCCGCAAGGTAGAAGCTCGTCGAACGCATCGTCGAGCCCGCCTTCGCAGGGCTCGTCGCGCACGCGCTTGACTCGCTTGCCGTTTTCCATCGGCCGGTAGCATTCGCCATAGCGCACGCGCAGCCTAGCTCCCTTTCCGCCGTGAAGATGAACGTGCATATAGCCCGTCGTCAATTCGCCCGCGTCCAGCTCCACCGCGCAGCGCGAGCCCGCCGGTATTTCGGTTGCAACGGCCCTGTCAAACCCTAAAAGCGCGACAGAATCCGCGCAGGGCATCTGCCTAATGAACGCATGCTCTTGTTCGTACATCGCGGGGATCGTGCGCTCGGCGAGCATAAGCGGCGGCATCTCGCCGTAGTCGTTCATATTGGGGTTCCAGCGGACGGCGGCAGGCGGCCAAGCCCCGTCTTGCTGCGGTAATTTTTCTGCGATACAGCGCTCCAGCGCGCCGATGTAGTGCGTCTGTGGGTCGCGAATCCACTCGATGCCCTCGTTTACGCACGCGCGCCACGCCGCGCGCCCGGTGGTGATATCAAAAAGCAACGCATCGCCCGCATATGCGCCTCCCTCGATCAGCAGCATCGGCTCCAGCGCAAGCGTCAGCACCGAAATGGGCGAATAACCCATGTTCTCCGGATCTGTCAGCGGCGCGTAGGCTACGACCTGTGCCGTTATGACGTTGCGTCCCGGCACAAGGCCATCCGAAAGCTCCACCCTTTCATAAAAATGTTGCTGCACGTTGCCTTTGCGTGGGCCGACCGAAGTCTGTTTTTCATTGACGAACAATTTATAGCGCGTATGCGCCGTAGCGCACAGCTTGAGAGCCACGCCGGAGGGCAGCGGTTCGGGCAGCACAAATTCCAGCCGGAACATCGCGGCGCGGTTTCCCCCGATAGAGCTTTGCGCCCCTTTGGGCGTTATCCATCGCGCATCCCTAAAAATCATCTGTTGAAGCGGCATATGGTCTACCTCCCTTGCGATCTTTTGTTGTGCCAGCGCGCATGCAATCCCACGGCAAGGCCCGTGCCCGCTGCCGCGAGGATGACGAGCCCCGCCAATACGTATACCATCGACAGCGTAAACATCCGCGATACCCGCGAGGCCTCCCGGTAAAAGTCCGACTCCAACCCCCCCCACCCATCGAGCGACGGATACATCCCCGAGTACATCGAACTCATATCGACCAGAAAATACAGGTTGCCATCGGGCTGCGCGCCTTCATACCGGTGCACATTTCCGGACTGCTCCATGGGCCAGCTCGTATAGGAAAGGTCTGCGTCTTCCAGCTCGATGGACACCGTAACCGGGCAAATTTCGCGGAAACTTGTAAGCGGTTCGGCAAGCAGCGCAAAAATTTGCGAGTAGCCGCTTCCTTGCGTATAGTCCATCGTCCCGTATACTTCGTAACGGACGACGATTTCCCGCTTCTGTCCCGCCTGAAAATTCACGTCGAAACGGTGCGCGACGATAAACTCGCCATAGTCGATCGTTTCCAGCAGAGAGTCTACCATGTACGTTTGGGGGATGTCATATCCCAGCCGCATCTGGAGCGCCTCGAGAATATACGCCTGACATACTTCGGCCGAAAGGAGGCTTTGCCGCTTCGCCAGGCGGGCGATGTATTCTTGAAGCGTCATGCTTTCCATCAAAACTTCTATGGGCTTCTCGTCGCCTATATCGTAATCCTCGGTAAGCTCCGCGTATGTGGCCGTGGGCATCTGGGAAAGCTCTCCGCCGATCAGGATGAGCTCCGGCTCCGCTTCAAGCAGCTCGTAACCCGGCTCATCCCACACCCACGTCATCAGCTCGCCCTCTACGATATTTTCGCCATCGTCGTCGTAAGACTCGTACAGATCGTCCTGTATAAGGATCGCTCCCTCCGGCACGGAGATACCGCTCACTTTGAGCTCTCCGCCGTATGCGCCCCTATCGAAGGAAAAGCGGTATAGCGCACACGGCATATCGGGAGAGAGGCTTCGATATATCGGCTTTGCCGTCAGCCCATCGCCGGCAAGGGCTTCAGGGGTGACGATGGCATCCCAGCGCTTAAAGCCCGGCAGCGATTCCGATTCGGGTGCGTTTGCAGTAACGACCGCGCGCGTGTCGACAGCTTCGCCGTCCACCTGCACGGAAATGTTTTGTCCTTCGAGCATGTACAGCCCCCCTGCCATCGGCACGGCGAGCCGCGCCGTTTGAGCGGTTTGCGACTCCACCTTGTAGCGCGCGGTAACCCGCGCCATGGGGCGCCACAGCGTATCCTGTCCCGCCATGACAAACGAGATGTCGTGCTCTATCAGGGAAAGGTCGCCCTCGAACACCGCAAGCTCCGCCGACGGGGTATCCGGCGCGACGGCCGGAGACGCTGCTGCGAAGGCGGGTGGACAAAAGGAAAAGAGAATCAGTCCCGCGAGCGCCGCGACTAACCATGGTTTCAAAGGCAATTCCCCCTGTCGTTTCTTTTGAATAAAAACGCCCATAATAACGTGGTTCAATCATAAGAAATGCGCGGATATGCATCGAGAATATTTGTGTTAACCATCAAGATAATACGCTGGAATCTTCGGTTGATATTCTTCAATTGCACAAGTCCGCCGTTATTAATAAATTCCATAGATAAATTTCAATCGCATTTACACCGAAAACATCTTCCGCACATGTGGACGCCGGCGCAATCAATATAAGACGCCTCCAACAAACACAGCCCCAAAAGAATGCAAAACTGCATATTGGGGCTGGAGCGATTCCGCTTTGCCAAAATGCGCCTATGATCGAAAACAGCACTCAAATCGCAACAAACAAACGCGCCGGCAAACTGTGCAAAATCGAGATCACAGAAAGGCAAGGTCAATCTACTTTTAATAGTCGGCCACGCGCAAAAATAGCAGTGGCTCATCTTCCTCTATCTCTGTAGGCCCCGGCTCTACGTCGAAAAAATGGTGATCGTTGTTCGTCATCGTTACTTCGCCAAAAAGAGTTTTTCCACTTTCAGACCAAAATGCATGGTATTGCCGAGGCAGCAAAGTGATGCTTTCTCCCGGTCTGACCCTAATGATTTCTCCGCTGGGCACCGTAAACCTTCGGCCATCCATAAACACGTTGACAGGCACTGTGTTAATCGAGTCATCGGGGTTTGAATTATACAGCTTAATAAAGAAATCCGCGCCTCCCCGGTTGATCAGATCTTCGATTTTGTTCGGATGAAAATGCAGCGGTATTTCCTGAAAGGGCTCCAGAATAAGCAGCTTTTCCGCATACGGCTTGTCGAACCCATCTATTTTCTCATTGCCGATGCGGATTGTAAGCGCTACAATGCCCTTTTTATGA
Organism: Eubacteriales bacterium; assembly: GCA_031551255.1. Classification (GTDB taxonomy): domain Bacteria; phylum Bacillota; class Clostridia; order Christensenellales; family UBA1750; genus JAVBNW01. The sequence continues at coordinate 18,841 of JAVBNW010000063.1, read as the reverse complement.
AAGTCACCGCTGCCGTAGTCCGATACATCCCATCCCAACCTGCCGTTGCGAACGCCGTCATATTCGCCGCCTATCGCATCCCATTCAGACACAGTCCATTTTGCAAACGGCGGCAGTACAAAACCGGTTCCCTCGATAAATGAGATATTGTCTTGTATGATCTTATTGATTTGCGAACGTTTCATGGATGATGTATGCCTCCTACTTACTGGCCGTACAAACTACATAGAACCTTTGTACTTCGCTCTATCCTTCTGCCGCTTCAACGGCCTCGATCGCATAGAGATAGCGCAAGGCCATCCACCTTCTGCGAATCGCCTATTGGGGTCCAATCTATGAATCCCCCGCCGGCTCATGCGGCTTTCGCTTAACACCTTATTTTACATCGCATTGGCATGCGACACAAGGCGCGCTTCACCGACATATCATGAGGCTGTATACGTTATTCGTACGGGCAGTAGTTAGGAATTTTCGACTGAAATTCTTGTAAGCCGACGATTTTATTGTCGCCGTTGAAACTAACGATGGAGACGCCGTCAAAGGCATGCGCCGTACCATCGCAATCGCACTCGAAATGCCATTCGCAAACACATGTATCGGCTTGGTGGAAAAAACGTTTGATATCCCACCGCAGCACCGAATTTCGCTCGTTCCAATCTTGAAACCACCGCGCAATTTGCGCCAAGCCGCGATATGCGGGGCCCCATGATTCGACGTAAGTAGCATGGCTATCGAACGCTTGATACAAAACGGCGATATCTTTTTCGATCCACGAACGGAAATAATCCAAAAGTATCTTTTCTCTCGCGTCCATAATCTGTAACCTCCGCGATATATTCTTATAGTCACCGGTCCTGAAAATCCGAGCAAAATGAGCGAACAATTTTTTCGTCCCCGCGCGAAGAAGGAGGGAGGCGTGGCCTGCAGCCACGTCGACCGACGATGACAGCGCGGGGTGGAAAAATGGCCGCTCAGGTGTTCGGATTTTCAAGATCGGTGACTATACATGCAGGCGCGGTATTCGTCGTCCGTCAGGCCATATAAGATCTCGTCGTAATGCTTTCCATCTGTAAAAACCGTCTTTCTGCGGCGCCCTCCACCACGAGCCCCAGCTTTGCGCAAAGCTTGTAGGAAGCGGCGTTATAATCGTAGACGCAGGCGCTGAACTTTACGCATCTCATCTGATCGAAGTAAAACTTCCATATCAGCTTGAGCGCCTCGGAAGCATATCCCCTGCGTTGGTATTCGGGCTTGATGGATATGCCGCAGGTGAAGACGCCCACCCGCTTATCTTCGATCGACGGCGACGCAATCCCGACCCTGTTGCCTGTCTGATCGACGATGATCAAAAACGGGTCGTCGATACCGTTTCCCCTTTGCGATTGGGAGAGCGCAAACGCCTTGCACGCCTCCAAAGACATCGGCGCTCGCAGATCCGATTCATATTTTTGTATGGACGCGTCTTTGAGCGTTTCAAAGAAAATATCGTAATCCTCGGGCTCAAAAGCCCTCAATGCAATGGTCTTGCCCTGCCAGAAATCCATACCGCACCACCTACTCTACTTTCTTAGCCTCATTATCCCGCATTGCGCGAGCAGCGCGCGGTTTGCCTATCTCTCTCCCTTGGATACATAATCTTCACAGATATTCAAAAGGCGACTTTTCACATTTTGGTCAACGTTGCCGATAAAAGAAAGAAATACGAAATAGTCGATCGTATTGATCACATCGGCGCAAAAGCTCTGGTGCCCGTCGATACGATACGGCCTTTCCTCAGACGAGTAAAACTTCTCTGTTCCGTAAAAAAAGCCGCCGTTCAACCTAAACAAATCCATGTACGCAGGGGCATACAAAGCGCTTCCAAAGTCGACAATCCCTACGATCTCGTAGAGTTCATCCCTTTTTTCGACAAAAATATTGTTCCAATGCAAATCCATATGGTTAAAGCAGGCGTGTCCCTCGCGAAGGGAAAGAGAGTTTTTGTCGGCGGCCTCCAATACAGCGGAAGCCTCTTTCTTACTAAGGGATTGATACGTTAAACAGTCGCCCACCGCTATTTCGATAAGTCGGCGATAGCAGGCGCCCCATTCGCCGTATCGGCAATCGGAAGGATATATGCTCCCAAACCGATCGCCCGCTATGCCGTTTAAGTTTTGAAGAATGCTCAAGACTTGCCTCTTAATATGCGCCTTTTGATCGCCGCTCAGCGTGCCCCACGCCTGGCTTAGCAGGGAAAAGTCAAGATATTCCGTAACGATATACCTTTGTTCATAGCTATACGTAAGCACGGACGGGCATGGAATGTTTCTTTCCTTGCAAAGCCTCAGCCCCGCAACTTCCCTTTCTATCTGTCCACGATAGAATGCGGGAAGGTTTTGCTTGTCTTGTATTTTCACAAAGGCCTTTTGACCGGCGTACGTAACAATATAGGATGAATTCACATCGCCGGTTTTGCAAGAAGCGATCGTCATCCGATCGCCGTCCAGTTGAAATATATCCTCAAAAATCGAGCGTTCCTTCATGTCTGCATCTCCATGGTGCGAATATTTGCGTCCTCATCCTGCGGAAAATCACGACGCCGCCCCATATGACGCGATGCACTCGAGCATCCCCATCTCGTCGAGCGCAAGCTCGCCCTTCACACAGCCGTCCTCAAAGTATACCGCCCGCCCCTGGGCTGTGCGCTTCTCGCGCAAAATACTGTTGACCAAGAAGACGTGGCGACCGATCTTTTTGGCCTGCGCGGCATAATCGGCTATGGCGGTCGTACCCCACTCTTTATAGCCCGTGTCGATAAAGACAGGCCAGAGGACGTAGTCGCCCTTGATCGCCTCTTTTGTCAGCAACGATTCATCGAACCAAAAATCGCCGCAAAGGCCGACAGAAAAGTCGATGCCCTTATAGCGAAAATTTCCAAATGACTCGCCTTGCCGGTATTCCGGGCCGTATGTTTTCTCCTTCCATCCGGGGGATATTCTTCGATAGTTGCATATCATTTCCCCGGAATCTCCGATCACCATATAGCTGCTAAACAAGCTTTCGCCGTCGCGTTCTATATAGCCGAAGGCGATGGCGATCCGGCAGGTGCGGGCCGTTTCCCCGATGGCCTTCATCTCCGGAGAATCCTTGGAAAGCGCAAACTCCTTGTCGTTTTTTAATACGCCGCTCATCGAGAAGAAGCCCTGCAACACGGCCTCCCCAAAGCAAATAAGGTCGATGCCGCACGATCGCGCCTCGCGGGCCGCGGCCTTAATCACTGCTGCGTTGGCGGCAACGCGGTTTGTCGAAAACTCCGCAACACATAAGCCGATTTTCAAAGCCTATCCTCCTCCCGATGCGGCTTTGCGCGTCACTGCCCGGCTATGGACAGCCCATCCACCAGAACGCTTGGCCCGCCGTACGCGCCCGAGCCCGACGGAAGATCGAACCACAGATCGTTTCCGAGCATGGCGATCTTATTGAGTAGTTCATAGAAATTGCCCGCCACGGTGATCTGGTTCACCGGCCTGCCCACCTGGCCGCGCTCGATGAAAAAGCCCTTGGCGAGCAGCGAGAAGTCGCCGGTTACGGGGTTTGCGCCCGAGTGGAGGCCGGAAAGCTCACACAAAAGCAGGCCTCTGTCCATGTGACGGAACAGCTGCTCCGGCGCGTTTTCGCCGGGCTGAAGGTAAAAGTTGAACGGCGAAATGGACACCGGGGCCGTATACCCTCCCTTGCTCGCGTTGCCGGTGGTCTTTACGCCCTGCCGGTTGGCGGATTTTAGGTTGTGCAAAAGCGTCGTCAGCGTGCCGCCCTCGATCACGTTCTTGCGGCGCGCGGGCACGCCTTCATCGTCAAACGGGCGGGACGCATAGCCGCGCGGCAAAAGCGGATCGTCGGTAAGCGTCACCAGCGGATTTGCGATCGCCCGCCCCTCCTTGCCCTTTAGCAGCGACAGCCCCCTGTGCGCGCTTTCCGCGGAAAAAACGCCCGCAAAGGTGGCGAGCAGCCTCGCCCACGCATCTCTTCGGAACACGGCCGGGTAGAGCCCGCCAGGCACGCTGGAAGCGCCGATATAGCCGATGGCGTCGAGCGCGGAAAGCCTCCCGACAGTTGTTGGGTCCAACCCGGCAGGGTTGTTGCCTGCGAAAAAATGTTCGCCGGAAACCATGGCGTCGCCGTCCTTGACAACCGGCACCGCCATATAGTAAGCGAGGTTGTCGTCGTGGCACACATCCAGCCCGCGCGTGTTGAGGATGCGCGTCTGGCCCGAGCCGTATCCGCCGATGCAATAGGCCATGCGCAGCACGCGGCTATCCTCGGCCTTGGCGGCGCACTCCATCGCAAGGCAGCCCTCGATGAGCTTCGCCGGGGACGCGGCAGCGGCGAGCGAAGGCTCAAACGAGCCCTCTACCGCAGGATATGCGCCGTCCGGGGCGAAGATAAACTGCTCGTCCTCATCCTTGACCGTACGCGCATTGTCCTTCGCGCGCTCGATCAGCATGTCGATCGCCTCGTCGTCCGCCGCCTCGGTAGACGCGTAGCCGATGCGCCCGCCGAGCATCGCGCGGAAGGAAACCCCCATACTTACGCTGAGCGAAGATTCCGAAACCTCGCCCTCAAACACCGCCACGCGGGTATTTTCGCCCGATACCATATACGCCTCGGCAGCCTGAAGCCCTGCGCGCGAAGCCCGCGTCATCAGCTTGTCTAAAAAAGCATCCGCCTTCATGCTAGCCCTCCTTCCTGCCGCCCACGATCATGGACGACACGCGGATCAGCGGCTGACCCACATTGGTGGGCAAGCTGCCGGATTTTGAGCCGCACATGCCCTGGCCTTCCACGACCTTTTTCCCTACCCTGTCGATGCGCATGAGCACTTCGGCCCCTTTTCCGATCAGGGTTGCGCCGCGCACGGGGCGGTCGATTTGTCCGTTTTTTACCAGATACCCCTCGCGCACCGCGAAGTTGAACTCGCCCGTAACCGAATCCACCGAACCCCCGCCCATTTGCTTGCAGTAAAGGCCCTCCGCCATGGAGCCGATGATCTCGCTATCGGCATCCTTACCCGCGCAGATGTACGTGTTCGTCATGCGGGACGTCGGCGCGTAGCGGTAGCTTTCGCGCCTGGCCGAGCCGGTGGGCGCCATGTCCATGCGCCTCGCGTTAAGCTTATCGATCAGATAACTGCGCAGCACGCCGTTTTCAATCAGCAAATTGCGGCGGCCGGGCATTCCTTCATCGTCGATGTTGATGGACCCCCACGCGCCGGGCATCGTCCCGTCGTCCACGGCGCTTACGCAGTCAGCGGCGATCTTCTGCCCAAGCTTTCCGCAAAACACCGAAGCGCCCTTGGCGACGCTGGTCGCCTCCAACGCATGCCCACAAGCCTCGTGGAAGATCACCCCGCCAAAGCCGGATTCGATCGCCACCGGCATCACCCCTGCCGGGCAGTGGGGCGCATGCAGCATCGTAATCGCGGTCTTGGCAGCCTTTTTCGCCAGCTTCTCGATATCCAGCCCCTCCAGGAATTCAAAGCCCATAAGCGCGCCGGGGCCTTCCATGCCGTCCTGATTTTCCGAACCGGATGCCGCAACCGCGCTCACCACAAAGCGCGTGCGCACGCGGCGGTCCTGCGTAAATACGCCCTCGCTGTTGGCGATCCACACCGTCTTATCGCCGTCCAGAACCCGCGCGGCCACCTGACGGATTTCGGGCGACACCGAGCGGGCGGCGTTACACGCGCGCATGAGAAGCTCCGCCTTGCGCTCGCCCGGCACGTAAAACGGCAAAATGTCCGCCGGGTGCGCGTTGCCGATCGAGGATCCCACAAGGTAGGGCGTCTTTGCGCGCTTGGCCGTGGCGGACAGCGCCTGCGCCGCCTTTTCCGCGCACAGCAAAAGCCCCGCGCGCGAGGTGTCGTTCGTATAGGCGTACGTCTCAAAAAAATGTAGAAACACCCGGATGCCCGCGCCGTGCGTGCGCGCGCTGAGCGCGTTTTCCACGCGCCCGTCCAGCCAGCTCAGGTTGCTGGAAAGGTTGTCTTCCATATAAATCTCGGCAAAATCGCCTCCGGTGGACAGCGCCTTTTTCAGCACTTCCCCGGCAAGGGCTCTTGTCAGCACCCAATCACTCCTCTTGCTTAAGCTTTTCGCCCTTCACATACGGGCGGTCGTCCCAAACATATACCTTGTGCCCCTCGTTTTCGACAAGACCGACGCCTTGGTACACGCTCTCCTCGATGCCCTCTACGATATACGCGGTGATAAAGTCTACCCCCAGCTTTTGAAGTTCCGCATGCATCAGCGCATACATGGCCTTGGCTACGCCATGGGGATCGCTTTGGATCAGCGAACCGTTGCCGTGCTCGTTCTCGCGCTGCAAGGTAAGGTCAAGGCAAAACTCCGCGATAAAAGCCTGGGAACGATCCGTCAATGCGCGCAGAATGCCCACCAACTTCTCCCCTGCGAAAGCGCCCACGATAACGCTAGAATGCTCAAGAGGAATCGCCGCGATGCGTTTGTCCCCATAGCCCGTCTCGCAGATGTCGTTTCGCACATAAAAATCCCACAGCTGATCCTGCGAAATGATTGGATCGACCGCCAGGCGCATGTCGCTTGCATCCATGGAAGCGCCTCATTTCCGCTTTACAAACTATTCCTTTTGTTTCTTCAGCGCCTCTACGATGGCGCGCGCGTCCGGCGGGCAGCCGGGCACGCTGCGCGCGCACATCGCGCAGCATTTGCCGATGCCCAATCCCTCGCCCGCTCTGCCGCGAAAGCCCTGACCGATGGAAATTTTTCCGCGATAGGGCCTTCCCTCTTCATCCATACTATACAGCGCACGCACCAGCGACCCAAAGCACGCCGAGCACGCGCCGCTTTCGCTGACATTCGCCGTCAGACGCTTCACCCTGGCAAATCCGTTGCGGTCACCAAGGTCGGCCGGCGCGGTTTGGGACGCGCCCACCACGCGCACCTCGCCTACCTCCGCCTTGCCCAAGCCGTGCCTTTGAGCCATCGCAAGGTAGGGCACATCTGCAAGGGTAAGCCCCATCAGATGCGCGGCGTACGCGTCCACCCTAAGCGGATTGACGCCCAGAAACGCGCGGTTCATCGGCATCGGGGTTCCGCCTTCTTCAAAGGTAAGATCGCCGCATAGGCCGTCCACCAGCGTGAACGCCGTCTTGATCAGCCCGGGCAGCAGGGAAATGGGATGCATGAGCCCCTCGGCGTGGTAGCGCCTCTTCTCGCTGTCCGGAATGCACCCTTTCAGGTTTTTCATTGCGCAGGTCAGCCGCGTCTGGCAATGCGCCTTGAGCACCGGCAAGTTTACCAGCGCGTCGGTTTCCAGCGCGGCCCTGCACACCAGGGCCGTTTCGCCGGCAAACGAAACCTTGACTTTCTCATCCTTCTTAAGGTCGCAAAGCTTTGCTCCGAAGCGCTTGGCAAGCCTGTCGTAGCCCTCGGCGGCAAACGCTCGCGCGGTATCCGCGCCGACCCAGGAGCCTTCGATGATGCGAAGATCCTTAGCGCCGCAATCGCGGGCGACCTCCAGCACGGCCTCGGCAAAGCCCAGGTGGGTGGTCGCTCCGCTCGATGCGGGCTTGGCCACCACCAGATTTGGCTTGACGGATACGCTCTTGCCCGGGCCAAAGCACCCCGCCGCGCCGGACGCCTCGATCAGCCGCCTGCCCAGTTCTCGCGCATCCTGCCCGTAGGCTACGTAGATCGCATCCATATCCAAACCCATCACGCTCCCAAGAACGCATACTTTTCTATAGATCAGAGTAACGATCCTTTTGCGTTTCGTCAAGGGGAGGGGTATACTCTTGTAGGCACGACATGACCGCGACAAGGGGGAGATCGGGTGGATCTATTCTCGCAACAGGCCGACCGCATGGCCCCGCTGGCCGATCGCATGCGACCGCGCACGCTGGATGAATTTTTAGGGCAAGAGCATATCGTAGGCCCCGGGCGCCTGCTTCGGCGCGCCATCGAAGCGGACAGGCTCACCTCGTCCATCTTCTACGGCCCGCCGGGCACCGGCAAAACCACGCTCGCCGCCATCATCGCCGGCACGACGCAGGCGGCGTTTGAAAAGCTAAACGCCGTCACCTCCGGCGTCGCCGACGTGCGCGAAGTGATCGCCCGCGCGGATGACCGGCTTAGGATGTACGGCCAATCCACCTACCTGCTGCTGGACGAGTGCCACCGCTGGAACAAGGCGCAGAGCGATTCCATCCTGCCCGCCATCGAAAAGGGCACCATCCGCTTTATAGGCTCCACCACCGAAAACCCTATGATCGCGATGACGCCGGCCATTGTAAGCCGCTGCCGCCTATTCGCGTTTCGCCACATCGGCGAGCAGGATATCCGCACGGCAGTGATGCGGGCCATCGCCGACAAGGAGCGCGGCTACGGCGATATGAACATCCGCATCGACGAGGACGCGCTTAGCCACCTGGCCTACGTCGCCAACGGAGACGTCCGCTCGGCGCTGAACGCGCTGGAGCTGGCGGTGCTGACCACAAAGCCGGATGCCGATATGATCACGCGCATCACTTCTGAAATCGCTGCCGAGTCCATCCAGCAAAAGGTGCTGCAGATGGACGAATCTTACTACTACGACATGCTCTCGGCGTTTTGCAAATCCCTGCGCGGGTCGGATTCCGATGCCGCGCTGGCGTGGTTCGCGCGCATGGTGCACGCGGGGGTGGACCCGCGCATCGTCGTTCGGCGCATCATCGTGCACGCGAGCGAAGACGTAGGGCTCGCCAACCCCAACGCCATGCTCACCGCGGCGGCGGCGTGGTCGGCGCTGGAAACCGTGGGCCTGCCCGAGGCGCGCATACCCATCACGCAGGCGGTGATCACGATTTGCGAAAGTCCCAAATCCAACAGCGTGGTGGCGGCGATGGGCGCGGCGTTCGCAAGCGCCGAAAGGGCGGCGAACACGCCCGTGCCCGCGCACCTGCGCGATACGCATTACAAGGGGGCGGATAAGCTAGGCAGCGGCAAGGGCTATCTATATCCGCACGAATTCCCGGGCCACTGGGTTAAGCAGCAGTACATGCCCGAGGACGCGCTGGACGAAACCTATTATCACCCCAGCGACATGGGCTTTGAGGCCGAAATCCGCGCGATGCGGGAAAAGCGCAAATAGGGAGTATCCATAATGCAGTATGAAGAGATTGGCCAAATCCATATCCCCTGCCTCGCTCCGTTGTACGTGGAAACGTACAACGCCCCACCTTGGAACGATGGGTGGACGGTTCCTTTGGCGGCGCAAAAACTTGAAGAGTTGATCCTTTGCCCCGGCTCGTATGGGCTCGTGGCGCTGGATGACAGGGGCGCTTTCGTAGGGGCGATCGTGGGATGCCGCGAGCTGTACTACGACTGTGTACAGTTTTATATCAAAGACTTTTTCGTGTCCCTTCACCGGCAGGGCGAGGGGATCGGCTCGGCTATGATGAGAGAGTTCGAAGCCCGCCTCAAAGGCCAGGGCATCGACAAAACATATCTTTTTACGTCCAGATCGGAAAGAACCGAGGGGTTTTATCAAAAGCGCGGCTATGCGAGCTGGAACGACATGGTGATGATGGGCAAGCGCCTATAGGGGCGGCCGGGCTTCATCCTATCGTCCACGCGCCCATGCAGGCGCTCTTAAGGGGGCGACATTCACGCACGCATCCGAAATCCGTGCAACGCGCCTGGCGAATCAAAGGCTTTCCGGCGGTTTTTTTAAAGAACCCGCCGATGTCGTCCACCACCTTGGCGCGATGCAAGCCCAGGAATATGCGATGGCGAAGTGGGCGGTCGGGCTTAGAATGGCGTCGGCTAAGGATGCGGACGTCGAGCGGGCGTTCCAGGCCGGGCATATTCTGCGCACGCATCTGCTGCGCCCGACGTGGCATTTCGTTTCGCCGCAGGACATCCGGTGGCTACTTAAGCTAACGGCCCCTCACGTGCATCGCCAAAACGCATCCATCTACCGCAACCAGGGGCTGGATGAGCAAACACTTTGTGCGGCCCGCAAGGCCATCGAAGCCGCGCTATCGGGCGGCATAGCCCTTTCAAGAAATGAATTGGCGCAGGTTCTCTCGTGCGTGGGTATCCGGGCGGCCGGGCAGCGCCTCGCGTATCTAATGATGCACATGGAATTGGAGGGCGCGGTGGTCAGCGCGGGACGCGCGGGCAAGCAATTTACCTATGCGCTGCTCGAGGAAAGATGCCCCGCCACCCCTGTTCCCAGCCAAGATGACATGCTGGGTATGCTGGCGGAACGCTATTTCTTGAGCCGAGGCCCGGCCACCGCGCGCGATTTTGCGTATTGGTCGGGGCTTTCGCTCGGGGACGCGCGCCGGGGCGCGGCAATGCTCGGCGCACAGTTCGCGCGGGAAAAAGAGGGCGCGTCGGAGTGGATATTTCCACAATGCCCCCCAGCGACGCCCGCTGCGGACCGCGGTACATTTCTTCTGCCGGATTACGACGAATACGGCATGGGCTACAAGGATCGCTCCGCCCTTGCGCCCGAGCGCGAGCCGGATGCGTTCCCGCCGGATACGAGCCACTGGCTTATTCTGCGGGGAAGAATCGAGGGCACTTGGGGTTTTTCCGGCAAGAATAGGGCCAATGCCCGAGCGGTACCGTATTTTCCCTTGCCCGACGATGCCGTGGGCGAAGTGGAAAACGCGCTCGCGCGGCACGCGGCCTTCTGGAAGCCCGCCGATCAGGGCGCTCCGCTCTAAAACGCGCTGGAAACGGCGGCTTTACCCCTCGGACTGCGCAAGCTTGACAAGCTCTCCAAAGTCCGAACTGCACAGCGCAGGAAGGCTGGCCGCAAGCTTGTCCGGCGAAAAATCCCACCATTTGAGTTTTAGCAAAAGGGCGACGGTTTTCTCGTCAAAGCGCATGCGTAGGATTCGCGCGGGGTTCCCGCCCGCAATGGCGTAGGCGGGCACATCCTTCGCCACCACCGCGCGCGCGGCGATGATGGCCCCGTCGCCGATATGCACGCCGGGCAGAATCGTCGCATCCTGCCCAATCCACACGTCGTTTCCCACTACGGTATCTCCCTTAAACGGCAAATCGCCAAGCGCGGGGGCATATGCCTCCCACCCCCCGCCCATGATGTTAAATGGATACGTCGTGGCGGAATTCATGCGGTGGTTTGCGCCGTTCATCACGAATTCTATGCCCCGGGCGATCGCGCAAAACTTGCCGAGGAGCCGCCTGTCGCCGTGAACGTCCTAGTGGTGCGTCACGCGCTCCTCGAACCTTTGCGCGCCTTCCGGGTCGGAATAGTAAGTGTAATCCCCCACGAGAATGTTCGGCCTTGTTATGGTATTTTTAACGAAACACACCGACGGAATCGCCGGGTTGGGATATACGCTGTCCGGGTCAGGTCCCACTTTCATGCCCATCCCCTCCATAACAGGATTATAGCATAGAAGCAACACCGCCCAAACATCGCGCCCAGGGCCTTTTGCCAGTAAATATGCTATACTGTTTTTTAATGTAAAAGATTTAAGGGTAGCCAATATTGGAAGATGCGCCGCAATGTGCGCTCCGCAACGCAGATCACCAGAGGTTACAGCATGAAGATGGCAAAACTTGTGTCGCCGCTTGTAGTCTTCCTCCTTTTGGCATGCGCGTGCGGATGCAGCGCGCGCAGGGCTCCGGAAGATTCGACGAGCATTCTAACCTACCGCGACATTCCCGGCATTACGCAAGAAGAAATAGAGGGTATTGAAGCGCTCAAGGCGCATGATCGCGCGCTCGTATACGGCGCGCTTTCCTCTACCGAATCGTTCCTCGATGAAAACGGTAGGCTTTCCGGGTATACCGTGAGAGTTTGCGCGCTTTTTTCCTCGCTTTTCGGCATCGAAATAACGCCCTCGCTCTACGATTGGGACGATATCATACGAGGACTCGCCGACGGCGCTATCGACCTTTCCGGCGATCTGATTCCGACGCCCCAGCGGCGCGAAATCTACGCGATGACGGCCCCCATCGCCGAGCGCTCCATGAATGTGTTTTCCCTGGCCGACGCCGACAACATCGCGACTATCGCGAAGAAAAGAGCGCCGAAGCTGGGCTTTCTAACGGGCTCGGTTCACCTGGAGCCCTTTCGCGCCGCGTACGGCAACCCTTTTGACGTCTTTTATGTCGATAGCTTTGCCGCCGCCTCCGAAAAGCTCGCGAACGGCTCCATCGACGCATTCATCAACGAAAGCGTCTCCGAATCGTTTTTCGATTCCTCCATCGTATCGGAAGAATTCCTCCCCCTCATCTGCATTCCGGTTTCGCTGACGGCGCAAAAGGATGAACTTAAGCCCCTAATCTCCGCGGTCGACAAATATCTGGCGGCGGGAGGGCTTAACGAGCTTACCGACCTTTACGCACGGGGCGCAAAAGATTACAGCCGTCACCGCCTGTTTAGCATGTTTACGCGAGAAGAATTAAGTTATATTAATCGGCATTCCTCGGGCGCAAACCCGATACCCGTCGCTTTTGATACGGATAACTACCCGGTATCCTTCTACAACGAAACCGATGGGCGGTTCGAGGGCATCGTCCCGGACATGCTGGATGAGATCACCGCGCTCACCGGGCTCGCGTTTGCTCCGGCCAACGATACCGACGCCTCCTGGGCGGAGATCCTTTCGCTGCTTTCGCAAGGCGAGGCGGCCATGGTTTCCGAACTGCTCTATTCGGACGCCCGCGCGGACAAATTCCTGTGGTCCGCCCTCCCCTATTGCACGACGAACTATGCGTTCATCTCCCTGACGGACTATCCCGATCTGGAACTCTACCAAGTGCTGAGCAAAAGGGTGGGCGTGCTCAAAGACAGCGCCTATAGGGATATGTATCTTACATGGTTCCCCGGAAACGAGCCCGTCGCGTTCGATACCAACACCGACGGCTTCGCCGCGCTCACGAGCGGCGAAATCGACCTTTTGATGACATCCGAAAACATCTTGCTGAGCCAAACCCACTACTACCAAAACCCGGGCTATAAAGCGAACCTCGTGCTGAATCACCCGCTCGAACCCAAGCTCGGTTTTGGCCTTGATCAAACCGCTCTATGCTCGATCATCGACAAGGCGCAGGCCTTTGCCAAGGCGGATATCATCGCAACGCGCTGGGAAAACCGTACGTTCGACTATGCCGCGGAGATTGCAAGAACGCGCTCCATCATGCTTTTCGGCTTTACGCTGTTGCTGCTGGCTTTTCTCGTGATGCTGTGCGTGTTTCTCATAAGAAACGGAGCGCTGCGCAAAAACCTTGAAAAAACCGTAAAAACCCGCACGCATGAACTGGAGCTTCAGACGGCGGCGGCGCAGGTAGCCTCGCAGGCCAAGAGCTCGTTCCTGGCCAAGATGAGCCACGAAATCCGCACGCCACTCAACGCGATCATCGGCATGTCCGAAATCGCCAAGGCTTCGATGGGAGATCCGCCTAAGGTGCTCGCATCCATAGGTCAGGTCATCACGTCGTCTCACCACCTGCTGGGGGTCATCAACGACGTGCTGGATATGTCCAAAATAGAGTCCGGAAAGCTCGAAATCGCCAGCGAGTCGTTCAACCTGCCGCAAGCCTTGGGAGAGGTTGTGGCGATCGTCTCTTCGCGCTGCGCGGAAAAAGGCGTTTTCTTCGCAGTTCGGATCGATGAATTCGCGCACGAGGTCGTGATGGGCGACAAGCTCCGGCTCAACCAGGTGCTGATCAACCTGCTGGGCAACGCGGTAAAGTTTACGGGCGCCGAGGGCGAGATCTCGCTGGAAGCTGCGATCCTTTCAGAAACCGGAGAAAACATCGAGGTAAGGTTCGCCGTGCGGGACAGTGGCATCGGCATGACGGAGGAACAGATGTCGCACCTGTTCATACCCTTTGAGCAGGGCGACTCGACGATTGCCGCGCGCTTTGGAGGAACGGGCCTGGGCCTTTCCATCAGCAAGAACCTCATCAACACGATGGGCGGCGATATCAGCGTTCAAAGCGAGTGGGGCAAGGGGACGGCTTTTAGCTTTGCCCTCGCGTTTACAAAGGGCGAAATGGCCGAAGAAGATCTCCTGGGCGAGCCGGACGCGCCGGATCTTCGCGGTTTTCGCATTCTGATCGTGGAAGATATCGAGGTGAACCGGCTGATCCTGCGCGAAATCCTCTCGCCGACAAATGTAACGATCTACGAGGCGGAAAACGGCAGGCAGGCGGTGGAGCTCTTTGAGCAATCGCCGGCCTACCATTACCAATTGATTTTCATGGACATCCAAATGCCCGAAATGGACGGGTACGAGGCTACAAGGAAGATCCGCGCGCTCGCGCGCCCGGATTCCGAAGGCGTGCCGATCGTCGCCATGACAGCCAACGCCTATAAAGAGGATGTCGACCGCGCTCTTGCGTCGGGCATGAACGCACATGTCGCAAAACCCATCGACGTAACGGAAGTGTTCGCCGCCGCGCGCAGGTACGCCGTGCCAGATCAGCGAGTTAGGGAGCCGTCGGCATAGCGCTTATGTATTTCGCAAAATGCATCCCCTCCATAACCGTCCGGATATAAACTGCCGAATTATGCGGTTTTCCGTTGACTTTAGCGGAGAGCCGTGTTAAATTCATGTCAGTTTTTGCCGAAGGAAGGCTTGGCATCGTCGATGGGCTTCCGGATATGCAGCGGCCTTGAAAGCCTTTCATGCGGGCGCGGAAGGGGAGATCGCAATGCCTAAACGGACCCGAAAACTTGTGTTTTCCATAGCCGCCGTCGCCGTGCTTCTGTTCGCGTTGGCCGCAACGGCCTTCGCCGCGGAGACCGGGGATGGTTACCAAAGCAACATGTATGCGACGTTCTGGTCTCTGGTGCCCCCCATCGTCGCCATTGTGCTGGCGCTCCTCACGAAAGAGGTCTACATCTCCCTGTTCGTCGGCATCGTCGCCGGCGCGTTTTTCTACGCGAATTTCAACCCCGTGCTCGCGACCACCTCGATCGTATCCATGTTTACGGAAAAAATCGGGGATAGCTGGAACGTCGGCATCCTGATCTTTTTAGTGATTTTGGGCGTCATCGTATCGCTGATGAACAAGGCAGGCGGCTCGGCCGCATATGGCCGTTGGGCCGGCAAGCGCATCCACACGAAGCGCGGCGCGCTTATGTCCACATTCGCGCTGGGCGCTTTGATCTTCGTGGACGACTACTTCAATTGCCTGACGGTCGGCAGCGTGATGATGCCGGTGACGGATAAAAACAAAATATCCCGCGCAAAGCTTGCCTATATCATCGATGCCACCGCTGCGCCCATCTGCATCATTGCGCCGATCTCCAGCTGGGCGGCCGCTGTGACATCCTCGGCCGAGGGCTCGGCGATCGACGGGTTTTCCGTGTTTTTGCAGTCTATCCCCTTCAACCTGTACGCGCTGCTCACCATCGTGATGGTGGTGGCGATGTCCATCATGCGCTTTGACTTTGGTTCCATGAAGCGGCATGAACAGCTCGCCGAAAAGGGCGATCTGTTCGGCGGCGTGGGCAACGAATATGCCGGTAAAGAGCAAGAAGCCGTCAACGAAAAGGGCCGCGTGTTCGATCTTGTCGTGCCCGTGGTCGTGCTGATTATCAGCTGTATCGTGGGCATGATCTACACCGGAGGCTTCTTCGACGGCGTGCCGTTCATCGATGCGTTTGCGGGCTGCGACGCGTCGGTAGGCTTGGCGCTGGGCTCGCTGGTCGCGCTGTTTGTAATCTTCCTTTTATACGTTCCGCGCAGGGTGCTCACGTTTCGCCAGTTTGCGGAAAGCTTGCCCGAGGGCTTTCGGCAGATGGTTCCCGCCATTTTAATCCTCACTTTCGCATGGACGCTCAGCGGCTTTTGCCGGGATGCGCTGGGCGCGGGAGAATTTGTTGGCGACCTCGTCAAGGGCAACGCAGGGGTTTCAAACTTTCTCCCGGCCATCCTTTTCCTGATCGCGCTGGGGCTTTCGTTCGCGACGGGCACATCCTGGGGCACCTTCGGCATCCTGATTCCGATCGTGCTGTCGATCTTCCCCGAAATGAACACCCTTTTGGTGATCACAATCTCCGCCTGCCTGGCAGGAGCCGTGTGCGGCGATCATATCTCTCCGATTTCCGATACCACCATTATGGCCTCCACGGGCGCGCAATGCAACCACATCGCGCACGTATCCACGCAGATTCCCTACGCGATGGTGGTGGCGGGGGTGTCGTTCCTAGGTTATATCCTGGCGGGCTTTGTGCAAAACGCGGCGATCGTGCTGGCGGTTACCGCCGTGCTGCTGTTGGGCGCGCTGTTCGCCATCAAAACCGTAAGCGGCAAGGCGGCACAGGCAAAGTAGTCGTAAAACCTTGCAAAACGAAAGGGTCCGGCAGGCATGTTGCCTGCCGGACCCTTTTGCTGCTTCACACTTCCTTTTCCGCCGCGAGGTCGTCATCCTCTACCCAAGGGGAACGGCCCATGTTCAACGGGCCGGCGCGAAACTCACCCATGTAATCCCTGATGGAAAGATAGTCGTCGCCCAAGACGATGATGTGATCGATAAGCTCCACGTCGATCGCATCCAGCGCGGCGTGCACGATGATCGTCACTTCAAGGTCGGTCTGAGACGGCTGATCGGTGCCGGAGGGGTGGTTGTGGGCGATGGCCGCATTCTTGGCCTGGTGCCTGAGCACCAGCTCGGATATGTTGCGCGCGTAGATCGATACCTGATCGATCGTGCCGCGCGAAATTACTTCGGTATGCAAAAGCTCGCCGCGGGCATTGAGCAGTATGAGCTTGGATGCTTCGTAGCGCTCGCCGATGAACAGGCTCATGCAATATTTTCCCATTTCGTGCTTGATAAGCAGCGAGGGCCGCCTGCCCCAGTGATCGAGCGAATAGCGACGGAACAAGTGCGGCAGCATTGCGATGCCGAACGCCGTCTTATCGCCGATGCCCTTCACCTTTTTAAGATCCTCCGGCGATGCTTCGAACACGCGGTACAGCGCGCCAAAATATCGAAGCAGCTCTTTGGCCAACGGCTTGGTGTCGATGCGCGGCAAAAAACCGGCGAGCAATAGCTCCAGCACCTCATAATCCTGAAAGTGGTCGATCCCCTCCTTCAGGTAGCGCTCGCGCAAGCGCTCCCTATGGCCCTCGTGATCCTCGCTCCGGCTGGCCATACTTATCCCCCCGTCACGTCGGTTCATTTGCTTTTTCCGGTTCTTCGGCCAGGTTATCCATCGCAAACCCGCAGCACAGCACCACGAGCTTGTTCAGCGATATATTCTTTTCTGCTGCGAGATTATTCATCCTATCCAGCAAATCCTCCGGAAGGCGGAACGATTTGCTGACGGATGTTTCTTTCTTTACGACGAAACGCTTGCTTTTTGTCATCAAAAATAACGCTTCCCAACATTGCCATTGTAGGTGCCATATCCATAACATAATACGCTCGAAAATAGGCTCTATTTGCAATTAAAAATAAGTTCTATTCAAATAGCGATAAAATCTCCTTCGCCGACAGCTGCGTGGGCATGCCCTCGCCCGGGGTGATGATGCGGTCGATCAGCTCCTTTTTCTTTCCCTTCAAATCGAATACCTTCTCCTCGATCGTATCCCGAGCGACGAGTTTGATCACCTGCACCACCTTTTCTTGGCCGATGCGGTGCGCGCGGTCGGTCGCCTGATCCTCCACCGCCGGGTTCCACCAAGGGTCGTAGTGGATTACGGTATCGGCGGCGGTGAGATTCAGCCCCGTGCCGCCCGCACGCAGGGAAATGAGAAACACCGGCCGCTCCAGCGCGTTAAAGCGCGCAGCCATGTCCATTCTATCCCGCGCGGGCACCTTGCCGTCCAAGTAAAACGACGGGATATCCGCCTTGCGCAGCTCTTCCTCGATAAGGGCGAGCATCGAAGTAAATTGTGAAAACAGCAAGATACGATGCCCGGCGTCGAGCGCATCGCGCACCAGTTCCATGACCAGTTCCAGCTTGCCCGAACCCCCGGTATAGCCCGGCAGGTACAGCGCGGGGTGACAGCAGATCTGGCGAAGGCGCGTAATCGCCGCCAGTACCTTAAAGCGGGATCGTTCAAGCCCGCCCTTCTCTCTGAGCATTTCGTCAAGCTCGTCCCTGGTGCGCGAGAGCGTGGCGCGGTACACCTCGCGCTGCGCGGGCGTAAGCTCCGCGGCGATGCGATGCTCGAGCTTCTCGGGCAGGTCGCTGAGCACATCGCGCTTTAAGCGGCGCATCAAAAACGGCCGGATGCGGCGGCTGAGCTGTTCTGAGCCGTCTTCGCCGGAAAACCTGCGCAAAAAGTCATCTTGTTCGCCCAGATAGCCGGGCAGCACAAAGTCAAACAGCGACCAAAGCTCGCCGGGGTGGTTTTCCATCGGCGTGCCGGTCAGCACAAAGCGCGCCTGCGCGCGAAACAGCTTGACGCTGTTTGCGCCCACCGTCGCCGCGTTCTTGATGTGCTGCGCCTCGTCGAGCACCACGAAGCGAAAGTCGATATCCTGCATGGCCTCGGCATCCCGCCGGGCCTGCGCATAGGACATGATCACCAAATCGCACTCCGCCGCGGCGGCAGCCTGCGCATGGCGCTCGGCCGCCGTACCGGCGAGCACCACGGCGTTTAGATGCGGGGTGAATTTGCCGACTTCTTCAAGCCAATTGTACGTAAGCGTCGTCGGCGCGACGACGAGCGTGGGCTTCACGCCCTCCCTTTGCCTGCCCCACTCCACGAGCGAGAGCACCTGCAGCGTCTTGCCAAGGCCCATATCGTCCGCCAGCACCCCGCCCATTTTCAGCCGGTACAGCGCCTGCACCCATTGGAAGCCTCGGATTTGGTACGGACGGAGGATTTTTGCAAGGC